>NZ_CP018221.1:1916250-2243437 GCF_001890385.1 Tardibacter chloracetimidivorans | reverse complement strand
TGCGCGAGGCGATGTCGTCGATCACAGCCTGGCGCGTCCTGCCCGTCGCCGTTCCGACGCGATCGACGTAGGATGAGACGACGTCGCCCCACATATAGCCTTGCAGGCTGAGGTTGACGCGGATGTTGAACGCGCCAAGCTCCCACGCCAGATGCCGTACCGCGCTTTCCAGCGGCTGCTTGGACATCGCATAGATCATGTCGGTCGTGCGGACGACCTTGCGGGCGGCCTGCGTGCTCACCATCACGATCGCACCGGATTTCTGCGCCTTCATCTGTGGAATGACGGCCTGGGTGATATTGAGCGTGCCGATCAGGTTGGTCTCGATCGCCTCGCGCACCTCCTCCATCTTCGTTTCGGAAGGCATCTGCGCGCCGCCATGGATGAACGCGCTGTTGATCAGGGCGTCGATACGGCCGAACCGTGCGATCGCATCGCGCACGGCCGCTTCGCACTGCGCCCTGTCGCGGATGTCGGCCACGGCCTTCAACATCGGCGTGTCGAGCCCCTCTGCCCGCAACATGCTCTCGGCATCGTCGAGCCTGGAGCGCGTTCTCGCGAGGCCGATCACGCCGGCGGCGCCCTCGCGCGCCGCCTCGATAGCGAGCTTCGATCCCATGCCGGGGCCGATGCCGGAGACCAGGATGATCTTATCCCTGAGCAGCATCGCCGGTCTTCCTTATCGCTCGTATGCGTTCCGGCGGTGCCGGCTGCCCCCGCTCAGGCTTCATGCGGCGCGATCATGACCTTGCATTGGTCCCGGTCGGTCCGCAGCGCTTCGAAGGTCGCCGGTACGTCGGACAGGCCGATGCGGCGTGTGATCATGGTCCGCGGATCGAGATGCCCGCTGGCCAGCGACGCCATTGTGTCCTGGAAATCCTGCAACTGGTACATTTTTGAAAATCGTATGGTCACTTCCTTGCCGAGCGCCGTGATCGGGAAAAAGCTGTCCATCGTCACGCAATAGCCGAGCACGACGATCTTCGCGCCGATCCCGGCCAGGCCGATCGCACGATCGAGCACGCCGGCCTTGCCCGCACATTCCAATATGATCTCGGGCTTGCCGCCAAGCAGCTGCTCGACCTCTTCCGCCTCCCGATCGCCGAACGTCGCCAGCCCGTCCGCGCCCATCGCGGTGGCAAGTCCGGCCCGCCGCCGCGAAGGCGCCATCGCCGCGATGCGGACAGCGCCGAGCTGCCTCGCCCAATAGATCGCCGCAAGCCCGATCGGCCCCGCGCCCAGCACCAGCACGCGGCGCCCCGCTATCGGCTCCGCCATCCTTATGCCGTGCAGCGCGACGGAGAGCGGCTCCACGAGCGCCCCATCGTCGAAAGTCAGATGGTTCGGCAGGCGGACGCAGTGAGAGGCCCATGCGCGCGTATATTCCGCATAGGCCCCCCACGGCCGCCGCAGCCGTGCACCGACACCGCCCGGCAATGCTGGGGCTGGCCCGCGATGCACCGATCGCAGGTCGCGCAGCAATCGAAGGGCATGGCCGCAACCCGGCTGCCGATTTCCAGCGTCGTGACGCCCGCGCCGAGCGCGACGACCTCGCCCGCGAATTCATGGCCGAGCACGCACCCCGCCGGCAGGGTGAAGCCCTTGCCGCTCGTCATCTCGAGGTCGCTGCCACAGATGCCGCAACGCTCCACGCGGATGATCACCTCGCCCGGGCCGGGCGCGGGATCGGGGATGGCGGAGAGAGACAAGGGCTGGCCGGCTCCCAGAAATTGCACCGCTCGCACTCCGGTCCCCCCTCGCAGTCTCGACGGCATCAGCGTCTGCGACGTTTGTCCGGACAGCCCATGGCGCCCGACTCGTCAATTACTGATGATAGGTCAGTGTCCCGGCGGCAGAAAGTGATGAAATGACAGTTTTTGATTTCTCTCCATCACGGTGGGTGGAGATCGGACCTGTTCGGCCGCGATCGACGTCACCCGCGTGGCGCGAGGCCCTGGACCAGCACGTCGACCATCGCCCCGGCTATTTCCTCTGCCGACATGTCGCGGCTCGGATCATGCCACCGCGCCGGCCAATTCAGCGCGCCCGCCAGCGCGAACGCGGTCATTTTCACATTGAGGGGCGCGATCGAGCCATCCGCGATGCCGTCGGCGATCAGCCCGCGCATGGCATGATCGATCTTCGCCTTCAAGGCGCGGAAATGGCGGCGGCCCTCGGCCGAGAGCGCCGCATCGTCGGTCCGGATCACGCATCTTCCGAAATCGTCCATGTTGATCTCGGCATAGCGCCTGAGAAACCGGGACAGCCGCATCAGGCCGGTGCCGGCCTCGGCCTGCGCCTGTGCGGCGGCATGCTGCAGCATTTCCAGTCCCCGGGTGACGCACTCGAGCAGCACCTGCTCCTTGTTGCCGAGATATCGATAGATGGTGGGCTTGCTGATCTTGAGACTCGCCGCCACCTCGTCGAGAGAGGCGGCCTGAAATCCGCGTGCGTTGAAGGTGCGCACGGCCGCCCGCAGCACCGCTTCCCGTTTCAGGCTCTTCTCGCGCAGACGATCCTCGATCGTCGGGAAGGGCGAAATCTCGAGATCGTCAATCTGCTTTGCCACCATGACTCCTTAGCGCCCAGACATTGACAGAAAACTCGCTGTTATGCAACGTACTGTATAGTACGCCACAAAACCCGGAGGTTTCTTGATTCTCTCGGAGACCCAGATCGCCATCCGCGATACCGTCCGCGCGTTCGCGCAGGATCGCATCCTGCCTGCCACGGGCCGTTTCGAAAGCGCCGGGGGCTATGAGCCCTGGGTGTTCGACAGCCTCGCGCAGCTCGGCCTGTTCGGGATGGTCGCGCCCGAAGCTTTCGGAGGCGCGGCAAGCGACTATGTCTCCTACGCCCTCGCACTGATCGAGATCGCCGCGGCCGATGGGGCGCTGTCGACAATCGTGTCGATCCAGAATTCGATCATCGTCCAGGGCATTCTGAAAGACGGGTCCGACGCGCAGAAAGACCGCTTTCTTCGCGACCTGATCTCCGGCCGCTCGATCGGCGCCTTCGCGCTGACCGAGACCGATGCCGGGTCGGACGCCTCGGCGATCCGGACGAGGGCGTCCAGAGTGGATGGAGGCTGGAAGCTGAATGGCGCCAAGCAGTTCATCACGTCGGGCAAGATAGCGAAGCTGGCGATGGTCATCGCCGTCACCGATCCATCGGCCGGGAAAAAGGGGCTGACGGCCTTTCTCGTGCCGACCGAGCGGGCGGGCTATGTCGTCGAAAAGGTCGAGCACAAGCTGGGGCAGGCGGCGTCCGACACCTGTGCCCTGCGTTTCGAAGACCTCTTCATCGAAGATGAGCTGGTGCTTGGCGAGATCGGCCAGGGTTATCGCATCGCGCTCTCCAACCTCGAAGCCGGGCGTATCGGCATCGCCGCGCAGTGCGTCGGCATGGCCCAGGCCGCGCTGGAGATCGCGATCGGATATGCGAAGGATCGCGTGTCGATGGGCAAGCCGATCATCGAGCATCAGGCGGTCGGCTTCCGGCTGGCGGATCTGGCGACCCGGCTCGAGGCGGCCCGACAACTGGTGCTGTCCGCCGCGTCGCTGCGGGATGCGGGGCAGCCGGCGCTGACCCAGGCATCGATGGCGAAGCTCTTCGCATCGGAGACGGCGGAGGCCGTCGTCTCCGGCGCGATCCAGACGCTCGGCGGCTATGGCTATCTCGAAGAGTTCGGCGTCGCCAAGACCTACCGTGATGTGCGCGTCTGCCAGATCTACGAAGGCACATCCGACATCCAGCGAATGGTCATCGCGCGCGCGCTGTGAGGAACCGATGCCGCTCGCAAACACCCAGGAAATTAGGGAGGTCCAGGTGACCGAGACGCCTCTCATCGTCGATATCCGTGAAGGAACGGCGTGGCTTACGCTCAATCGTCCGCAGGCCGGCAACGCCATCGATCTCCCGATGGCGCGCGCGCTCGTCGAGGCATCCATCCGCTGTCAGACCGACGCCGACATTCGCTGCGTGGTGCTAACGGGGGCCGGCAAACTCTTCTGCGCCGGAGGCGATGTCGGTCTTTTCGCCGCGGCCGGCGACCAGGTCTCGTCCCTTCTGAGCGAACTCGCCGGAACGCTGCACATGACCCTGGCGCGCCTGGCGCGGATGGCGAAGCCCATGCTCGTGCTGGTCAACGGGCCGGCGGTCGGCGCGGGGTTCAGCCTCGCGATCAGCGGCGATGTCGTCCTCGCCTCACGATCGGCGCACTTCGCCGCCGCATATGGCACGCTTGGCCTCACCCCCGATGGCGGCATGAGCTGGAGCCTTCCGAGGCTGGTCGGTTTACGCAAGGCGCAGGAGATCATCCTCACCAACCGGCGGATCAATGCCGAGGAGGCGGAGGCGATGGGGCTGGTCACGCGTCTCGTCGGCGATGGACGGTTGATGGAGGAGGGCGAGGCAACCGCAGCACAGCTCGCCGCATCGCCCGTCGCGGCGCTCGGGGCCGCGCGCGTCTTGCTGCAGGACAGCTTCGCAGCCAGTTTCGAGACGCAGCTGGAGCGGGAGGCCCGCGCGATCAGCGACGCCGGGGCGACCGCCGAAGCCCGTGAAGGCCTGGCTGCCTATTTCGCCAAACGAGCACCGGATTTCAGAGGAGCCTGATCATGGCTGAAGCCTATATCGTCGAAGCCGTCCGCACCCCCGGCGGCAAGCGCAACGGACAGTTTGCCGAATGGCACCCGGCGGACATGGCGGCCGAGGTTCTCGACGCGCTGATCGACCGAACGGGTATCGACGCCACGGCCGTGGAGGATGTCATCCTCGGCTGCGTGACGCAGGTCGGCGAGCAGGCGTTCGCCTTTGCGCGCAACGCCGTTCTGGCTTCGAAGCTGCCGCAGAGCGTTCCGGCCGTCACGATCGACCGTCAGTGCGGGAGCTCGCAGCAGGCCGTCCAGTTCGCGGCGCAGGCGATCATGTCCGGGACGATGGACGTCGTCGTCGCGGCGGGGGCCGAGAGCATGACCCGCGTGCCGATGTTCAGCAACATGTCGTTTCATGCGCGGGAAGGCGTCGGCGTCGGCGTCGGCCCGGTCAGCGGGCGGATCAGGGCGCGCTACGGCGTGGAGGAGTTCAGCCAGTTCGCGGGCGCGGAAATGATCGCGAAGAAGTACGGCTTCGATCGCGAGACGCTGAACCGGTTCGCGCTGGAAAGCCATCGGCGCGCCGCCGCCGCGATCGCGGCCGGAGCCTTTGACGCCGAAATGGTTCCACTGGAGACGGGTGGCATCCTCCGCAGCACCGATGAGGGCGTCCGCGCAGATGCGACGCTCGAAGGCATTGGATCGGTGAAGCTACTTCAGGAGGGCGGCGTCATCAGCGCGGCCAATGCGAGCCAGATTTGCGACGGCGCCTCGGCGGCGCTCATCGTGTCCGAGCGGGCGCTCAAGCAACATGGCCTCACGCCGATCGCGCGGATCGTCAATATGACCGTCACCGCGGGCGATCCGGTGATCATGCTCGAAGAGCCCATCCCGGCGACCCGGAAGGCGCTCGCTCGCGCCGGCATGAGGATCGAGGACATCGATCTGTACGAAGTGAACGAGGCCTTCGCTCCGATCCCGCTTGCCTGGCTGCAGGCGATCGGCGGCGATCCCGCGAAGCTCAACGTCAATGGCGGTGCGATCGCGCTTGGCCATCCGCTGGGCGCGAGCGGAACGAAGCTCATGGCCACGCTGATCCATGCGCTCCGGGCGCGCGGCAAGCGCTATGGTCTGCAAACCATGTGCGAAGGCGGCGGCATCGCCAACGTGACGATCCTGGAGGCGCTGTGATGGCATTGAGAAATCGCTTCACCGAGCTGCTCGGCATCGAGAAGCCGATTGTCCAGGGCGGCATGATGTGGGTGGGGCGGGCCGAACTCGCCGCCGCGGTTTCGAATGCGGGTGGCCTCGGCATACTGACCGCGCTGACGCAACCGACACCTGACGACCTGCGCCGGGAGATAGACCGGTGCCGGACGATGACCGACAAGCCCTTTGGCGTGAATCTGACGATCCTACCGTCGGTTACGCCGCCACCTTACGCGGAATATCGCCGCGCAATCATCGAAAGCGACATCAAGATCGTCGAGACGGCGGGCCACGAGCCGCAGGAACATGTCGACGAGTTCAAAGCCAATGATATCATTGTCCTTCACAAATGCACTGCTGTCCGCCATGCACTTTCGGCAGAGCGCATGGGCGTTGATGTCATTTCGATCGACGGTTTCGAGTGCGCCGGGCATCCCGGCGAGGACGACGTACCTGGCCTCGTGCTGATTCCCGCAACGGTCGACCGGGTGAAGATTCCGATCATTGCCAGCGGGGGTTTCGGGGATGGTCGCGGACTTGCGGCCGCCCTCGCTCTTGGCGCGGAGGGTATTAACATGGGTACTCGTTTCTGCGCGACGCAGGAAGCTCCAATCCACGATGCCGTTAAGAAATTCATCGTGAGCAACGATGAGCGCGCTACCAACTTGATCTTCCGTCGCTTCCACAACACGGGACGCGTTGCAAGGAATAGCGTCTCGGATAGGGTCGTCGAGATCTCGAAGCGACCGGACGCTGTGTTCGAGGACATTCAACCTTTGGTCGGCGGAGCCTTGGGCAGAAGAACGCTAGAGACTGGCGATCTTGATGCGGGGCTGGTCTGGGCAGGACAGATCCAAGGGCTGATCCACGACGTACCGACATGTCAAATACTGCTGGACCGCATCATTCAGGAGGCGGAGACCATCATACGTTGCAGGCTCACCTCGATGATCAGAGTATCGGAGCCAGGGGAACCGAATAGCGTAGAAATCCGACGAAGACCGGATTAGGGCCGCTAGGGTCCAAACTCAATCAGCCTCTTGAAAATCGTTGGTCTCATTGATTCAAGGCGTTTTCGCTGAAGAGGAGGCCTTGGGGATGTCGCGTTCGTTGTTCTGGCTATCGGATGAAGCGTGGACAGCAATCGAGCTCCACTTGCCCAAGAACCAGCCAGGAGCACGACGTGTTGATGACCGGCGGGTGATCTCCGGCATCGTTCACATGCTCAAGTGCGGCGGTCGCTGGGCAGATTGCCCCGCCGAATACGGGCCGGCGACGACGGTCTACAACCGATGGAACAGGTGGAGCCGGCGGGGCATCTGGACACGCATCCTGGCTGCACTGACCGAAGAAGGCTGGATCGCCGAGACCGGGCAGATCGATAGCAGCTACATCAAGGCTCACCGTAGCGCCGGTGGGGCAAAGGGGGGGCGCGAGCCAATGCCATTGGGATCTCGCGTGGCGGCCGGACAACAAAGATCCACGCCCTTGTCGACGTCCTCGGACGGCCGCTTCGTCTCGTCCTGACGCCCGGCAACACATCGGACGTGAAGGGCGCCGACCTGCTCATCAACGAAACAGCGGGAATGAAGCGGGTGATCGCCGACCGCGGCTACGACGCCAATCGCATTAGGACCATCCTGCGCGAACAGGACACGACCCCGGTGATCCCCGGCCGCCGCAACCGCAAGCGCCCGATCCAATATGACAAACGCCGCTACAAAGATCGCTGGCGGGTCGAGGCTATGTTCTGCCGCCTCAAGGATTTCCGCCGGATCGCTACTCGCTACGACAAGCTTGCACGAAACTTCCTCTCAGCCGTAAGCCTCGCTGCCGCTGTGGCTTTCTGGCTCTGATTGAGTCTCAACCCTAGCAGGATTGCGGGTCATCGAGCTCTTTAGTATCGGGCCCGGTCCTCACTGTGCGATACTACCTCTGATCTTGGCGCAGATGTCCTGTGGATTGATCGGGAAGGCGGATGGCTGGCCTAATTTGGTAGCTGATCGTCGTTGAGTGACAAAGGTCGTCAATATTGCTCTGATAACGGCCGAATGTTCTGTTTCGACGCGGCAGCAGTAGCGGACGTTGATATCGAAGGGTTCAGGCCGAGCGTGATGGAGCGGCTTGGCCTTGGGCCGAAGGCTATGGCGGGCGCAATGGGGGATTGATCTACGGGCGAATGACCGGATGGGCCAAATCGGTCCCTGGGTACAAATTGCCGGTCACGATACCAATTCTATCGCGCTAGCGGGCGTGCTCGCCGCCATTGGAACCCGAGCCAGCCGGCAACCGTACACTGAACCTGATTGAAGCTTCTGGCGGCGCTTTGGGAGCGTGAACGCTCCGGACTTCGTCAGGTAGTCGACGCCGCGATCGTGTATGGCGTCGCGTCTCTTATGACGATGTTCACCGGCCTGCAAAGGTAGCAGCGATAGAATGGTGCGACCACCGAGGATATATTATCCGGCGCAGCGGCACGAGATCGGTGATCGCCGGCTGGTGGCCCTTTCGCAGGGGCTTGAGAACCTTACCAAGCCTCTCGGCGGGATCGGTCTGACAGATACCCTGGGCTATGGCGTAGACGAAAACCGCCGAAATACGCTGGCGGACGCGCTTCGCCGTCTCGACCTCGCCGCGCACTTCGATATCGCGCAGGACAGCGAGTACAAGCGGCGGCGTGACCGAGGCGCGGCAACGTGAGGACGAGCGGCGGTTGCGCGAACTCGCCCTTCACAGGGACCACATCGCCGAGCGCCGCGGCAAGGTGCTGGATGAGGTGCTCGAAGAGTCGGCCTCCCTCGATCGGCGTAGGAGGCTGGTGGCGGGTTTGCGTAGCGAGGAAATATCTGGGAGCACCGCCCGCGTGGCCGAATTCCTGGGACTGGCCGAGCGCAGGCTGGCCTCGCGCGAAGCGGCGCTTTCGGCTGACGGTCTTGAGCAGCGTTTCGAGAAAGATAATCTGTTTGGCGACAATGATGATCACGCTTTTCGTCCGCCCTATGGCTACTACTAAGCGGCTGTCTAATGACGTACTTTTGCCCTGTCCGTGGACGTCCACTCTTTTCCGGACGATGTGATGGTGCTATTGATGGTTTCGGCGATCGCTCACTGCCAATTTGTGCCGGAAATCCGCCGCTTGGGTGCCCGATGAGAGTCCTGTAAGCGCACCATATTTGCTATCCGCGATTTGTTATCCCTCGAGCGCCGGGCGGCCGCATCCGCGGCCTTGGCTATCCCCGCATAAGCTCGGGCGGCCGGTCGGCCTTGCGAATCCTGAAGGGTTCGAACGTTCTTCGCTCAGGCGCACCACCGCCAGCGCGGGCGGCCGCATCCGCGGCTATTCATGAATCGGGTTGGACGATCCGCCCGTCCAGCATCGAGATTCGCCTGTCGGACACGGCGGCGATCTCGAGATCATGGGTGACGCATACCACGGCGCGGTTCTGATCGTGCGCAAGCATCTGAAAGCTTTCCACGACACGCGCGCTGTTCTGGCTGTCGAGATTGCCCGTGGGCTCGTCGCACAGGATCAGCCCGGGGTCGTTTGCAAGCGCGCGCGCGATCGCCACCCGCTGACGCTCCCCGCCCGACAGGCGATCGACGGTGTTCTTTGCCTTCCCGCCCAGCCCGGCAGCGGTCAGCAGCTCCATCGCGCGCATCTCGGTCTCGATACGATCGAGACGGCCGAGCCGGCGGATCGGCAGCATCACATTTTCGAGCGCGGTGAACTCCGGCAGCAGGAAATGGAACTGGAACACAAATCCGAAACGCTCCAGCCGCAACCGGGCGCGGGCGTCGCCGTCAAGGTCGCCGACATCCTCGCCGTCGATCAGCACGGAGCCGCCGGTCGGACGGTCCAGAAGGCCGAGCAGATAGAGCAGCGACGATTTGCCGCAGCCCGAGGGGCCGATGATCGTCGTGAAGCTTCCCCGTTCGATGACGAAGTTCGCATCCTCCACAAGCAGCACCGGCGGCTCTCCCGACAGGGTGCGGCTGAGGTGGCGGGCCTCCAGCAGGCTCATGCCGCGCCTCGCAATATGTCCACCGGATCGACGCGGGAGGTCTTGCGCGCGGGAAGCCAGGCGGCGACAGCCCCGGCCGTGAGCGAGGCGGCGGCGGCAATCGCATATTGGCGGAAGCCCCGGTCCAGCGGGATGCGCTGGTCCTCGCCCGCGATCGGGAACTGGAGCGACGCCAGTATCTCCATCAGGCCATAGCCGAGCATCCAACCGAACAATATGCCGATAAGCGCGAGAAAAACGCCCTGAACGAGAAAGACGAACTGGAGATCGGCTTCCGCGAAGCCGATGGAGCGGAGGATCGCGATATCCCGCCGCTTGTCGAAGACGCTGTTGGAGACGACGGTATAGATGCCGAAGCTCGCCACAAGCAGAATGGCGCCCACCACGCTGTACATGATGACGTTGCGGGTCACGAGCAATGACAGGAAATCAGCCGAACGCTCTTGCCAGCTCTCCGCCTTGTAGCGGAACCGGCTCTCCAGCGTCCGCGCAATTTCTTCTGCCGTGTAGGGGTCCTCAAGGTGGATGCCGATGCGGTTGATGATGAACGGCCTGCCAAGCAGCGACTGGGCCTCCCGAAGCAGCACATAGCCCGACGATGGCGCGAGTTCCGCCTGGCCGCGCTTGAACAGCCCGACGATGCGGAGCGACCGGGTGACGCCCGATGCCGATGTGGCGGCCACCACATCGCCCACGGCCACGCCGAGCCGGGCGGCAAGTTCCTCCCCGATGATGATACCGCCCTGGACCGTTTCGAGATCGCGCAGCCGCCCCACCTTCAGATTGTCTTCGATTGTGCTGATACGCGCTTCAAGGCCGGGCTCTATCCCGACAATGCCGAGCGCTTCCTCGTGGCCGCCAAGCTTCAGCGTAATTCCGCCCGTCAGGCTTGGAGACGAGATCGCGCCCGGAAAAGCGCTCGCCACGGCCATGATCGCCGGCCAGTCCTTCAGCCCGCGCGCCTCGGTCCGCACCTTGTATCCGTGGAGAGTCACCGCGGCGTCGGGAAAGGCGCGCACGCCGGGTTGCGGGGACGGGCTGCGCAGTTCGTCGGAAACGATGATGTGCGGAGCGGCGTCGATCAGACGGTGGACGAAATCGGTCTGGCTGCCGATCATCATGGCCGATACGGCCAGGAAGAAGCCGACGCCCACCGCCACGCCGGACACGGCAACCGCGGTCTGCCGCGTGCGCCGGACGATGTGCTTGCGCGCGATATCCAGGATCAGAAGCGCCCGGCCGATCATTCCCCCTCCACAGGCCTGACCCGTTCGCCTTCTTCCAGATCGGACGGCGGCGACAGAATGACGCTGTCGCCCTCGGCAAGTCCGGACGTGACCTGAACATGTTCCGACTCGCCGATCCCGGTGCGGACCTGCCTTTTGGCGGCCCTGCCGTCGCGCGCGACCCAGACGTGGGAGTCCTGCAGCGCCAGCCGGGGGATCAGCAGCGCGTTTTCGATCTTGCGGACGACGATGTTGATTTCCAGCGTCATGCCGATCGGCAGCGGTTCGCTTTCGTCCAGCCCAAGCCGCACGCGAAAGGCGCGCTGGTCGGGATCGCCGGCCGGCGTCAGCTCGCGCACATGTCCGCGAATGACCCGCCCCGGCCATGCGTCGCTCGACAGCAGGGCCGACTGACCCACCGCTATGCGGGGCACGTCGCGCTCGTCGACGATGGCGGTGACTCGCATTTCCGCCGGGTCACCCAGCAGCATCAGCACGCGGCTCGGCGCCGCCAGATCGCCGGGCTCGACGTCCCGCTTGACCACGAGTCCGTCGATTCCCGCCCGGATGACATGCTGTTCCAGCCGGGCGAGGGCGGCCCTTTCGGCGGCCCGCGCCGCCGCTGCATCGGCGACGGTCTGATCGCGCGCCGCCCGGGTGACCCAGCCCTTTTTGTAAAGAGCGAGAATGCGCTGCTCGGCAAGATCGGCCCCACGCCTGCGGGCGGCGGCTTCCCGCACGGTTTCGCGCTGGTCGACGTCGTCCAGAGCGAGCAGGGCCTGACCCCTGCGCACACTGTCGCCTTCGTCCGCCAGGACGCGCGTGACGGGCGCGGTCAGCCGCGCCTGCACCGAGACGGGCTGCTCGGGCTCGACAAAGCCCGTCGCATAGACGAGTTCCACCGCCGTGCCCCGCCGAACGGGGGCGACGCTCACCTCGTCGGGGCGCGATTGCCAGAACAGATATGCGGCGCAGATGATGACTGCGACCAGTAGAGCCAGAAGCCATTTTCGCTTTGTCTTCACCGCATTGGCATAAGCGCCCGCGCGGAAAGACGGAACCCCGTTATGTTACGTAAGGCCAACGGATCGGCGCGTGAAGCGGCTGGCGGTGCCGATTGGCCCGCCGGACATGCTGGCAAAGCCTAGACAGGAATGCGACGAGCTTGTCTGCCTGGCCGAGCCCGCACCCTTTTTCGCCGTCGGCGCGCATTACGGCCACTTCGACCAGACCAGCGATGAAGAGGTCGTGCGGCTCTTGCAACAAGCCCGAATGAGCTGGGGTCAGGACCCTTGATCGAGCTGTCTCAAGCTATCCGCCTACTCCCCGAGATGGACCTGTTCAACCGGGCCTCGCGGATTGCGCAGCACGAAGACCAGCGGAGTGCAGACCAAGGTGACGATCGCCAGCATGTAGAAATCGTTGAGGTAGGCGATCATCGTTGCTTGCCGGGTCAATTCCGCATTGACGGCAGCAAGCGCCGCTCCGCCGATCTCGCCGTATCGCGTCGCCTGTGCTGGATCTATCACGTCAAGCGCCGATCGCGTCACGAAGCGCGTGAGGTGTTCGTGGGTGGTCTGGGTGTTCTGGGTGAGCAGGGTGGTGCAGAGTGAAATGCCTGCCGATGCGCCCAGCGACCGTAACAGGTTCATCAGGCTTGTGCCGTCGGTTCGCCAGCGCCGGTCGAGGGTGGCGAACGCCAGCGTGTTGAGCTGCATAAACACGAGACCCATTCCCAACCCCTGCAGAAAGCCGGTGGTGACGATCGACGCAGGGCCCACATCAAGTGACCACTGGGCCATTTCCCAGAGCGAATAGGAGATGATCAGCATCCCCGTGGCGATCACGAAGCGGAGATCGATCTTGCCCGCAAACTGGCTGGAGATGAACATGGTGATGAGAACTCCGGCGCCGCGCGGGGCGAGAACCATGCCGGTGTAGATGACGGAATAACCATAAAGATGCTGCAACATCGGGGGGAGGAGCGCCAACGGGGCCAAGGTGATCGCACCTATCAGAAGCATGAAGAACATGCCTGCGACGAGATTGCGGTCGCGAAAGAGTGCGCGCTCGAACAGCGGCCGTTTGGCCGTTGCGAGATGAACCACGGCGACCCAGAGAGCGGCAATCGCAATGCCGCCTTCAATCAGGATTTCCCAGCTCTGGAACCAGTCTTCGTGCTGGCCGCGGTCGAGCATCAACTGAAAGGACGCAACGCCCAACGCTATCATGCCGAAGCCGAATCCGTCGAAGCGCCGCTCGGTACGAGGCCGGGATGGCAGAAGCAGCCAGAGAATGGCCAAGGTCAACGCGCCGATGGGAACATTGACGTAAAAACACCAGCGCCAGCTGTAGTTCTCGGTCAGCCAGCCGCCGAGCACCGGACCCATGATCGGACCAACCATGACGCCCATGCCCCAGATCGACATCGCCTTTGCCTGTCGCTCCGGCGGATTGATGTCCATCATCACCGTTTGGGAAAGCGGGGGGATAAAGGCCCCGCAAATGCCCTGGAGCAGACGGAACGCCACCATTTCCTCCAGGCTTGTGGCGATGCCGCAGAGCATGGACGCAATGATGAAGCCGCTGACGGCGAACAGGAAGAGGTTTCGGGAACCGAACCTATCGGAAAGCCAGCCGGTGATAGGGGTGGCGATAGCCGCCGCGACGATATAGCTGGTCAACACCCAGGTGACGGTGTCGCTCGTGGCGTTGAGGCTCGCCTGCATGTGCGGCAGGGCGACATTGGCGATAGTCGTGTCCAGAACCTGCATGACCATCGCCGCCATGACGCCGACGGTCAGAAAACCGCGTTGCGCAACCGACAGCGCGGCCTCGCCGACGGCACCGGAGGCCCTCTGCGGTGTGGAAGGCGCTTGCGCTGGCCCGGCGGCGCTTGCCATTTTTTAGCCCTTGGGATCCCGATCAGGCGCATTGCGGTCGTCCGTAAAGACCGTGATCGTGGCGCTCAGCCCCGCCAGCAGTGGGCGCGGTGAGCGTTCGTCGATGGCGATGCGCACCGGCACGCGTTGCGTCACCTTCACCCAATTGCCGTTGGCGTTCTGCGCGGGAAGAATCGCGAATTCGGACCCGGTGCCCGCGCCCAGGCTTTCGACATGCCCTTTGAGCTTCAGGTCGGGATAGGCGTCGATCCTGATCTCGGCCCGCTGACCCGGCAGCATCTTGGCAAGCTCGGTTTCCTTGAAATTGGCCTCCACCCAGACGCGTTTCGATGCGACGATGGTAAGCGCCGGAAGACCCTCGATGGCCATTTGCCCCAGCTGAAGCCTTGATGCCTGCGTCACGATCCCGTCGACCGGCGCCCGAACCTCGGTGCGCGCGAGGTTGAGTTCCGCCTGATCGCGAGCGGCAATGGCTGCCGCGATCACCGGGTTGACGCCCGCCGTCGTCGTCCCGCTCTGCAGCCTGGCCCGGTCCTCGGCGGCTTCCGCCTCGGCGTTGCGCAGATCCTCTTCGGCCTGCACCAACTGATGGTGCGCCTCGTCCATCTTGGCGCGGGTGTTGAACCCACGTTCCATCAACGCAAGGTTTCGGTTGTAGGTCTGCTGCGCATAGGTCACCACGTCGCGGGCGGCGGCGATCGAGGATGTATTGGCGGCATAGGTCTGCCGAAGCGTCGCTATGTCGACCTGCGCCTGCGCGATCTGCGCGTTCGCCTGTGCGATCGCGATTTCATAAGGTTCGGCGTCGATGCGATAAAGCAGGTCGCCGGCCTTCACCTGCTGATTTTCCTTCACATAGACCGCAACGATCCTGCCGCCGACTTCTGAACTCACCGAAACCTTGTCCGCCCGAACATAGGCGTTGTCCGTCGACGCGGAGCGGCCGCTGCCGATCCACATATAACCGCCCGCCCCAAGCAGGATGAGCGGCACCAGCAGCATCAGAGCCCATCGCCGCCAGGTCTTTTTTGCGTCCGGCCGGCTCTCCTGCCCCGCCGCGGGTGCCGCGCCGTCGCGCGTTTCGCCACCTTTCGGCCGTATCACAGGGTCCGCGTCAGCCATGGGTCGCTTCCTGCTGGTCCGCCCCGGCGGACAGGTTCGTCCTGATGGTGTTCAAGATATCCCACAGGCGCTGGCGGTCGTCGGCCGCAACTCCCTGAAGCGCCTGTTCCATGAGCTGATCGCCCAGCTCGCGGAGCTGGCCGATCAGCGGGCGGGACTTGTCGGTCAGATAAAGCCGCCACGCGCGACGATCATTCGGGTCGGGCCGTCGCTCGACCATGCCCGCCTCTTCCATCCGGTCGATCATCCGGCACAGGGTAATCGGCTCCACTTCCAGCAGTTCTGCGGTCGCGCCCTGATTTTGTCCCTCGTTGCGGGATACGGTGAACAGCAGGCGCCACTGTGCCCCCGTGATGCCGATGACGCGCGTGCGTTCATCAAACGAACGGCGCAGCAGCCGAGACGTGTCGGCTATCATAAATGCAAGGGTGTCACTCATGCAGTGCATATAGTGAGCATGCTTACTATATGCAACGCACCTGTTCGCGCAGCGGTATAGCGCCCGTGCGCAAGCTGGAGTGCCGGGGGCCGAACCCCGCGCGCGTCAGCTCACGCGAGCTTCAGCCCCTCCTTGTTCATGGCCATGGTCACCGCGTGGTTTTCATCTTCGGAAAGCTGCGCCTTCAACTCAGGAAACACCTGCTCCTCTTCTTCCCTCATGTGCTTTTCGAAGAGCGAGCGGAACTCGCGCAGTTTAGTTGTCCAGTCAGAGCGATGCTGGTCGCGGCCCAGATCGAAGAGATATTGCTTCACAAGCCCGTGGTCATGGTTGAAGGCCTCCGCCCTGTCTCCCGCGCCATGGTCGCGGAGCGCCGGATATATGACATTTTCCTCTTCGAACGCATGCCTTGAGAGCGCCTGTTTCAGCTTGGCGAACAACATGGCGCGCCGGGTTGCGTGTTCGGTCTGCTCAAGCTTGTCGAACAGCGCGAGCGCCGCCTTATGCTCTTGCGCCAGCGCCTGATCCCAGTCGCCGGCCAAAGCGGTCGGGGCCTGCATGATGGCCTTGCGGACGAAATTGGCCGCCAGTCCCGCAGCCAGACCGGCGCCGGCGGCCCAGGCCATTCCGCCCGATCCGGACGCCGTTGAAGTTCCATGGAAGGATCTGTTCATCGTGCCTCTCCTTGCGCTGATGCTGAACGAAGCTCCGCCGTTCACGATGCGGCGGCGGCTTTGAAGGTGAGATCAAGACTCATCATCGGGCGGGCCGTTCCCGAAGATCGGCGCGCTCCCGACGCAGGTGGAGGAAATGCGCCGCGCGGGTCGCCGCTACCCCCTGAAAAATCCCTTCATGTCCATCGGAAAGGGAAACACGATCGTAGACGTGCGCTCGTTGGCGATCACGTTAAGCGTAGACAGATAGCGCAACTGCATGGCTTCCGGCCGCTGGCTCAGTATTTCGGCCGCCTCCAGCAGCTTCTGGGCGGCCTGCTGCTCACCTTCGGCATTGATCACTTTCGCGCGCCGTTCGCGTTCGGCCTCGGCCTGGCGTGCAATGGCGCGGACCATGGATTCGTCGATGTCGACGTGCTTGATCTCGACATTGGCGACCTTGATGCCCCAGGCGTCGGTCTGCGCGTCGAGGATTTCCTGTATATCGGCGTTCAGCTTGTCGCGTTCGGCCAGCATCTCGTCCAGCTCGTGCTTGCCGAGCACCGATCTCAAAGTCGTCTGCGCCAGTTCGCTGGTCGCCTGCATGAAGTTTTCGACCTGGATGGTGGCGCGCTCCGGCTCCAGCACGCGGAAATAGATGACCGCGTTGACCTTTACCGAAACATTGTCGCGCGAGATCACGTCCTGCGTCGGAACATCGAGGACGATCGTCCGCAGATCGGTGCGGACCATCTGCTGCACAAAAGGAATGAGAAGGATCAGGCCGGGACCCTTGACGCCGGTGAAGCGGCCGAGCGTGAAAATCACCCCCCGTTCATACTCGCGCAGAATCCGTATGGCTGCCGTGAGGAAGATCAGGACCAGAATGATCAGCGGTATGTAGAAGGCGAGGCTGCCGAACATCTCCATGTCAGTTCTCCGTCTCTGGTGGGGGCGCATATGATCCGGAAGGCGCTTGCCGGACGGGTTCAACGCCAAGCGTGATTCCATCCACACTCATGACGCGCACCGGTGTTGCCGCATTCAGCCCATGCGCACCGACTGCGCGCCAGCGCTCGCCATGAACGAAGACGTGGCCCTTGCCGTCATTCCAGTCGACGACTTCGCCCAGGGCCCCGATCATGCCCTCCCGGCCGCTCACCAGCTTGCGGCGGTGGGCGGAGAGACCCAGCCTCGCGATCAGCACGGTCAGGCCCAGGCTGGTCGCGGCGACGGCTCCAAGCACCGGCCAGCTCAGCCGGAACTCGGGGATGTCGGTGTCGATCATGATGGTTGCGCCAAGGATGAACGCGACGATCCCGCCGATGCCCAAAATCCCGAACGACGGTGAGACGGCCTCTGCCGCCATCAGCGCGATGCCCAGCAGGATGAGCGCCACGCCCGCATAGTTCACCGGAAGCGCGGACAGCGCGTATAGGCCGATGAGCAGGCAGATCGCGCCGATCGTGCCGGGGTAGAGTGCGCCCGGGTTCATGAACTCGAACAGCAGGCCATAGAGGCCGATCATCATCAGGATCAGCGCGATATTCGGATTGGTGATCGCGCCAAGCAATCTGGTGCGCCAGTTCGGGTTTACATCCACAAGCGTGACGCCGCGCGTGTCGATCGTCGTCTCGGCGCTTCCGGCGATGACCTTCATGCCGTTGATCTGGGCGAGCAGGTCGTTCCGGTCACGGGCGACCAGATCGATGACGTTTTGCTCCAGCGCCGCTTGCGCGGGCAGGCTTGCGGCGCTTCGGACCGCCGCTTCGGCCCAGTCGGCATTTCGCCCGCGCAGATCGGCAAGTGAGCGTATATAGGCGATCGCATCGTTGAGCGCCTTGGCCTCGCTTGCGCTGGCGGAGCCGGAATCACCCTCCTTGTCCGGATCGGCCTTTTCCGGAGCCGAGAACGGGCCGCCGCC
This sequence comes from Tardibacter chloracetimidivorans, assembly GCF_001890385.1. Classification (NCBI taxonomy): domain Bacteria; kingdom Pseudomonadati; phylum Pseudomonadota; class Alphaproteobacteria; order Sphingomonadales; family Sphingomonadaceae; genus Tardibacter; species Tardibacter chloracetimidivorans. The sequence continues at coordinate 2,225,344 of NZ_CP018221.1, read as the reverse complement.
ACCGCCAAGCTGCACGGGAGTCGCAGCGCCGACATTGGTGCCGGGCGACATGGCCGCCACATGGCTTGCATAGAGGATGAAGGTTCCCGCGCTGGCGGCACGTGCGCCGCTGGGGCTCACATAGGTGACGACAGGCACCGGCGAACGCAGGATTTCGCGGATGATCTCGCGCATCGAGTTGTCGAGCCCGCCGGGCGTGTCCATCCGCAGGACGATGAAAGGCGCTCCTTCCTCCGCCGCCGCCTCAAGGCTTCGCGCGACATAGTCCGATGTGGCAGGCCCGATCGCTCCATCGACGTGAAGGACCGGCACCGAGCGGCCGGTTTGCGCCGCGCTTGAAGGCAATGCGATCACCGCAACCAGAACGGTGAAAAGCGCCAGCCAGGCTTTCAGCCTTCGATCGATCGATCCCGCGTGAAGCATTGGCCGATCTCCATCATCCGGCGCGCACCGATCTCACCGGCCGCGCCAGGCAGAGGCTAGACCCCTGTCGTTCAGGTTCCAAGCTCCTTGAACACTCCAAGCTTGCGCATGAGCAGCTTTTCGCCTTCGAGGAACAGCAGGACGGCCGCGCCGACGCCGATAATCGCCAGCCCGTGGGTGAGACTGAGCGGCCTGCTGTCGAACAGCCTGTTCATCACCGGCAGATAGGTGAAGGCAAGCTGGGCAAGCACGACGACGGTGATCGCGATCAGCACGGCGGGCGTTCCCATGGCGCCGGGCAATGTCAGCGAGCGCATGTGCAGGAAGCGGACGTTGAACAGATAGGCGACTTCCGCGACGATCAGCATGTTGACCACCATCGTCCGGGCGGTCGGGAGATCGGCACCGCGCTCCAGCATGCCGAAGAAGATCGAAAGGACGATGGCTGCGAAAAGAACCGAGACAAGCACCACCCGCCACAGCAGAAACGGCGACAGCAGGGGGGCGTCCGGTTGGCGTGGCGGCCGCGACATGACGCCGGGCTCAGGCGGCTCGAACGCAAGGACAAGGCCGAGCGTGGCCGCCGTCACCAGATTGATCCAGAGGATCTGCGTCGCCGTCATCGGCAGGGTGAAGCCCGCCAATATCGCCAGCACCACCGCTATGGTTTCGCCGCCATTGGTCGGCAGCGTCCACGCGATCACCTTACGGATATTGTCATAGACCGTCCGCCCCTCGTGAACCGCCGCGACGATGGAGGCGAAATTGTCGTCCAGCAGAACCATTTCGGCGGCCTGACGGGCGGCCTCGGTTCCCTTGATGCCCATGGCCGTGCCGACATCGGCCTGCTTGAGCGAGGGCGCGTCGTTGACGCCGTCCCCGGTCATGGCGACGATCGCGCCGCCGGCCTGAAGCGCCCGCACGATCCGCAGCTTGTGTTCGGGCGTGGCGCGGGCAAAGACCGAGACGCGCCGCACAAGGGACTGAAGCTCCTTGTCTGACAGCCGCTCGAGTTCCGGGCCGGTGACGACCTGCGGATCGTCGGCAAGGTCGATCTGTCGCGCGATCGCCAGGGCGGTGGCGGCATGGTCTCCGGTGATCATCTTCACCATGACGCCTGCCGAGCGGCATTCGGCGAGCGCGGCGACCGCTTCTTCGCGCGGCGGGTCCATGAACCCCATCAGGCCCAGGGGTGCGACCCCGGCTTCAAGATCGGGAAAGTCGAGCCTTTCCCTGGGCGCGTCCAGCCGCTTCATCGCAAAGCCCAGCAGCCGCTCGCCCGATGCGCCGCCCCTTTCGATTTGCGAGCGCCAGCGTTCCTTCACCCCGGCGTCGTCCACCATCGCCAGCAATGCTTCGGGCGCGCCCTTGATGAAGATGACATGCTCGCCCCGGGGGCCGCGATGGAGCGACGCCATGAAGCGATGCGCCGCATCGAACGGGATTTCATCCAGCCGTTCCCATTCATCGCGGCACTGGTCCGGGCTGAGGCTGCCCTTAATGGCGACGGCCAGCAGCGCGCCCTCCATCGGATCGCCTTCCACCGACCATTCCCCCTCCTTTTCGCGGAGTTGGGTATCGTTGCAGAGAACGCCGCAGCGGAGGATGTCCGCAGCCGCGCCGGTCGGCGGTGGATCATCCTGACCTTCGGCCTTGAGCTCGCCTTCCGGCCGATAGCCGGTGCCGCTCGCCACCAGTTCATGGCCACCCAGATAGATGTGCCGGACGGTCATTTCATTGCGCGTGAGTGTGCCGGTCTTGTCGGTGCAGATCACCGAAACCGCGCCCAGCGTCTCGACGGCCGGAAGCTTTCGGATCACGGCCTTGCGCGCGGCCATGCGCTGGACGCCGATGGCGAGCGTGACGGTGATGACCGCCGGAAGGCCTTCGGGCATCGCGCCTACCGACAATGCGACGACGGCGACCAGGGCATCGGTCCAGTCGAAGCCCCGGACCGTCACGGCGAAGGCGAACAGCAGCGCCGCGCCAAGGAAGATGAAAAGCGTGAACCAGCGGGCAAAGCTGTTGATCTGCCGGAGGAGGGGGGTCGTCAAAACCTCGACCCTGTTCAGCATCCCGCTGATCCGCCCGATCTGGGTCGCCGTTCCGGTGGAGGTCACGGCCGCCGTCGCCTGTCCGGTGGCGACGAGCGTTCCTGAAAAGACCATGCTGGCCTGATCGCCCAGTGCCGCGTCGTGCGCCACGGCATGTTCGTGCTTCGCCGCAGTGAGGGATTCGCCCGTCAGCAGCGATTCATCGACAGCGAGGTTCCGCGCGCGCAGGATGCGGGCATCGGCAGGGACGCGGTCGCCCGCCTCCAGCAGCAATATATCGCCCGGCACAAGGCCTGCGACGTCGACCGTTTCCCGCACGCCGCCCCGAAGCACGGTGGCGTGGGGCGATATAAGGTCGCGAATGGCGGCCAGCGCCCGTTCTGCCTTTCCTTCCTGCACATGGCCTACGATTGCATTGACGATGACGACGGCAAGGATCACGCCCGCGTCGACCAGATGGCCAAGCACCCCCGCCGCGACGGCCGCCGCCAGCAGGAAATAGATCAGTGCGCTGTTGAACTGGGCAAGAAATCGCAGCGCCGGGTGGGTGGTCTTGGGCGGCGGCAGGCTGTTGGGGCCAAATGACGAGAGCCGCCGTTCCACTTCATCACGATCAAGCCCCGAGCGGCTGCTTTCCAGACGCGCGAGCGCCTCGTCTGGAGGAAGGACGTGCCAGGGCAGGTCGCTTTCAATGTCCATGCTGATCCTGGAAGGCCGAACGATCAGTGTATCCGGCCCGTTCCATGGTCGTGCGTCCTTCCGGTTGGCGCGGCGCGGCAGGGTCATGGGTCGCATTGAGGCGGCGTGGCCTGTATGCTGGCCGAACGGCAGGATAGATGGGGCCTTTGCCGAGCGCAACCTGCCGGAGCCCGTGTTCGGACGGGGAGACATCATGAAAGTCGCTGTATTCAGTACCAAACCCTATGACAGGCTGTTCCTAGACGCCGCCAACGAGGCTGACGGAGGACGCCATCAGCTTCATTATCTGGCGGCCGGGCTGACCGAACAGACCGCGCCGCTTGCCAATGGCGCCGGGGCGGTGTGCGCATTCGTCAACGATCACCTTGACCGCCCCGCGCTGGAAGTGCTTGCGGCGGGTGGAACGCGCCTGCTCGCGCTGCGCAGCGCCGGCTACAACAACGTCGATCTGAAGGCGGCGAACGAACTTGGCCTGTCGGTCGCGCGGGTGCCCTCCTATTCGCCCCATGCCATCGCCGAACACAGCGTGGCGCTGATGCTGTCGCTCAACCGCAAGATCCATCGCGCTTATGCGCGGGTCCGCGAGGGCAATTTCTCGCTGGAAGGCCTGCTGGGATTCGACATGCGCGGCCGGGCGGTCGGGATCGTGGGCACGGGGCAGATCGGCATGGCGGTCGCCGGGATTCTCTCCGGCTTCGGCTGCCGCCTTCTGGCGTATGACCCGGCCCCCGATCCGGGTCTTACCGCGCTGGGCGGCCGCTATGTGGAGCTGCCGGAGTTGCTCTCCGGCGCGGACGTCATCACGCTCCACTGTCCGCTGACGCCTGCGACCCGCCACATGATCGGCGCGGACGCGGTTGCGATGATGAAGCCCGGCGTGATGCTGATCAACACCAGCAGGGGCGCGGTGGTGGATACGGCCGCCGTCATCGCCGGGCTGAAGTCAGGGAAGATCGGCTATCTGGGGCTGGACGTCTATGAGGAAGAAGAGGGGCTGTTCTTCGAGGACATGTCCGCCAAGATGATCCAGGACGATGTGTTCGCCCGGCTGCTCACCTTCCCCAATGTGCTGATCACGGGCCATCAGGGCTTTTTCACCAAAGAGGCGCTGGAGGGAATCGCCCGGACGACGATCGCCAACCTGTCGACATTCGAACAGTCGGGGCGGGTGGCGCATCAGCTTTCCGCCGTCGCCTGAACTGCCGTCAGGGGCGGGATGCGTCTTCGTTCCCGAACGTCGCCCATGGCGCGCGGCCACGCTGGTCCGGCATGCCGTCGAGGATTTCATCCTCCGGGTCCGTTTCCATGCGATGGCGCTGCCGGTGTAGATGCGCCTTGGCGATCATATTGGCCGATACCGGCGCGGTGATGAAAAGGAAGAGCGTGATCAGCAGTTCATGGGCTGACCATGTCCCGCCCTGGCTGGGGAAATAGATCATCGATGCGACAAGGCAGCTGCCCACCCCCAAGGTGGTCGCCTTGGTCGGGCCGTGAAGCCGCGTCATGAGCGAGGGCAGGCGGGCCAGCGCCCAGCTTCCAATGAGGGCGAAGCCGCCGCCAAGCACGATCAGCGATGCAACGAGGATTTCGGCGAGGAGGTCCATCGGCTACTCCACGATGTCCCCGCGCAGCAGGAACTTGCAATAGGCCACGGTTCCGACAAACCCGACCATCGCCAGCAGCAGCGCGGCTTCGAAATAGGTGGTGGACGTCTCATAAATGCCGAACAGGACGATCACCGCGATGGCGTTGATCACCATCGTGTCCAGCGCGAGAATCCGGTCCGCCCGCGTCGGCCCGGCCAGCAGGCGGTAGAGGTTGAGCAACACCGCAATCGCGACGCAGCCGAACGCAAAGAAAAGCGCATAGGCGATCATGCGAATATCCTTTTCAGCCGCTCTTCATAGCGCTGCTTGATCCGCGCGACATCGGCCTCCGCGTCGCCGGTGTCCAGCGCATGCACAAGGAGGAAGGCCCCGTCGGTCGATACGTCCGCCGACACGGTTCCCGGCGTCAGGCTGATGGTGGCGGCAAGGGTGGTGATCGCCTCGGCCGATTTCAGTTCGAGCGGCACCACGAGCCAGTGCGGCCGCAACGCGCTGTTGCGGCGGAACAGGATGAGGCGGGCGACGTGGAAATTGGCGACCACGATGTCCCACAGCACCACGCCCAGATAATCGATCATCGCCCAGCCGAACCGCAAGCGGGGCCGGTCCGGCCAGAAGGGGGCGGTGAAGATCGGAATGGTGATCCCGAAGAACAGCGCGAGCAGCAATCCGCCGAAGCTGAAGCTGTTGAGCATCAGCATCCAGACGGCGACCAGCATGACCGACAGGCCCGGATGGGGAAAGAGCCTGGTCAGCATCGCCTCATTCCCTGCCGGGGCCGAGCACCGCCTCGATATAGGCGGCGGGCGCGAAAAGCTGCATTGCCGTGTCGTCCATATAGGCTGTTGCCGGGCCCGCGGCGAGGGTGAGCCCCACCAGCAGCACGACAAGCGCCGCGGCAGGTATGAATTCGGCGGGGCCGAGGGGCAGCGTCTCCCGCCGCTCGCCGATCGGCACCATGCCTTTCCAGAAGATCGCGGTTCCGGCCCGCGCCAGGCCCAATACGCCAATCAGCGTCGTCACGAGTACGGCCGTCCAGATCCACGCAACCGCCGGATGGGCGATCGTCGCCTGAAGGATCAGCAGCTTGCCGATGAACCCCGACAGGGGCGGCAGCCCCACCAGCGCCATTGCGGCCAACATGTAGAGAAGCGAAAGGCCCGCCATGTCCTGAAAAGGCCCCCTCGCGGTCGCCGCGTCGCCATGGCTTGGGCGACGGCGCACGATGAGGTCGGTCGTCAGGAACAGCAACGCCCCGGCCAGTGTCGTGTGCGGCAGATAATAAAGCCCGGCGGCCAATGCCTGTGGTTCAAACACCGAGACGGCGGCAAGCAGCGTGCCGGTGGAGCCGATCACTCCGAACGCCGCGATGCGGCGGAGCGCCCGCGACCCGAGCAGGCCGACGAAGCCGATGACCATCGTCAGCAGCGCGCAGGGCAGGATCCACGGCATCGGCGCCCATGCCGCAGCGCCCGCGTTTTCGCCAAAGATCAGCGTCACCACGCGGATGATCGCATAAACGCCCACCTTGGTCATGATCGCAAACAGCGCGGCGACAGGCGGGGAGGTGGCGGCATAGGCCCTTGGCAGCCACAGGTGGAGTGGCAGCAGCGCGGCCTTCAGCGCGAAGACCGCCAGCAGAAGCAGCGCGCCCGCGCGCAACAGGCCCTGGTCTCCGGCGGGAAGCCACGCGACGCGCACGGCCATGTCGGCCATGTTGAGCGTGCCGGTCACTCCATAGAGAATGCCGATGGCGATGAGGAAGATCGTCGATCCGACCAGATTGATGATGACGTACTGGACGCCCGCCTTCAGCCGCTCCTTTCCCTGACCGTGCAGGATCAGCCCATAGGAGGCGATCAGCAGCACCTCGAAGAAGACGAAGAGGTTGAACAGGTCGCCCGTCAGAAATGCGCCGTTCAGCCCCAGCAGCTGAAACTGGAAGAGCGGGTGGAAATGCCATCCGCGCCGGTCGAGCCCGGTCAGGACCGCGTGGCAAAGCACGGCAAGCGCCAGCAGCGACGTGAGCAGCAGCATCATCGCGGCCAGCCGGTCCAGCACCAATATGATCCCGAAGGGCGCTGGCCAGCCCCCCAGCGCATAGGCGGACGGGCCGCCATCCATCGCCTGGAGGAACAGCGCAATCGCAATCGCGAGCGAACCGGCGGTCCCTGCGATGGAAAGCCCGGCACCCAGGTTCCTGTGCCGGAGCATGAACAGCAGCGTGCCCGCGCCGGTGATTGCGGGAAGGACGAGGGGAGCGACGATCAGCGGATTCACGGCTCTAGGCGATCCGTCTTGCTGTCGGGCAGGCCGTCGACCTGATCGGTTCCGGTCTCAAGATAGGTCCTGAGCGCGAGGACGACGACAAGCGCCGTCATTCCAAAGGCGATGACGATGGCTGTGAGTACGAGCGCCTGCGGCAGGGGATCGGTATATTCGGTCAGGCCCTTTTCGTAGATCGGCGGGCGGTCGATCACAAGCCTGCCCATTGCGAACAGGAAGACGTTGATCGCGTAGGACAGCATCGCAAGCCCCAGCACCACCGGGAAGGTGCGCCCGCGCAGGCACAGATAGATGCCTGCGGCGGTGAGCACGCCGACGGCGCTCGCCACGAGAAACTCCAGGCTCATGCCGGCTCCTTTCGATGGCGCGCCGGGTCGACATCCATCGGCTCATCGTCGATCCGCTCTTCCTTTTCGGCGCGCTGCGCGATGTGGCTGAGTTCGGCAAGCGCGAGCATGACCGCGCCCACCACCGTGACCGCGACGCCGATGTCGAACAGCATGGCGGTCGCCAGTTCGAACGTGCCGACCAGCGGCAGGGTGAAATATCCAAAGGCGCTGGTGAAAAGCGGCGCTCCGAACAGCAGCGATCCAAGGCCAGTCAGCGCGGCGATGATGACGCCGAAGCCGATCATCGCATGCTCGTCCAGCTTGCGCCGCTGATCGGCCCATTCGAACCCCGACGCCATATATTGCATCAGCAGCGCGATCGAGATCACCAGCCCGGCGATGAAGCCGCCGCCCGGCATGTTGTGGCCGCGCAGGAATATGTAGAGCCCGGCAAGCATCGTCAGCGGAAGGAGGAGCCGCGTCGCCACGGCGAACATCATTGGGTGCCGCTCCGGCGAGCGGACGAGGTCGGGCATCCATTCCTGCAGCCTGCGTCCCGAAGCGCCGCGCACGGCCGTCTGCAGCAGCGCGAAGATGGCGAGGGCGGCGATCCCCAGCACGATGATCTCGCCGAATGTGTCGAACGCGCGGAAATCGACAAGGGTCACGTTGACGACATTGGTGCCGCCGCCGCCCGAATAGCTGTGCGCCCAGTGGTAGGACGAGATCGGGTCATTGGGTGCGCGCGTCATGACCGCCCAGGCGGCAAGGCCGGTACCAAGCCCGCCCGCCGCGCCAAGCGCCGCGTCGCGCAGCCTCAGCGCGTTGCTGCCCAGCCGGGGCGGCTTCTTGGGCAGGAGGTTGAGCGCCAGCAGCAGCAGCAGGATGGTCACCACCTCCACCGAAATCTGCGTAAGCGCAAGATCGGGCGCGGACAGATGGACAAAGCCCAGCGAAATGACGAGGCCGATCACGCTGATGAAGATGAGGGTCAGATAGCGCTCCCGCTGCGCACGCACCACCGCCAGCGTCGCCCCGATCAGCAGCAGCCAGGCGATGACCGCGACAGGCGATGCCGGGATGGTCTCGCGCGTCCCGCTGGCATAGCCCCCTTTCCAAAGCCCCTCTATTCCAAGCAGAAGCGCGACCGCGAACAGCAGCGCAAGCTGTCGCTGGAGCGAGCTATTGTGGATCGCCAGCGTCGCCGTGCGCCCCCAACCGACCGCCGCGCCAACGCCTTGCTCGTACAAGGCGCGCGCTTCGGGCAGCGGCAGGCGATCCCACAGGCTGAGAAGCCGGCGATAATGGCGGAGCATGATCGCGCCCACCATGATGGCAAAGGCGCTCATCGCGAGCGCTGGCGTGAAGCCATGCCACAGCCTGGGCGCGAAGGCAGGCGGCGGCGCGCCGATGACCGCGCCGGACGCCGCAGTGACGAGATCGCCCGTCACGGTCATCGGAAACAGCCCGGCAAGCACCGCGAGCAGCACCAGCAATGCCGATGGCCCCCACAGGCCGAAGGGCGGATCATGCGGCGCATGCGGATAATCCGGCCGGCGCGGCCCAAGATAGACCTGGAAAATGTAGCGCAGCGAATAGGCGACCGACAGGGTGGCGGCCGCCACCGCGATCACCGGGACAAGCCAGGCGATGCCGTGCCAGCCGGTATGCGCCGCTTCCTCAAGCATCATTTCCTTTGAAAGAAAGCCGTTCAGCGGCGGCAGGCCCGCCATGGCGGCGGCCGCGACGATGCCCAGCAGCGCGCTGCTGGGCATCAGCGAGGCGAGTCCGCCGAGCCTGCGCACGTCGCGCGTGCCTGCCTCGTGATCGACGATCCCGGCGTTCATGAACAGCGCGGCCTTGAACGCGGCGTGGTTCAATATGTGGAACACGCCTACGACCGCCGCCGCCCGCGTGCCGAAACCGAACAGCATGGTCAGCAAGCCCAGATGGCTGACCGTCGAATAGGCGAGGATCGCCTTCAGATCATGCTTGAAGAGCGCGATCGCCGCGCCCAGCAGCATCGTCAAAAGCCCTGTGGTGGCGACCAGATAGAACCACAGCTCCGTTCCCGAAAGCACCGGCCACAGCCGGGCAAGGAGGAAGACGCCCGCCTTCACCATCGTCGCGGAATGGAGATAGGCGCTGACCGGCGTCGGCGCGGCCATGGCGTGCGGCAGCCAGAAATGGAAGGGGAACTGCGCCGATTTCGTGAAACACCCGATCAGCACCAGCATCAGCGCGGCCGGATAGAGCGGCGACGCGATGATCAGTTCCCTGCGCTGGAGAATGGTCGTCAGCTCGAACGAACCGGCGATGTCGCCCAGCAGCAGCATGCCCGCGATCAGCGCAAGCCCGCCGCCGCCGGTCACCACCAGCGCCATGCGCGCGCCCTGCCGCGCGTTGGCGTCATGACGCCAGAAGCCGATGAGGAGGAAGGACGACAGGCTCGTCAGCTCCCAGAAAACCAGCATCATCAGCACATTGTCGGAAATGACGATGCCGAGCATCGCCCCCTGGAACAGCAGCAGGAACGACAGGAACCTTCCCATCGAATCTCCTGCCGCCAGATAGAAGCGGGCGTAGATGATGATCAGCAGCCCGATCCCCAGGATCATTCCCGCGAACATCAGCCCCAGCGGATCGATGAAGAAGCTGGCGGCGAGGCCGAGGGCAGGCACCCATTCGAAATGGGCCGACGGGGTGTCTCCGGCCATTGCGGCGGGCGCGAACGAGAGGAGGACGAGGAGCGCGAGCGCGGTTGTCCCGCACGCGGCCAGCGCCTGGAGGTTGCGGCTGCGATCGCTCAGCCCCGCCAGCAGAACGGCCCCGGTGAACGGCAAAAGCGCTAGGATCAACAATAGCAATTCGGCGCTCCAACTGTCGCCGGCGGCCTTGCAGCCAGACGCCAGCATTCCCGACAGGGTCATTATGCGATCAGGGCATAATCATCACTGGAGCGGAAAGGATAGGCAAGCAAATCAAGGATAAAACACTGAACGGCGAGAGCGGCCCGCGCGCCCGTGGGTCATTGGGGTAGAGCCGGGTCTTCTGAGCGCATGGCCCACCGCGTCCAAGCCGCGTCAGAAATCGACCGCAATTCCCTTGATCTCCCAGTCGCCATAGCGGGTGGGTTCATGCCCGCCCCGGCCGCCGCTTTCCGGCATCGGCTCGGCCGCCTTCGGTTCCGGCACAGGGGGGCTTTTCGAAAGGTGCGCGGGCGGCTTCACCCATGCGGGACGCTTATTCTCGTTCATGTCCGATCCTGTCTTGATCTTCCGCGCGATCGTAACAAGATTGAGCGCGCGGAGGTAGCTACGACGTGAACTGGTTTCGAACCACTTTGTTGCTTGCGGCGCTGACCGCCTTGTTCATGGGGCTGGGCTTCATGCTCGGCGGGCGCGGCGGCATGATGATCGCGCTTGTCGTCGCGATTGGGCTGAACTTCTTTTCCTATTGGAACGCCGACAAGATCGTGCTGCGCATGCATAGCGCGCGCGAGGTGGATGAACGGAGCGCCCCCGAATATTACGGGCTGGTGCGCGAGCTTGCCACGCGGGCAGGGTTGCCGATGCCCAAGGTCTATATCGTCGACTCGCCGCATCCCAATGCCTTTGCCACCGGCCGCAATCCGGAACATGCAGCCGTCGCCGCGACCACCGGCCTGCTCCAGATTCTGAACCGCGACGAACTGGCCGGTGTGATGGCGCATGAGCTTGGCCATGTGAAGAACCGCGACACGCTTGTCATGACCATCACCGCGACCATCGCGGGCGCGATCTCGATGATCGGCAATTTCGCGATGTTTGCGGGGATGACGGGCGGCAACGACCGGCCCAACCCGATCGCACTGATCGCTGCGGTGATCGTTGCGCCCTTTGCGGCGATGCTCGTCCAGATGGCGATCAGCCGCACGCGCGAATATGCCGCCGACCGGGCGGGCGCGGAGATTTCCGGAGTGCCGATGGCGCTTGCCTCGGCGCTGCACAAGCTGGCGCAGGGCGTGGCGCGCATCCCCAATCCGGTGGTGGAGCGCAACCCGGCGGCCGCCCATCTCTATATCGTGCATCCGGCCATCGGGCACGGCATGGACAGTCTGTTCTCCACCCATCCCGACACCGGCAACCGGATCGCGGCGCTTCGGTCGATGGCGGCCGATCCGCGTTTCGCGACGGCGCAGTTCCGCAACATGCCCGACATAGACATAGCGCCTTCGCCCGCCGTGCGGCGAAGCGCGCTCGATCCCCTTGGAGGCTCCACCCGGAATCGCGGCGGAAACGGACGCTGACCCGCCTCCCCGAACCTGCCGGCGTGCCTGCCCGGCGCGCGGCGCTCCGCCTGCTCGACGCGGTGCTGCGCCGGGGCCAGCCGCTGGAAAGCGCGCTGGCGGGGGCGACCCGCGACCTGCCTTCCCCGGCCGATCGTGGCCTTGCCCATGCGCTTGCAGCCGCCGTGCTGCGCTGGCTGCCCGATCTGGACGCGCTGATCGACAGCGCGACCCGCCAGCCCCTGCCCGACGACGCCAAGGCACGCATGGCGCTGCGAATCGCGCTTGCCCAGTCGCTGCGGTTGGGAACGCCGGGCCATGCCGCGATCGCAACCGTGCTGCCGCTGGTGGACGGGGGGCCGCGCAAGCTCGTCCATGGGGTGTTCGGCACGCTTGACCGGAAGAGGGCGGCTCTGCCGCCCGCGCCGACGCTTCCGGCGCCTGTCCTGCTCCGCTGGCAGGAGAGCTGGGGCGACGGGATGTGCGCTGCTGCGGCCGCCGCGCTTGCCGAGCCGCCGCCGATCGACCTGACGCTGAAGGACCCATCCGCCACCGCTGAACTGGCCGTGCGCCTCGGCGGCGCATCGCTTGCGCCCGGTCATGTGCGCGTGCCGTTCGGCGGGCGTGTCGAAGAGCTGGCGGGTTATGATGAGGGCGCTTGGTGGGTGCAGGATCTGGCCGCCTCCCTTCCGGCGCGCCTGCTTGGGGCAGGGCCGGGCGAGGCTGTGCTGGACCTGTGTGCTGCGCCCGGCGGCAAGACGATGCAGCTTGCCGCCGCCGGGGCCGATGTCACTGCGGTGGAGATCAACCCAAAGCGCCTTGTCAGGCTCCGGCAAAATCTGGAGCGGACCGGGCTTCGGGCCGAACTGGTCGAGGCCGATGTCATGAAATGGGCTCCGGCTCGGCAGTTCGATCATGTGCTGCTCGACGCGCCCTGTTCGGCGACCGGCATCTTTCGCCGTCATCCCGATGTGCTGCACCGAGTCCGGCCTTCCGACATCGCCGATCTGGCGCGGGTGCAGGCGGGGCTGCTGAGACGCGCGGCGGCGTGGGTCAAGCCGGGCGGCATGTTCATCTTTTGCGTGTGCTCGCTGGAGCCTGAGGAGGGCGAGGCGCAGCTTGCGTCGCTTGGCCAGGCTGGTCTCTCGATCGACCCGATATCGCCGGACGAACTCCCCGCCGGGCTGCGTCCCCGCGAGGACGGAACGCTGCGGACCCTGCCCGGCCAGGTCGAGGGCGGGCTCGACGGCTTTTTCATCGCCAGGATGCGCCGGACAGGATAATCATGTCGGCGGGCCGCCTTGCCGCTTGCGGCCGCCAAGGCTAAAGCCATGGCCATGCAACAGCCCGTCCGCATTTCTCCCTCCATCCTTTCCGCCGACTTCGCCCGCCTGGGTGAGGAGGTGCGCGCGATCGACGCGGCAGGGGCGGACTGGATCCATGTCGATGTGATGGACGGGCATTTCGTGCCCAATCTGACGATCGGCCCGGCGGTGGTGAAGGCGCTTCGGCCGCATTCGGACAAGCCGTTCGACGTGCATCTGATGATCAGCCCCGTCGACAATTTCCTCGATGCCTTCGCCGAGGCGGGGGCCGACATCATCACCGTCCATCCCGAGGCCGGTCCCCATGTCCACCGCACCATCCAGCGCATCAAGTCGCTGGGCAAGAAGGCGGGCATTTCGCTCAACCCCGCCACGCCCGCCAAGATGCTCGATTACATACTGGAAGAGATCGACCTGGTGCTGGTGATGAGCGTCAATCCCGGTTTCGGCGGGCAGAGCTTCATTTCCAGCCAGCTTCGCAAGATCGAGGCGATCAGGAAATCGATCGACAAGCTGGGCAAGCCCATCGACCTTGAGGTGGACGGCGGTATCGATGCCGAAACGGCGCGGCTTGCGGTGAGCGCGGGCGCGGACGCGCTTGTGGCGGGCACGGCCACCTTCCGCGGCGGGCCTGCCGCCTATGCCGACAACATCAGGCGATTGCGTGGCGAATAGAAACCCCCAGCCACGGCCCGAAGCAGAGGCCCAGGGCGATCCGGCCGAAGAGATCGAAGCCGGCAAGCGGCTGGTGCGCATCGGTGGCGATCGCGGCGTGTCGCTTGCCGAGCGGATCGCCTCGCAGTTCCGGCTGCTTGCCTGGAAAAGCCCGTTGCACCGGATGCGGCTGCGTGGGCGCTTCCCGCTGAAGCTGATCACCGTCCCGACCGATCCGATCTCCGGCGATGGGGCTGTCGGCGCGGCGATGATGAAGGGCGAGTTCGTCCATCGCGGCGAGACGGTGCCGATCCAGTCGCTGAGCTTCGCCAATGCCGAGGCGTCGGCCGAGACGCGGGACTGGTTGCAGAGCTTTGCCTGGCTGCGCGATCTCGCCGCCTCCTCGCCCCGGCCGGAGGCGGCGCGGCTGGCCGAACCGCTGACCCGGCTCTGGCTTGCCGAGCATGCCGAGTTCGATCCCGTGGGCTGGCGGCCGGACCTGATCGGCTGGCGCATATTGTTCTGGACGGCCTATGCGCCGCTGATCCTGTCGTCGTCCGATCTGGTCTATCGTTCGGCCGTGCTCAACGCGCTGGCGCGAATGGCCCGGCATCTGGAACGGTCCGCCAGCAAGGCGGAAGACGGGCTGCCGCGCATCGCCGCCTTTGCCGGCCTCACCGTCGCGGGCCTGATGATCCCGGGCGGGGAGCCGCGTCAGGCACGCGGCCAGGCGGGGATGGAAAAGGCGCTCGGCGGCTTTCTTTATGAGGATGGCGGCATCGCCAGCCGCTCCCCGGTGCAGGCGCTGGAACTGCTTGAGCTGCTCGTCACCGTCCGTTCCTTCTATTCGTCGCGCCGTTTGTTGCCGCCGCCCTGGTATGACCCGGCGATCGACCGGCTGGTCCCTGCGCTCAAAGGTGTGACGCTGGGCGACGGGGCGTTGTCGTCGTGGCATGGCGGCGGTCCCTGTGACACGGGGCGGATCGAGCGGGCGATCACCGCCACGGGCGTGCTTGCCCGTCCGCTCAAGCACGGCAGCGAATGGGGATTCCAGCGGCTCACGGGCGGCAAGACGGTGGTGGTCTGCGATGTCGGCCCGCCGCCGCCTGCCCGGCTTTCCCGCACCGGCCACGCCTCCACGCTTGCGTTCGAGCTTGCCGACGGCCAGCAGCGCATCGTCGTCAACTGTGGCGGCGACATCGGCTCTCCAAGACGGCTGCCTGCCGAGCTGACCGGGCTGCTCAAGACCACGGCGGCGCATTCGACGCTGGTGATCGAGGACGTCAATTCCACCTCCATCCGCAATGACGGCATGCTGGGCAAGGGCGTCGCCGAAGTGCTGGTGCACCGGCAGGAAAACGAGGCCGGCACCTGGGTGGACGCGGGGCATGACGGCTATGCGCGCCGGTTCGGGATCGAGCATCGCAGGCGGTTCTACCTGTCGTCCAACGGACAGGATTTGCGGGGCGAGGACACGCTGCTGCCGGTTGCCGGCCGCGGCCTGAAACGGCGGGCGAGCGGCGAGCTTCGCTTCGACATCCGTTTCCATCTTGCACCCGGTGTCGAGCCGGTGCCCACCGCCGACGGGCAGGCAGCGTTGATCAAGCTGCTCGATGGGCGGGTCTGGCAATTCCGGTGTCGCGGCGGGACGCTCAGTTTTGACGATAGTCTTTGGATTGACGGCGAAGCTGCCATAAAGGCGAGCCGGCAAATGGTGATCAGCGGCGTGATCGTGCCGGGCGGCGGATCGGTCGCCTGGTCCTTCAGGCGGGCTGGCTAGACGGAAAGCAAGAAAATGAGCGGGGTTAAGGTTACGCGGGCGCTGCTTTCGGTGTCCGACAAGACGGGGCTTGTGGCGCTGGGGCAGGCGCTTGCGCGGCACGGGGTGGAACTGCTGTCGACGGGCGGCACCGCCAAGGCGCTGCGCGAGGCGGGGCTTGCGGTAAAGGACGTATCGGACCACACCGGCTTTCCCGAGATGATGGACGGCCGGGTCAAGACGCTGCACCCCAAGGTGCATGGCGGGCTGCTGGCGGTGCGCGACAATGCGGAACATGCAGCGGCGATGGCCGAGCACAATATTCCGCCGATCGATCTTGTGGTGGTGAACCTCTATCCATTCGCCCAAACGGTGGCGCGGGGTGCTGCGCGCGACGAGATCATCGAGAATATCGATATCGGCGGGCCTTCCATGGTGCGTTCGGCCGCCAAGAATCATGAATATGTCGCGATCCTGACCGATCCCGCCGATTACGAAGCCTTCGTCGCCGAGATCGAGGCAAGCGGCGGAAGCACGTCGCTGGAACTGCGCAGGCGGCTTGCCGCCCGGGCGTTCGCGGCCACCGCCGCCTATGACGCGATGATCTCGCAATGGTTCGCGGGCGTCGACCAGGGCGAGAAGTTCCCGCCCGTCCGCGCGATGGCGAGCAGGCTGGCGATGCCGCTGCGCTATGGCGAAAACCCGCATCAGGAAGCCGCGCTCTATCTGCCCATGGGTCCGGCAGCGCCCGGCATCGCCCAGGCCCGGCAGGTGCAGGGCAAGGAACTTTCCTACAACAACCTCAACGATGCGGATGCGGCGCTGGAGCTGGTCAGCGAGTTCCGCGACGGACCGCCCACCGTCGTCATCGTCAAGCACGCCAACCCCTGCGGCGTCGCCACTGCCGACACGCTGATCGAGGCCTATCGCCAGGCGCTCGCGTGCGACAGCGTATCGGCCTTCGGCGGCATCATCGCCGTCAACCGTCCGCTGGACGGACCGACCGCAGAGGCGATCAGCGGCATCTTCACCGAGGTGGTGGCTGCGCCTGACGCCGACGAGGCAGCAAAGGCGGTGTTCGCGAAAAAGAAGAACCTGCGCCTGTTGCTGACCGGCGATCTTCCCGACCCGGCCCGGCGCGGCCAGCAGGTGAAGGTGATCGCGGGCGGCGTGCTGCTTCAGGACCGTGACAATGGCCGCGTCAGCCGCGACATGCTGAAGGTCGTGACGAAGCGCGCGCCCGACGCCCGCGAGATGGACGACTGCATGTTCGCCTGGACCGTCGCCAAGCATGTGAAATCGAACGCCATCGTCTATGCGAAGGACGGCGCCACGGCAGGCATCGGCGCGGGCCAGATGAACCGCCGCGACAGCGCCCGCATCGCAGCCGCCAAGGCGCGCGAGGCGGCCGAGACGAACGGCTGGGATGCGCCGCGAACGGTGGGCTCGGCCGTTGCGTCGGACGCCTTCTTCCCGTTCGCCGACGGCCTGCTGGCGGCGGTGGAGGCGGGCGCGACCGCCGTGATCCAGCCCGGCGGCTCGGTTCGTGACGAAGAAGTGATCGCCGCCGCCGACGAGGCGGGTCTGGCGATGGTCTTCACCGGAATGCGGCACTTCCGGCATTGATGCGGCCGGTCAGGGTGAGGGCGCTTCCGGCGCTTTCATCCTGAACAGCACGCGGTCGTCGGGACCAAAACCCCGGTACCAGATCACCAGCCCATAGCTCAGCAGAATGGCGGGGATGCCGAAGATCAGCTCCCCCCATTCGGGCACGCGGGTGACGACGGCGCCCACCACCACCGCCACCGCGACGGCGGGGAGCAGCGCCCAGCGCCAGCCGGATACGGGCGCGCCCAGAATGCGCGACAGCAGGCGCGCCTTGAGGACGGACGCGAGGCCGAGCGCGATGAGCAGCGCGACTGCGGGTGCGGCGGCGGCGACAAGTTCGGGCAGCTGATAGGCGCGCGCCGCGAGGATCAGGGCAAAGCTCAGCGCGATCTGGATTCCGACCATCAGCAGCGAGATCATCAGGTTGCGGTGCCTGGCGACATAAACCAGCCCGGCCTCCGATACGGCGGCGGTGGCGGCCACCACCTCCACCGACAGCAGCACGGCGAGGATGACGATGCCCGCGACGAAATGCGGCCCAACCAGCCCCATCACGCCCTCGCCGGGGATGCCGAGCGCAAGCGCGACCCCCGCCTGCGCGGCGATGATCCAGAAGCCGACCTGCGCCACCTGCGCGGCGACGCCCTTCTTGTCGCCTTTCGCAAGGTTGCGGGTGATGACCGGCCCGAGAATGGGGTCGAAGCTCGTCTTCAGCTTTTGCGGAAGCGAGGCGACCTGCTGGGCGACATAATAGATGCCGACCACGGCGGGCGAAAAGAACAGGCCGAGGATCGCGAGATCAAGGCGGCGCGAGCCCCATTCGATCGCATCCGCGCCCGCCAGCGGCACATTCTTTCGGGCAAGCGCAAAAAGCTCCACCGGCTTTGGCCGCCATCCCCGGGGCCAGCCATAGCTCCGGACGAAGGGCAGCAGCGAGGCGATGAGCGCGGCCACCAGCGAGACGACATAGGACAGGATCAGTCCGTCGCGCGTGGAATAGAATGCAAAGGCGAATGCGCCGATGCTGATCGCCCATGGCTCGATGACCGAGCGGGCGCGAACGGTGGCCCCGATGTCATGGCGATAGGCGAGCGCCGCAAGCGTGATGTCGGAACCGACGATCGCGAAGACGATGAGCGGCAGCAGCCGGTCCAGCCCGTTGATGGCGCTGTTCGGAAACATCAGGCCCGGAAGCGTGATCAGCACCACCGCCGCGATCGCTGACACGATCCAGCCGACGAGAAGCGCGTCCCACACCACATGGGTGTCGGGCCGGCCATCGGTGCTCAACTGCTCGGCAAGCCCGCGCTTCAGGCCAAGCGTTGCGATCTGGGCTGCAAACTCCACGACGATGATCGCATAGGCGAAGCGTCCAAGCGCCTCCGCGCCATACATGCGCCCCGCGATGAACAGGAAGGGCAGGCGTGCTGCAAGCCGCAGCAGGAACCCGAAAAAGTTGGTGCGTCCACCCTTGGCGAGCGCGGCAAGATCACTCATCGGGGATGAAGTCCCGGCTGCCCAACCCGATCGCCAATTGCAGCACCCCCTCGCTTCCCGTCATCCTATTCGCCATCGCGCCGGTCATGTCCACCCTTGGACCACCGCCGGTTCAGTGCGCCGCGCCCCAGGACGCGCCGGTGCCGATGCCGACACCCAGCGGCACGGAAAGGCTGATCGCAGGCTCCGCCGCGCCTTCCATCACCGTGCGGATGACCGTGGAGGCGCGATCCACATCGGCTTCGGGCACCTCGAACACAAGTTCGTCGTGCACCTGAAGGAGCATGCGCGTGCCGTCCAGCCCCGCCGCGGCCAGCGCGGGGATCATGCGGGTCATCGCCCGCTTGATGATGTCGGCCGACGTGCCCTGGATCGGTGCGTTGATCGCCGCCCGCTCCGACCCCATCCGCTCGTTCATGTTCTTGGACGTGAGGTTGGGGAAGTGCGTCCTGCGCCCGAACAGGGTCGTGACATAGCCGGTCTCGCGCGCGCCGTTCAGCGTTTCGGCGATATAGTTGCGGATGCCGGGGAAGCGGTCGAAATAGCGGTCGATGATCGCCTGCGCCTCGCCCCGGTCGCAGCCCAGCCGTCCGGCAAGGCCGAAAGCGGATATGCCGTAGAGGATGGCGAAGTTGATCGTCTTGGCGCGCCCGCGGGTGTCGCGGTTGACCTCGCCGAACAGCTCCTGCGCGGTCAGGTTGTGGATGTCGGCCCCGTCGGCGAAGGCCTGCTTCAATGCGGGCACATCGGCCATGTGCGCGGCGATCCGCAGCTCGATCTGGCTGTAATCGGCGGCAAGGATCACATGCCCCGGCTCCGCGACAAAGGCGTCGCGGATGCGGCGGCCCAGTTCGGTACGGATGGGGATGTTCTGGAGATTGGGATCGGTGGACGACAGACGGCCCGTCTGGGCGACCGCCAGCGAAAAGCTGGTGTGGACACGATCCGTTTCCGGATTGATCTGGGTCTGGAGCGCATCCGTATAGGTGGATTTCAGCTTGGAGAGCTGCCGCCAGTCGAGCACCAGTCGCGCGATCGGCGCGCCCTCTGCCGCCAGCCGCTCCAGCTCGTTGACGTCGGTTGAATGAGCGCCGGTCTTTCCCTTCTTGCCGCCGGCAAGACCCATCTGGCCATAGAGCACCTCGCCAAGCTGCTTGGGGCTGCCGATGGTGAAGGGCCTGCCCGCCAGCGCGTGGATCTCCCCCTCAAGCCGCATGATCTCGCGCGCATAGTCGCCCGACAGCCGCGCCAGCTCCTCCCTGTCCACCTTGATGCCGGCGCGCTCCGTCTCGGCGATGACGGGCACCAGCGGCCGGTCGACCATCTCGTAGACGCGGGCCAGGCCCTCGCGCGCGAGGCGGGGCTTCAGCCGCCGCCAGAGCCGCAGCGTCACATCGGCGTCCTCGGCGGCATAGCAGGTCGCGCGATCCAGCGGGGCCTTGTCGAAGGTGATCTGGGACTTGCCCGTGCCGCACACGTCCTTGAAGGCGACGGGGCAGTGCTTCAGGTGCAGGTTGCACAGCTCGTCCATGCCATGCCCGTTGCGGCCCGCGTCCAGCGCGTAGCTCAGGAGCATCGTGTCGTCATAGGGGGTCACGTCGACGCCTGCCCGGCGCAGGACGATGAGATCGTATTTGAGGTTGTGGCCAATCTTCAGCGTCGCCTCGTCTTCCAGCAGCGGCCGCAGCTTGGCGAGTACGAGATCGCGGGGAAGCTGCTTCGGCGCTTCGGAAAGCAGCCCGTCGCCGCCATGGCCGATGGGGATGTAACAGGCCCGGCCGGGCGCGGTCGCGAGACTCACCCCGACCAGCGCCGCGCGGGTGGCGTCGACGCTGTCGGTCTCGGTGTCCACCGCAATCACGCCGGCCGAAAAGCCTTCGGCTATCCAGCTATCAAGCGTCGCCTCATCGGTGACGCAGACATAGTCGTCATGGTTGAAGGGCGGGTCGTCCGCTTCGCTCGGCTCGGGCGCGGCCGGCGGGGGCGGGATGTCGCCGCCCAGCTTCGTCAGCAGCGAGCGGAATCCCTGATCGGCGAGGAACGCCTTCAGCGGCTCCGGCGGGATGCCCTTCAGCTTCAGGTCGTCGAGCGGTTCCGGCAGGGGGCTGTCGCACACCAGCCGCACCAGTTCGCGCGACAACCGGGCGTTGTCGGCATGTGCGATCAGGTTTTCGCGCAGCTTGGGCTTCTTGATCTCGGGGGCCGCCGCCAGCACCGCCTCGAGGCTGCCGTAGGTGCGGATCAGCTCGGACGCGGTTTTCGGGCCGACGCCGGGGACGCCCGGCACATTGTCGACGCTGTCGCCCATCAGCGCCAGCACCTCGCCAAGCTGTTCGGGCGGCACGCCGAACTTCTCGATCACATAATCGCGGTCGATGCGGCGGTTGTTCATCGTGTCGAGCAGGTCGAGTCCCGGCTGGATCAGCTGCATCAGATCCTTGTCGGACGATACGATCGTCACCTGCCAGCCCTGTTTCAGCGCGGCTTCGGCATAGCAGGCGATGATATCGTCCGCCTCAAGCCCCATCTCCTCGATGCAGGGCACCGAAAAGGCGCGGACCGCTTGGCGGATGATGGGGAACTGGGGCACCAGATCTTCGGGCGGCGGCGGCCGGTGCGCCTTATACTTGTCGTAAAGATCGTTGCGGAAGGTCTTGGAGGAAGCGTCCAGGATCACCGCCAGATGGGTGGGGCTTTCGTCGCGGTTCAGTTCCTCCACCAGCTTCCACAGCATGGTGGTGAAGCCATAGACCGCGCCGACCGGTTCGCCACGCGTGTTGGTGAGCGGCGGCAGCCGGTGATAGGCGCGAAAGATGTAGCTGGAGCCGTCGACCAGATAGAGATGATTTGAAGCCATTGCTGCCCCTTAGCAGAGCATAAGGCCCTGCGTCAGCCTCCGTCGGTGATGCGAGAGATCGGCGGATGCGGCAGCTTCAGCTTGCGCTCGCGGTGGACGATGTAAAGACCGCTGGCGATGACGATCGCGGCGCCCGCCAGCGTATCCTCGCCCGGCACGTCACCCCACAGGATGAAGGCGACCAGCGCCGCCCAGAGAAGCTGGGTATAGTCGAACGGCACCAGGGTGGAGACAGGTGCATATCGGAGCGCGACGGTGCTGGTAAGCTGGACAAGCCCGCCCGCGATGCCGATGCCCGCAAGCAGCAGCCATTGCCAGGACGTGGGCGTCGTCCAGAAGAAGGGCAGGGCGACGGCAAGTGCGACCGAGGACAGCGCCATGAAATAAAAGGCGATGGTGACTCCGGATTCGGTGGCGGCGATCTGGCGGATGGTGACTGCGGTGGCGGAGATGAAGCACACGCCGACAAGCGCATATATAGCGCCTTGCGAGATCATTGTGCCCGGATCGGGGTGAATGATGATGAGGACGCCCAAAAAGCCGATCATGGTGGCAAGCCAGCGATGCCGCCCGACCTTCTCCTTCAGGAAGACGGCGGACAGCAAGGTCGCAATGAGGGGCGCCGAAAAGCCGATGGCGGTCGCTTGGTCCAGCGGCAGCGCCACGATGCCCATGAAGACGAACAGCATTCCGGTTCCGCCGATGGCGGAGCGGAACAGATGCGCGTTCGGCCGCTGCGTCTTCAGCAGTCCGGGGTCGCGAAGCACGGCGATATAGCCCGCGATCAGGAGCGTCGCGAAGAAGCTGCGGAAGAACATGGGCTGGATGAAGGGGATGCCCCCTGCCGAAGCCAGCTTCACGAGCGCCGCCAGGATCGCAAAGCACACGGCGCTCGACAGGCGGAGCATGATGCCCCGCCTGACGTCTTCCTGTGGATGCGTCATTTTGCAGGGGCTGGAGGAAGTATCGTGTCTTCACCCCGCGCCAGCGTTTCGGGATAGTCGAGCGTGTAATGCAGCCCGCGGCTTTCCTTCCGCGAAAGCGCCGAACGGACGATAAGGTCGGCGACGTCGATCAGGTTCCTCAGTTCGATCAGATCGGGCGTCACCCGGAAATTGCTGTAATATTCCTGTACTTCGGAGCGCAGCAGCGCGACGCGGTGCAAGGCCCGCTCCAGCCGCTTGGTGGTTCTGACGATGCCGACATAGTCCCACATGAACCGCCGGATCTCGCGCCAGTTGTGGTGGACGACCACTTCCTCGTCCGAATCGGTGACCCGGCTTTCGTCCCATTCGCGGATGGACGGCGTCGGTTCGAGGCCGGACCAGTTCGCCAGAATGTCGGCCGCCGCCGCCTGGCCGAACACAAGGCACTCGAGCAGCGAGTTGGACGCCAGCCGGTTGGCGCCATGGAGGCCGGACTGGCTGACCTCACCCGCCGCATAAAGGCCGGGCAGGTCGGTGCGTCCGGCAAGGTCGATCAACACGCCGCCGCAGGTGTAATGCGCGGCGGGGACGACCGGGATCGGCTCCCTGGTGATGTCGATGCCAAGATCGAGCAGCCGCTTGTGAATGGTGGGGAAATGCCCGGTGATAAAATCGGCCGGCTTGTGGCTGATGTCGAGGTGCACGAAATCAAGGCCGAGGCGCTTGATCTCATGGTCGATCGCGCGGGCGACGATGTCGCGCGGCGCAAGCTCTCCCCGAGGGTCGAAATCGGGCATGAAGCGACTGCCATCGGTCGGCCGCTTCAGAACCGCACCTTCGCCGCGCATCGCCTCGGTGATGAGGAAGTTCTTGACCTCGGGGTGATAGAGACAGGTCGGGTGAAACTGGTTGAACTCCATGTTCGACACGCGGCACCCGGCGCGCCATGCCATGGCGATTCCGTCGCCGGTCGACCCTCTGGTGTTGGTCGAATAGAGATAGGCGCGTGACGCACCGCCGGTTGCAAGCACCGTGGCGCGGCCGGTGAACCGCCTCACATGGCCGGTTTCGCGGTCGCAGGCATAGACGCCCCAGACGCGGCGGGGGTCGGCGGCCGGCGAATCCTGATGCCGGCCGGTGATGAGGTCGATCGCGACCATGTCCGGCACGAGGTGGATGTTCGGATGCGCGGCGGCGGCCGCTTCCAGCGCCTGCTGCACCGCCATGCCGGTGGCGTCGTCGACATGGACGATGCGGCGATGGCTGTGGCCACCCTCCTGCGTCAGATGCCAGCGCTCTCCCCCTGCTTCGCCGGGATTGAACGGGACCCCAAGGTCGGCGAGGCGTTCGATCACCGCAGGCGCGTTTTCGACCACGAATTCCACCGCATCGCGGTTGTTGAGGCCCGCCCCGGCCGTCATGGTGTCGTCGATGTGGCTCTCGAACGTGTCGCCCGGCTCCAGCACCGCGGCGATTCCGCCCTGTGCCCATGCGGTGGAGCCCGACGAGATGTTGGACTTCGCAAGCACCACCACCTTCAGCCTCGGCGCGAGGGTGAGCGCGGCGGTCAGCCCGGCGGCGCCTGAGCCGATGATGATGACATCCGCGTCGACATCAGCCATCGGCGGGGGCTCTCGTCAGGCTCAGGAAAACATCCTCAAGGTCAGGCTCCTGGGTGGAGACGTCGACGATGCCCAGACCGGCCGCCGTCAGCGCGCCGAGCACATCCCCGGCGTTCACCCTGCGCCGGTCGTAGCTGATCGTGACGACCCGGGGCGCGGACAGCGTTATCCGGCCGAAACAGGGCGCCTGGGGGACTTCCGTCAGATCGCGGTCGATGGTGACGACGACCTGTTTTTCATGCGCCTGCCCCACCAGTTCATGCGTCGGCTCGTTGGCGATGAGCCTGCCGTGGTTGATGATGGCGATCCGGTCGCAAAGCTCCTCCGCCTCTTCCAGATAATGGGTGGTGAGCACCACGGTGACACCGCCCTGGTTCAGCTCCCTGACATAGGTCCAGAGCTGCTGGCGCAGCTCGATGTCGACACCGGCGGTCGGCTCGTCCAGCACCAGCACCGGCGGCGTATGGACCATCGCCTTTGCAACGAGCAGCCGCCGCTTCATCCCGCCCGACAGGGTGCGTGCATAGGCGTCGGCCTTGTCCTCAAGCCGCACGGCGCGGAGCAGTTCCATCGTGCGGCGCTTGTGTTTGGGCACGCCATAAAGGCCCGCCTGCATCTCCAGCACCTCGGCCGGTGAAAAGAACGGGTCGAACAGGATTTCCTGCGGAACGATGCCGATGGACGCCTTGGCGTTGCGGGCATGGGCGTCGATGTCGAACCCCCAGATGCTGGCCTTGCCTCCCGTCTTGTTCACAAGGCCCGCGAGGATATTGATGAGCGTGGACTTGCCGGCGCCGTTCGGCCCCAGCAGGCCGAAGATCTGCCCGCGCGGCACGTCGAAGCTCACCCCGTCCAGCGCCCGCTTGCCGTTGCTGTAGGTCTTCTCCAGACCCTGGATCGAAATTGCCGCGTTTGTCATCAGGTCTCGATAGCGTTCCCGCGCGCGAGCGCAAGGGCGGGAACGTCGGGAACCCCCGGCATCCTCCTCTTCCCGCCAGCAGCGAATCGCGCTAGAGCGCCAATCCATGATACCGCCGCCCGAGATCATCCGCGTCGAAACCGCCCGCGTCGCCTGCGACGGCGATGGCGGCCCGCTTGGCCATCCCCGAGTCTTTCTCCAGATCGACGAGAAGGGTTTCGTCGATTGCGGCTATTGCGACCGCCGCTTCGTGCTGGGGGGTGGCGTGGCGGACAGGGCGCAGGGCGAGGCCGCCTGAGGCATTTGCCGATCAGGCGTCCGGTTATCCACAGCCTATCCACATGATTATCAGCAGCTTTGTGCCCCGATTGATTCGGCAATGACACTTGGCATCCCGGCTTCATTGGCCGATCATGGCCGGATGGTTTCAACCCCGATACGACTCGTGCCCGACGATATGCCGGAAGCCGCCAGCCTGCCCCAGAACGTGGAGGCGGAGGCCGCGCTTCTAGGCGCGCTGATGATCGACAACCGCCTCGTGGAGGATGTGCAGATCAGGCTGAAGCCGGAGCATTTCTTTTCTCCCCTCCACGGCCGCATCTATGAGGCGGTGCTGAAGCTTGCCGACCGCAACATGGTGGCGAGCCCGGTCACGCTGAAGCCGCTGTTCGAAGGCGATGAGGAGATGCGCGCGCTGGGCGGGCCGGGCTATCTCGCTGAACTGACGGGCAACAGCGCGGCCCTGATCGGCGCACGGGACTTTGCCGAGCAGATCTACGACCTCGCGCTGCTGCGCGAGCTGGTGCGCGTGGGGCGCGACATGGTGCAGGGCGCGCTCGATACCTCGGCCGATGTCAACCCGCGCGGCCGGATAGAAGAGGCCGAGATCGCGCTCTACCGCGTCGCCGAGGACGGGCAGGTGGGCGGCGGCGTCAAGACCTTTGGCCAAGCGACGATGCTGGCGGTGGAAATGGCCGAGCGCGCGCTCAATTCGGGCGGGCATCTGTCGGGCATCACCACCGGGCTGGAAGGGCTCAACTCCAAGATCGGCGGGTTGCATCGCTCCGATCTGGTGATCCTCGCCGGGCGTCCGGCGATGGGCAAGACCGCGCTTGCCACCAACATGGCCTTTTCCGCCGCGATGCGGTTGATCCGCGACCGGCAGGACGGCATCGACGAAGGCCAGTCGCCGGGTGCGGGCGTCGCCTTCTTCTCGCTGGAAATGTCGGCAGACCAGCTTGCCACCCGTATTCTGGCCGAACAGTCGGGCATAAGCTCCGAAAGCCTGCGCATGGGCAAGATCAGCCGCGACGAGTTCCGCAACCTTGCCCGCGCGGCGGCCGATCTCCAGCAGCTTCCGCTCTATATCGACGATACGCCGGCGCTTTCCATCGCTGCGCTGCGCACCCGCGCGCGGCGGTTGAAGCGCCAGCGCGGCATCGGCATGATCGTGGTCGATTATCTCCAGCTCCTGCAGGGCTCGAGCCGCCAGGCGAGCGAAAATCGCGTGAACGAGATCTCGGAGATCACGCGCGGCCTGAAGACGCTCGCCAAGGAGCTGAACCTCCCGGTGCTAGCGCTGTCGCAGCTCTCGCGTCAGGTGGAGCAACGCGAGGACAAGCGCCCGCAGCTTTCGGACCTGCGCGAATCCGGCACCATCGAGCAGGACGCCGACATCGTTCTGTTCGTATTCCGCGAGGAATATTATCACGCATCGAAAAAGCCGGAGGACGGCTCGGAAAAGTTCGAGAAATGGCTGGACAAGGCGCACCGGATCGACGGCCGCGCCGAGGTGATCGTCGCCAAGCAGCGTCACGGATCGACCGGCATCGTCCCGATGATGTTCCACAAGCAGACGACCAAGTTCAGCGATGCAGTCGACGACGGCTATCTGCCCGCGCAATATGAATAGGCGACCGCTCTAGCGCCGCCGGAAGGTGACGACGCGGTAGATGTAATAGACGAAGGCCGAGCCGAGGATGATGGTGCTCGTCGGGCCCAGATAGCGCGCCACCTGGCGGTATTCCGCGCCCAGCCAATAGCCGGCCATCGCCAGAAGCCCCGTCCATATGCCCGCCCCCAGCAGCGTCAGCAGAATGAAGCGGGGCAGCTTCTCCATGGCGGCGGCCATGGAATCGTCACTGGTGAAATCGGCCTCGATGACCGGGAAATCCGTCCCGCCGCCTTTCAGGTCAATGCCGACGATGCTGTAGCGGTGGCAAAGCGCGGCAGTGAGCGAACGGCCGATGTTGCCCGCCGCGCCGGTGATCACCACCAAGGGCTTGTCATCGCTTGCCAATGCACGCTCCTGCAACGGGTAGGGCCGGTGGGACACGTCCCGAATGCTTTTCCGGATGATGGCGTAACGGTTCTTCGGGGCGGGTTGTTCCAGCGGTCGTGCAGGTCGGGCGCTGAAAAAGGCCGGGTTATTGCGGGACCAGCGCCCAGATCGCCAGGACGAGGGCGGCCGTCGCGCTCGCCAGCGCCCAGCTGATGAGGCGGATTCGCACCGGCCTGAGCGCCGTCACCTTATGCGCTTCCAGATGGGACATGATCCGGCGCGCGCGCCGTTCTGCCGAAAAGAAAATGAATATCGCGATGACGAGAAAGACCGTGGCGATCGCCTTTGCCGCCCAGTCGGGCGCGGCCGCGTTGAACAGCGCGTTGAAGCCAAGGCCGACGCCGACGGCCGCCAGTCCGGTCCGCACCCATCCGGCAAAGCTGCGCTCATGGGCCAGCACCGTCCGGTCCTCGGCCAGATTCGTCCGGTCCTGGGCGAGATCGGTCCGGTCGGAAGGGCTCAATGGAGATTCCCCTCGCCGGGCGAAAAGGTCGGCATCCCGCTCCAGACCGTCATCGTTCCTCTCCGACCAGGACCATCCTGCAATTGAAAACCACAGCCGCTGGCCGCTGTTCCACCGCGCGATCACCCGCCTATGCAGGAACCCGTCAGCGCCGCATTCATTGACCGTAGACGCTGTCAGACCGAGAGTGGGACAGGCAAAGCCACGATTGGGGAGAATATATGACCGGTGATCCTCTTCTCGATCTCGTCCATATGCTGGTAAGGGTGATCGAGGTGGTGGGAATCACGGTGATCGTGCTCGGGGCCGTCATCGCGCTTTTCCGCTTCGGGCGCGAAAGCTGGCCCGGCGCTACCGGCGACAGGGGCGTGCATGGCCTTCGCTCTGATCTGGGCAAGGCGATATTGCTGGGGCTCGAGTTCCTCGTGGCCGCCGACATCATCAACACCGTCGCCATCGAGCCGACGCTGCAAAGCGTTGCGGTACTGGCGGGCATTGTCGCGATCCGGACCTTCCTCAGCTTTTCCCTTGAAGTTGAAATCCAGGGCAAATGGCCGTGGGACAAGGCGCGGTGAGCGCGAAGAAGGAGTTTCAGGCAGATGCCCCGTCGGATTTGTGCCGACGTGAGCGGGTTTTCGCTTCGCCGGAAGGATTGACGCCGCCGCTGTTCCCGCCTTGGGGGTCGCTGCCCAGGTCGGCGTCCGGTGCGCCGCTGCCGCGAACCTCACCGCTGCCGGTCTCGGGCGCGCGCTTTCCCCTGTCTTTCCGTCCCCGGTCCAGCGTGTCACCGGGCCGGCCCGCGTCGCCGGGCAGTTGATGCCGGGTCGACAGATTCTGGTCTTTTGCAGGCATGAACGCCTCCTATTTGGTGCGAAGGTCGCGCACCATCTTCAGATGTTCCCGGATTTTGGGCGCGGTTTCCGCCGCAAAGGCGCGCAGCGCGGGCTGGTCGCCAGCCTCGGCATAGCTGGAATGAAGCGCGAGGGCGTCCTCATGGGCAGCGATCTGCTGGCTCAGATATGCGGCGTCGAACTGATCGTCCTGTGCGTTGGTGAGATCGGTCAGCATTCCCTTGCGCGCCGTGTCGAGCGCGCTTGGCGGCACCTGGTTGAGCCCTGCTTGCCCGATCGCTTCCTTCAGCCGCTGGCTGGTCATGGTGTGATCCGCGATCATCTTGTGGGCGAAAGCACGAACAGCGGGGGAATCTGAGCGGTCCACCGCCAGTTCGCTCGCTTCGATTTCGTACAGATCGCTGCGTCCGGCGGCCAGTATATAGGATGCGGGGCTGTCGTCCGCGCGCGCATCGGGTGGCGTAGGTATGCTGACATTCCCCGCCATGGCGGCCGCGTTGCTGGTGGGGCCTGCCTCGTCTCCGGGGCCGGTGCCGCGAGTTGCATCGTCTCCTGCAGGGTCGCACGCCGCCAAAGCCAGAACTGCTGCTCCGCACAGGGCGATCCGGCTGCCGCTCGACAATGTCATGACCTCTCCACCATCAAAATGAACCACGGGGGATTAACGGCGGGTCGGGGAAGACGGTTCCGTCTGATCGCGGGGAAGCGTCGCCGCTCCATCGTCCTCACCGGGGATCGTCGTGTCGGTGTGAAGCGCTTCCCGCACATAGAGGCGCTTGACCAGAACATAGATCACCACCAGCAGCGGCGCAGCGAAGATCACGCCCATCACGCCGAAAAGCAGGCCGGCGGCGATGATGGAAAAGATGGTGAGCGCGGGCGGCAGCGTCACCATGTGCCGCTGCACCACCGGCAGGATGAGGTTTCCTTCGATCTGCTGCACGATGATGTAGACGACCAGCGCCCAGAATGCCGTCTCCGGGCCTTGGAGCAGCGCCAGCAGCAGGCCGGGAACGGCGGCGGCGACAGGTCCGGCGTAAGGCACGATATCGGCAAGGCCTGCCAGCAGGCCCAGCGCCAGCGGGGAGGGCACTCCGGCAAGCCACAGGCCGACGCCGGTCAGCACGCCGACGATCAACATGGAGATCACCTGCCCCACCAGCCACAGCTTCAACGCCCGGCCGCTGTCGTCCAGCGCCTGACCGCCCAGTTCCCGCCGGCTCTTCGGGATAAGCATCAACAGCCCGTTCCGGTAAAGTCCGGGCTGAACAGCGAGGAACACCGCCCCGAAGAGAACGACCACCAGATTGGTCGCCACGGTGCTGAGCAGGACCAGCAGGCTGCCAAGCCGCTCCAGAATGTTGCTGTTGTCGGCGGACATGCGGGAGAGGGAGCGGAGCAGATCGGCGCCGAGGGGCAGGGTGCGGATCTGCGTCTTCAGATTGGTCCAGGCGGCGGGAACCGCCTCGCCCAGCCGTTCGAACTGGTTGCCGATCTGCCTTCCGAACAGCCAGCCGGTCAGCCATATGACGATCGCGATCACCAATATGGCCAGGAACGCCGACCCCCTGTTGCCTAGCCCCGTTACCCGCCTGATCGGCGCGGCGAGCGCGCGAATCAGAACCGCGATTACGATTGCGCCGAAGGCAAGGATCAGCAGGCTGCGCAGCGCCCAGAAGACGAGCAGCAGCAGGACAAATGCCGCTGTGATCAGCAGGCGTTCTATGAAAATCCGGTGTTCATTGCCCATCTGCCGTCAACGTCCCTGCTGTCCGGCTCCGGCCGTTTCAGGAGCCTTCGCCAGTGTGTCGGCATGGGCAATCAGATATTTCATCTCGGCGATCTCGCGCCGTTGCGCCTCGATGATCTCGTCCGCCAGCTTGCGCACCCTTGGATCGGTGATCCGGGCGCGCTCGCTGGTCATGATCGCGATGGAATGATGGGGGATCATCGCCCGCATGTAGCTGACCTGATCGACCGTCGCCTGGCTTCGGACCAGAAACAGCGCGAGGAAGAAAACAAGCACGCTTCCGGCGAAGATGCCTGCGTTCGCGCGCTTGCTCGGATACATCGCGAACATGAAACCAAGCATGATGACAGCCATGGCGGCTCCCATCAGAACGGCCATGTAGAGGCGGGTTTCGCTGAAGAAGACGTGTTCCAGCGCATATGTATTCAGATACATCAGAAGGAACATGACCACGGTCGAGGTGGCGATCATCGCCGCGAAGCGCTTGTACGACATGCTCATTCCCCGTCCGTTCAGTCTGATCAGGTTCAAGCCTTCGAGGAAAGCCCGTGGTTGCAACGACCGAACACGCCGGAAGGTTCGTGCGGAACGATTACAGCTGCGGTCTGTTAACTTACGGAGCGGGCAGATGCAGGCGGGTGGCCCCGATGATAAAATCAGCACTTCATTGCCTGTTGGCCGGCATTTGCGCGGCTTCGCTTGCCGGTTGCGCGGGCGAAGGCCCCACCACGGCAGGTGCGGAGACCGGCAAGGACTGCTTCTTCCCGTCGCAGGTAAATGGCTTCAGCAGGGCGGACAACGAACGGGTGCTGATCCATACCGGGGTCAACGACCGCTATCTGTTTGAAACATTCGGCTATTGCCCGGATCTGGATTTCACCGAGCAGCTTGCGCTTGAACCCGTCGGTGTCGGCACGATCTGCCGCGGCCTCGACGTCAATCTGATCGTGCCGTCGGTAACCGGCCCACGGAAATGCCCGATCCGAATGATCCGAAAGCTCAGCCCCGCCGAGGTAAAGGCACTTTAGCGCAGCGGCCATGCTGCAATCCCTGCCGATTTGGGGATTCGCCGGCATCTTCGGCACCAACATTTTCAACATGATGCTGCTGTTGGCGGCACCGGCGACCTTCGTCATCGGGCTTGCCATCCTGTCCCGCTTTTCCGGCTGATCAGATCATCAAGGCGGGCAGGCCCTGCCAGACGATGGCGATCAGCGCCAGCGCCGCGAAAAGGGCGGCAAGGCCATGGCCCCATTTGCCGGGCGCATCGGTCGAACCGGCCCATTCCTTCGTCGCGCGCAGAAGAATATATCCCGCCGCCGCCAGACAGGCGAGGGTGATCGCCAGCACCAGCACCCGTGTCAGCGTCGAGGTGAGAAATATGCTCACGACAATGTAGAGCGCGAAGAAATGGATCGTCCAGACGATCATCCCCCCCAGCAGGAACGCCCAGGCCCGCATCTAGATCGCTCCCGGAAACAGCCGGGTGAGCAGGGCTGACACTATCCCCTGCCCGGCCGTGTAGCAGATGAAGATGACGGTCAGGTCCATGCTGTTGTTGCGGGGCCTGGTCACCAGGGCGCGGCTGTTGCGGGCCGCGAGATAGCCGGTCATCAGCACCGCCACGCCGGTAATCATGCCCTGCAGCGACAGGAAGGCGTGGACGACAGCGCCTTGCCCGCTCACTTCGCCCGTCATGCCCGCACCGCGCCAGGTCTGGAGGTCCAGAACAAAAGCCGCGACCAACGCGCCTGCCGCATAGAGCACCGACGCCACCGGCGACCAGTGCGTGCTCGTTTCGCGCGCGAGCAGCGCCCTTCCGAAAAGCGCAAGGGCGAAGGCGGCGACATGCGCCCCGACAATGGGGAACAGCCAGCCGATGTCGGGCGGGGCGGTCCAGAATTGCGGGTGGATGCCATAGAGGTAGAGATAGCTGAATATCGTCATCAGGAAGATCATCCCGATGACGATCAGCAATATGACCATCGCCCACCACCCATGGGTGCGCGGGCCGGTGACATAGGTGGGAAGTTCGATACCCGCACCTGCATCGGCGGATTGGACCGCGACCGGCCGGTCCGTTTCCCACAGCCAGCGCAAGACGCACAATATGGCGATCACGCCGCTCACAAGCCCCGGACGATAGGACTGGATCGTCAGCAGGAGGAAGAAACCCGCCGTGAAGATCGCCGCCAGCAGCGGCCATACCGAAGGGCCGGGCATGATCTGCAGATATTGGGGTTCCGCCCGGATCGGGCTGGTGATGATCGTCTCGCGGTGGCCGGTGGGCGCGCCGGGAAGGAAGTAGCGGCCCTGCTCCACGTTGCGGCCGATGTCGGGATCGTCCCACAACGGATCGCGGCTTTTGACGACCGGGATGCTGCGCGTGGAATAAAGGCCCGTCGGCAGCCATTCCAGAGTTCCGCCGCCATAGACGTTGCCGGCGTCGTTATCGACGGTGAAGCGGAAGTTGAGCGCAAGGTCCATCAGGAACAAAAGCACGCCTGCGCCGATCATATATGATCCGGCGGTGGAGATGAGGTTGGTGATCTCCAGGTCCATGCCGGGCAGATAGGTATAGACCCGTCGCGGCATGCCCATGAAGCCTGTGAGGTGCATGGGAAGGAATGTCACGTGCATTCCGGCGAACATCAGCCAGAACACCCATTTGCCGATCCGTTCCGACAGCGGTTTGCTGCTGGTCATCGGCGTCCAGTAATAGAAGGCGGCGAACAGCGGAAACACCATGCCGCCGATCAGCACATAATGGAGATGGGCGACGATGAAGTGGGTGTCGTGCACCTGCCAGTCGAAGGGGACGAGCGCCACCATCACGCCGGTAAGCCCGCCCATGACGAAGGTCACAAGGCCGCCCACCACGAACAGCGTGGGGGTGTTGTAGCCAGGCTTGCCGCTCGCAAGCGTTGCGATCCACGAGAACACCTGCACGCCTGCGGGCACGCTCACCGCCATGGACGCAGCCGAGAAGAAGCTGACCGACAGCATCGGCATTCCGGTGGCGAACATGTGGTGCGCCCACACGCCGAAGCTGATGAAGCCGGTCGCCACCAGCGCGAGCACGATAAGCTGATAGCCCACCAGCGGCGTGCGCGACAATGCGGACACCATCATCGACGTCAGCCCCGCTGCGGGCAGGAAGATGATGTAGACCTCCGGATGGCCGAAGAACCAGAAGAGGTGCTGCCACAGCAGCGGGTCGCCACCGCGCGTCGGATCGAAGAAGGGCCAGTTGAGCGCCCGCTCCATCTCCAGAAGGAGCGTGCCGAGGATCACCGCCGGAAAGGCGATGATGATCATCACCGCGAACACCAGCATCGCCCATGCGAAGATCGGCATCTTGTCCAGCGTCATGCCGGGCGCGCGGGTGCGCAGCACGCCGACCACGATCTCGATCGCGCCCGCGATCGCCGAAATCTCGATGAAGCCGATGCCGAGCAGCCAGAAATCGGCGTTGATCCCGGGTGAATAGATGCGGCTGGTAAGCGGCGGGTACATGAACCACCCGCCGTCGGGCGCAAGTCCGAAGAACAGCGAGGCGAAGAAGGCCAGCCCGCCCACCAGATAGGCCCAGAAGGCATAGGCGGAAAGCCGGGGGAAGGGCAGGTCGCGCGCCGCCAGCATCTGCGGGAGAAGCAGCACGCCAAGCGCCTCCACCGCGGGCACGGCGAAGAGGAACATCATCATCGTGCCGTGCATGGTGAAGAACTGGTTGTAGGTCTCCTGCGACAGAACGCCGTTGAGCGGCAGCGCAAGCTGGGTGCGCATGATGACCGCGAGACCGCCCGCCAGCACGAAGAACAGAAAGGCCGCCGCTACATAATAGACGCCGATATAGTTGTTGTTGACGACGGTGAGCCGCGCCCACCCGCGCGGCGCTTTCCAGATCTCCTCCAGCTTTTCCAGTTCATCGGGCGGGCGGTCCTCGGCGGTGGGGAAACGCTCGTAGAGCTTCGGGTCGAACCCCGTCTCCGATGTCATTTCTGCATCTCGAGGAAGATCGCGAGCGCCTTCAGATCGTCGCCCGAAAGCGCGTGATAGGGCGGCATGCGGTTGCCGGGCTTGATCGCTTGGGCATCGCCGATCCAGCCCATCATCGTTCCCCGGTTGTTGGGCAGGATTCCCGCGCCTAGCGTCCGCCTTGAGCCGACATGGGTGAGGTCGGGACCGGCCAGGCCATTTGCCCTGGTGCCTTCTATGCGGTGGCAGGCGGCGCAGCCGGCGCTGAAGAAAAGACGCTCGCCACGGGCAGTCCCGGCCGATTGCGCCGGGGCCGGGGGGCTTTGCCACGCCTGTATCAGCGCGGCGAAATCCCGTGGCCGATGCGCGACGACGACAAATCCCATCAGTGCATGGGGGCCGCCGCAATATTCGGCGCATTGCCCGCCATAGACGCCGGGCTTGTCCGCCTGGATGCGCATGACGTTGCGTCTGCCGGGCACCATGTCCAGCTTGCCCGACAGGCGCGGCACCCAGAAGCTGTGGATGACATCGTTCGATTCCAGCTCAAGCGCGACAGGCTCGCCGACCGGGATGTGGAGTTCATTGGCGTCGAGCACCACCTCGCCGCCATTCTCGTCGAGATAGGCGACGCGCCACCACCACATCTCGCCCGTGACGCGAACCCGCATCTCGTCTGCGCCCGGGGCAACGGAAAGATTGCGGGTGAGCGACAGGCCGTAAAAGAGCAGCAGGCTCAGCACCACCACGGGAAAGGCGATACCGCCCGCCCAGATCACCCAGTCGCCGCCCAGCCTGGCCTTCAGCCGGTCGTTGCCGAAAAGCGCGATCCACAGCGCGGCCATGACCACCGCAAACACCGCGGCCGCCATTGCCAGCAATACCCAGGCAAGCGTGGTGATGGACCCGGCGAACGGGCCTGCGGGATCGAATATCGGCGGCGGCCACCCCTCCAGCATCAGCGCGCGTCCATCTGATAGAGATATGCCGCTATGTCGCGGGCCTCTTCGCTGCTGAGCGGCATGGCGGGCATGTTGATTCCGGGGACTAGCGACGGCGCGTCACGGACGAAGCGGGCAAGCTCGTCCGGTCGGTTGGGGAGTTTTCCCGCGATCAGCGCCTGCCGCGGCAATCCGCCAAGCGTCGGACCTACCCGGCCTTTCGGCCAGCGGATTCCGGGGATCACGTGGCAGCTCCCGCAGCCCACGCGCTCGATCGCTTCGCGCCCGCGCTCGGCGCTCGCGCCCGGCATGTGATGGCGGTCATCGGGGAGCGGTTTGCAGGCGGCCAATAGGGCTGAAAGCAGAAGCGGGACATGCCGGACAAGCTGAACCTTTTTGCGCATCGGGACCGGGAACGGAGGAAACCTCCACAGGGAACCAACTTGGAAGGGTGGAAGTTCCCGACCCGTGACGACTTGTCCGCGGCCATCCCCCTCCGTTTGCGCCCTTGCATGGTTGGCGCTGCTTGCCGGGTGCGGCGCGGCCGATCCGACCTCGATGGAGCGGTTCAAGCGCACCGGCGATCTCATCGCTGTGAGCGGCGGCGACGCGGGCGCGCCCAACGCCTGCTTCACCTGTCATGGGCTGGAAGGGGAAGGCAATGGCGCGGGTGCGCCGCGTCTCGCCGGACTGGACATGGGCTATATGACGCGCCAGCTTGAAGGCTATGCAGCCGGACTGCGCTTGCATCCGGAGATGGAGGCGATCTCAAGACGCCTGTCGGCGGCCGACCGAATGGCCGTCTCCGCCTATTACAGTGAGATGCCGTTCGACCCGCTTGCTACTGAAACCGCACGCGCCGCCCCTCCGATCTATGTGAAGGGCGATCCGTCACGCGGGCTGTTGCCCTGCGCCGATTGTCATGGCGTGGAGGGAGAGGGCGTCGGCCCGGCCAATCCGGCGCTGGCCGGGCAGCCTGCCGCTTATCTTGCGGCCCAGCTCAGCGCCTGGCGGCGAGGGGAGCGCCGCAACGATCCCGGAAATGTCATGACCGTCATCAGTCTGCGGCTGAGCGCTCGGGAGATTGACCGGGTCGCGGCTTATGCCGCAAGCCTGCGCGGGGGTCCTCAGCGTCCGGAATCTCGGGAAGCATCCCTCGCAGAACGTCGTGATGATCCCAGAAATGGTGCTTCAGCGCCGCCACCACATGAAGCGGGACCGCCAGCAGCAGCAGATAGACTAGGATATGGTGAACATCTTCCGCCGCATCCATCAGAACCCAGCGGGTCATGACAGGCAGTTCCTCCAGCGGCAGGCGCGGCCAGGGTATGACACCGGCGAGATAGAGCGGCCCCGGCGCTGCGATCGAAGACCACATCACCCATCCGCTGATCGGAAGGCCGAAGAAACAGGCGTAGAACAGATAATGGATCGCATAGGCGGCGTCGGTCTGCAGCCCCTGCCGGTCCGCATCGTTCACCGGGCCGGGAATGATCAGCCGCCAGGCCACGCGCCCGATCGCCAGCAGCAGCACCGGGAGGCCCGCCGCGCTGTGGACTTCATAGGCATGGAGCTTGTCGCCGCCCACCGGCATGCGGCTGGCGTACCAGCCCCAGCCCAGCTGGAAGAGGACGAGAAACGCCATCACCCAGTGGAACGCGATGCCGACGGGTGAATAGCGGTCGCGCTCGGTGTGGCTTCGCGCCCATGCCCTGATCTGCTTCAGCATCAGCCGGGCTGTGGCCGTGCGCTTTCGTCGCGCAGCCAGAGGCCGAGAAGGACGAGCGCCGCCGCCAGATAGATCGCCGCGCCGGGCGCCCACATGATCAGCCCGGCGAGTTGCTGGTCCTCCAGCGGGGAATAGCCCCAGTCTTGCGGCCCCAGCAGGTGCGGCGCGTAAAGCGCGCGGCCGCTGAAGGTGATCAGCGCGCCCAGCACACCCATCTGGACCATGGTCGCGAGCAGCGCACCGACACCGGCCAGGGCGGGGGCCGTTCGCAGGGCCGTCCAGAGCCCGGCCGCGCTTGCAAGCAGCGAAGCCTGCATCAGCCAATAGGCGGCATCGCTCGACAAGGCCCACGCATAGGCGGGGGGCGCATGCCACAGCCAGAAGATCAGCCCATGAAGCGCGGTCCAGGCCGCAAGCCCGCCAGGAAGGCGATGTCTGTCCGTGCCGATGGCGGCGGCCAGAAGCGGCGCAGCACAGGCGGTCAGCAGCACATGATGGACGACCCGCGCCGAGAACAGGGCCGATGTCAGCGCGCAGAAGGGTGATATGAACAGCACCGCCAGAAGCGCCATTGCGGCAAGGAACGCTCTCCGGCGGGCGGGATATGGCCGCAATGCGAAGCCGCCTGCGAGCGTGGCCGCGACAAGCGCCGCCAGCAGCACAGGGTCGAGGTTCCAACGCGCGAGGAGTTCGGCCGGAGCCGGGGCGGCTCCGCAATAGGGCGTCCAGACCTTGACGGCGTCCACGGCTCGGCAGCGCTTTCCTTGGCGGGTTCGATCCTCAACGTGCCGTAAACGGATTTCGTTCCGTCAGGCGGAGATCGCTGCGTCGGGGCTGCTTATCGGGATGCGCCTATTGATCCAGTCGCCGCTCAAATTGCTGGCCTGAACAGAAGAAGACCGCCAACTGAACGTAATGGTCGAGCGGCGCTGCTCCCGAGGGCGCTGGTCAGCGCATGTCGGGCGACGCAGCCCGGGCGGCAGCGTTACTGAGGGAACGGATTGGGGGGACTTTGTGGCCATCGTCCAGTGATCCTTTTTAAGCCGCTGCGAGATGACATGTCGGCTGAGGCCAGACCCCGAGGGGGTGATCAGAGCCCTTCGTTCGATCGGGTTCGCGTCAGTCGCAACAGATGGCGACTGCGACGTAGAGCAGATGGCGGGTTAGCCGCTCCATGTCGTCCAGCGACGCCATGTTCATGCCCCGCTGGAAATCGATGTCCGGGCGGCGCACCTTTGGCAGGCCGATTCTCGCGGTCGGTACGCCGTGCGCGCGCAGGATGTTCGCGTCGGTCGCGCCGGACATGCCCGGCGCGGGCTGATGGGCGCGGCCCTCGATATGCTCCCACGCCTCGATCGCGGTGCGGATGATGAGGTTGTCCGGCGCGGTGGTGGTCCCCGGGATCGTGACGAGTCGCCGCCATGACAGATCCAGCCCGTGGCGCGCCGCGATGGTCTGCAATTGCATGTCGACTGCGCGGTCCGCTTCTTCAGCCGATGTCCGAGGGCTGAGGCGCAGGTCGAAACGGATTCGGCAGGCCGCCGGCGTGAACGCGGTCATCCGTCGCCAACCGCTCTCGATGAAAGACACCACCCCTTGGGGAGCGACCAGGCCGGAGCGATGCGTTTCCGTCCAGATGGGGAACCACTCCTCCAGATCGGCGACGACCTTGCCGGCATTCGCGATGGCATTGGAATAGGGCAGGAGGTGACGGCTGCCGACATAGCTGTGGGCGCCCGCGACGTTAACCTCATACCAGGCGAGTCCGACCTCCTCCCACGACACCGACCAGCCCGATTTGGCGATTACGGCATAATCCGGCTTCGGTCCCTGCCGCAGCATGTGCGCGCAGCCGACGCCATGTCCACTGTCCGGGCGCATGCCGGGCCGCGCGTCGGTCGGCATGCCACCCGCGCCCAGCCCGAGCATCAGATCTCCGCTCGGCACAACGTCGCTCTCCGCCAAAGCCTCGAACGCGACCATGGCGCAGGCGGCGTGACCCTTGGGGTTGTGCGCCCCGAGGCCCGAGATCAGGCCGTCGGCGACGACAGCCTCCGCGCGCATCTCCGGGAGCAGCTCCGCCGCGGCCCAGGGCGTATCCTCATCGGCACTGTTCGACGTGACGGTGTCGGTTGGCGCGTACAGCATCAGCGATGCCCGGGCACCTGTCCCGCGCAAGATGGCAAAGGCGTTGGATTGGCGAGCATCCAGCGCCTGCTCCTGCGCATCGATGCCCAGGCCCGTCAGCCGGTCGACGACTGCGCGGGCCAGCGGTCCTTCAGCACCCGTCGGAGATGCCATGTCGACCAGCATCGATGCGGCTTCGGCCAGCCTGTCGCCGGTGATGAGGGTGCGAGCCCGGTGATAGGCATTCTGCTGCCGCGGCGTAAGCATCACCGCCGCCGGGAAGGCGAGCCGATCCACGTCCCAGTGGTCCGGGTCAGCAGGCGGACGAACCAACGCTTCAGCATCTTCATCGGGCGTCCTCCGGCTGATCGAGGAAGGACTGCACGATCTGATGATAGTGGACCGGGCGCTCCTCCTGGAGATGATGCGACGCGGCGTCGAGTATGTGCAGCTGCCCGCGCTGCACCATCCGGGTCAACATCATCGGATAGTCAGGGGTCAGGAACGCATCCTGCAATCCCCAGCAGAACAGCGTCGGGCATGCCACCTTGGCAAGTTCGTTGGTCAGGTCCTGCCAATCGCCACGCGGGCCGTCCGTGCGCGCGGCGAGCGCCATCTCACCTTCGTCGAGGCTCTGCTCGTAGCGCATGCGGACGGTCGTCTCGGGGATGCGCGACGCATCATGCCATTCGAGACGCGCCATCAAGGCACGCATCTTCTCAAGCGTCGGTCCTTCGCCGCCATAATAGACGTCGCGAGCGTTGCGTCCCCGCCGCCCCTCCTCGGGCAAGGGCGCGAGGGGTCCGTAGAAAACAGGCATGGATCCCGTGATCACCAGCGAGCGCACGCGGTCCGGATAGTGCGCCGCAAGGCAGAGCGCGATCGTGCCGCCCCAGCTGTTGCAGACGAAGTCCGCACGCTCGACTCCGAGCGCGTCCATGAGCCCGACCATCATTCCGGCATGGTAGGTCCACATCGGCCCTTGGATGACCTGCTTGTCCGATCGGCCATATTGAAGAAGGTCCGGCATGATGCAGCGCCGATTTCTGGCGAACATGCGCGCTACGACGCCGAAATCGGACCAGGCGGTGCAGCCGGGGCCGCCGCCATGGAGCAGAAAAAGGGGTGCTCCTTCGCCCATTTCGATGAGGTGGAACTCACGGCCGGCGACGGACAGCTTCCGCCCTTCGGGCGCTGGGCCCGGGTCCAGGTTCATCATGATTGTTCCCTCAATTGGTGGAGGCTGTGGCGGTTGCGCCGGAAGGATGGCCAGCCCCGGCAGTCGGCTCGCCCGTGATCGCGTGACGACCGTCGAACAGCCTGCGCCACTCGATCAGCGACACGTCCGGCCGGTACAGCCGCTCGGGCGGCGCGTCGGTCTGCTCCACCATCCAATGATCCTGGCCCGAGAACTGGCCGTGGAAAAGCCAGCGGATGCCCAGCAGATATTTGAGGTAGAACTTGGCCTTCGCCAGACCCGATTTGAACTGCACCATGACGCCGACATATTTCGTATGCCCGGAGTCGATCGGTACATAGAATTCGTAGTGAATGAACTGCGGATAGGCGATTCGGAGGACGCCCGGCAGTGACAGCGAGGCGAAGCCCGGCAGGTCGAGACCCGCGATATAGGGATCGTTACGCACCGATCCGCCCGTGTTGCCCAGCATCCTGCCCTGGTGCTGCTTCGGCTTGATTTTCCACCAGCGATCATTTGACCATTTGCCGACGCCGGGGAACTCGGCTTCCCAATAGCGTTCGTCTTCGACGCGGTAGAGCCAGCGCCCCAGTTTCTCGATGTGGATCTTGTTCCACGTCGGCATCATCTTGAACGTGCGCCACAGCGATGTGCGGTGAAGATATTTCGCATGCCCCTCGTCGAACCCGTTCTCGGCGTAGAACCGCCAGTTGCCCGAACGGTTTTCGATACGGCCGCCCACTGCATGGGGCGGGGCGTCGACCAGCTCTTCGGGAAGCTGCTTGTCGAGCGGGTAGGTGTCGGCATTGCCGACGAAGACCCAGACGAGGCCGAGGCGCTCCTCGGCCGCGAACGTCTGCACCGCGACGGCCCCGCAGATGCGGCTGTCGGGGCCATCGGTGATGACGGCGACCAGTTCGCCGTCGCTGAGCCGGTAGGTCCAGCCGTGATACGGGCAGCTGATGGTGTTCGGGAACTCCTGGATGCCCTGCGACAGCTTCACGCCACGATGAGGGCAGCGATCGCGAAGCGCGCGCACCTGACCCTCCTCGTCGCGCATCAGCATGATGTTTACTGCGCAGATCCGGACAGGCGTCGGATTTTTGCCGATCTCCGACGCCCAGGCCGCGGGGTACCAATAGTTCAGCAGTCCGGACTCTGCGGCTTCGTAAGCCGGCCACGCGCTCCAGGTGCGCC
Source organism: Tardibacter chloracetimidivorans (assembly GCF_001890385.1). Classification (NCBI taxonomy): domain Bacteria; kingdom Pseudomonadati; phylum Pseudomonadota; class Alphaproteobacteria; order Sphingomonadales; family Sphingomonadaceae; genus Tardibacter; species Tardibacter chloracetimidivorans. The sequence continues at coordinate 2,183,937 of NZ_CP018221.1, read as the reverse complement.
CCTGATCATATTTCCTCGACCGAAGCAGCTCGGACACGTCGTTCATCGCCTGCCCTCTCTCAGAGAATGGCAGAAATGTATACCGTATACAGTGAAGGGGTCAAGTTTCGATTGTCGCTATGTGACGACCTTGGTTTTCGAGACCGCGACACGGCCGAAATCCGGCTGGGGAGGCCAATTCGTCACCGCGCGAATCAGCGTGTCCTCGGCTAGCGTCAGATAGGAAAGCCAGAGCCGCTCGACCCGATCTCCATCATGGGCACGGATCGCGTCGCGTACCTCGATCTGCCGCCCGACAATATCCTTGCGAAGGTCCACATCCGACAGCGTCGCGGCGCGAATGAGATGCAGATGCGGATTGAACTGTGCGATCGCGGCTCGCAGCGCCTTGTTCGAGATGTGCTGGAAGATGGAGGTGCGGAATTCCTCGTTGGCTGCGGCGAATCTGGAGGAGCTTTTGACTTCGCACGCCGCCGCCTCGCGTTCGATCGCGCGCGTTACCCGATCGATTTCCTCAGGCCCGAATTCCTCTGCCGCGATGCGCACGGCTGCCGGTTCGAGGAGCTTGCGCACCTTTATGACGTCGCGAAGTTCCGCGGGCGTGGGGAAGGGGACCACATACCCCCCGCCGGTGCGCTGCTGCAGAAGGCCGAGATGCGCGAGCTGCGAGAGCGCCTCGCGTATTGGCGTGCGTGAAACGTTCAGCCGTTGGACGAGCGCATCCTCGGTCACCCGCTCACCCGGCGAAATGACGCCTTCCTGTAGATCGCGCTTCACTGCTTCGACAACCTGCTCGCGCAAGCTGGCCTTTTTGATGATCGGTTCCGGCATGCCCTTCCTCTCAGCTATAGCCCGACGTTAGCGTCGCGAAACGGCGATGGCCACATCGCGGCTGCGACGGCGGCTGCGGGACGGGGCGGCTGAGCGCCGTCAGCTAGCGGGCCGGGGCCTGAGGCTCCACTCTGAAGCGGCAGGTCGAGCTGCCCTGCGCGGCACATTCGATTTCCGCCACCCTCGCCTCCGCCCCGAGCGCCACGAGGTGGACAGCACGGAGCACGCCGACGATCGGCCCGCAAACTGGCCGGTCGCAGCGCCCGATCCCGTAAGCGAACGGGCTGTGGCGCACGATCACCTCGACATTGCCATTCTCGAGATAAGCGACAGACCACCGTCCCCAACCCAGCCGCGCGGCGAATTCACCCGCGCGCTGCAGGGCGCCGTCGGAGTCGAGCAGGCCGTTCCTCCGATAGACCTCGAACGAGGCTCGCGCGTTCTGGAAGGCCGATTCCGTCAATGCGTTGACGAATTGATCAATCGAACCGAGCGCGGTCCCCACGCCCATCAGCACGTCGGGGCGCATCATCAGATAGCGGATTCCACCGTCCCTGACGCTCCCTGTCTGCGTGTCGAATTCAAACGACTGCGCCGGCATCGCTATCCTTTCGGTCGCCCTGGCATCCGGCGACAGCCCAAATGCTCGCCGCGGCCACATTGACTCGTATACTGTATACATAATAGTAGAGTGAGGAAAGCTGATCGTCATGACCTTCGACTCGTTTTCGAGGGCCGTGCGGCCGGCAGGAGGGAGCGGCTCGGGGACCGCGCGGTCGGCGAGTTGTTCAAGGGGAGAATGGATGGCCCAAATCATATTCGGCGTCGGGGCCTCCCATACGACGCTCATGAACACCCAGTGGGCGAAGGTGGATCACCTGCCGCGCGCGCATGCGTTCCGGAATGCGCTGGGGACGGCGCGCACGCTGCTCGCCGAAGCGAAACCGGACGTGGTGGTCATTCTCGGCTCCAACCACTTCAGGGGCTTTTGGCTGGACTTGATGCCCGCCTTCACGATCGGGGTGGGTGATATCCAATCCGCAGGCGAGCATGGCACGCCGGCGGGAACTCTGCCGTCCGACCGGCCCTTCGCGCTTGATCTCTGCCGCTCCCTGATCGACGCCGGCATCGACATCGCCTTTTCCGATCGGATCGCGATAGATCATGGCATCAGCCACGCCTTCCAGTGGGTGATCGGCGAGGACACGCCGATCCCGATCGTTCCAATCGTGGTGAACTGCTTCGCCCCGCCGCTCCCCAGTCTCAGCCGTGTAGTGGCGGTCGGCCACGCACTGCGGGATGCGATCACTGCGCTCGGGACGGACAAGCGGGTAGCGATCGTCGCGACCGGGGGCCTCTCGCATCGTCTTCCCTTCCCCGACTGGCGCAGGCCTGTGGGCGAGGATGAGGAATTCCTCGCCCGATCATGGAGCGAAGGGCGCCACGACTGGAAACAATTCGAGGTTCGACGCCGCGAGATCGTCGTCGCCGCGCGGCCGGGGACAAACCCTGCGTTCGATCGACGCTTTCTTGAACGGCTCGAAGCGGGGACCCTGTCCAGCCTGGCGAGCGAGCTTTCCCAGCCTGAACTTGAAGCCGCCGCAGGCAATGGCGGCAACGAGATCCGCGCCTGGCTGATGCTGGCCGCGGCCATGAACGACGCACCCGGCCGCACGCTTGCCTATTCCGACATGCCCGAGTGGCTGACCGGCATGGCCGTGGCCGTGATCGAACCTGATGAAAAGTTGGAGAACTGAAAAATGACGATCTGGACCGACCTTGCCGGCATTGGCTTCCGGCTCGACTATGTCGACGCAGGCGGAACGCGCACGCGGGCGCTGATTGCCGGCGAGGGCCAGGATATCATCGCGCTGCATGGCACCAGCGGACATCTGGAAGCATTCTCGCGCAATATCGTGCCGCATGTCCGCGCCGGTTATCGAATCCACGCGATCGACGCCCTGGGCCATGGATATACCGACAAGCCGAACGAGCCTTACGAGGTCTATAAATATGGCGAGCATGTTCTGCGCTACATGGATGCGCAGGGCATCGAGCAGGCGCATCTGATGGGTGAGTCGCTCGGAGGCTGGACGAGCGGCTGGCTCGCCATCAACCATCCGGATCGGGTGCGATCCATTCAACTCATTGCGGCCGGCGGCACCAAGGCTGATCCGGCCGTCATGCAGCGGATCAAGGAAAGCACGACCAAGGCGGTGACGAGCGACGACATAGACCTCACGCGCAAGCGCCTTCACCTCCTGATGTTCGATCCCGAGCGGAACGTCAGCGAGGAACTCGTCGAAATCCGACACGCGATCTACCACGCGCCCGATTTCGTCCGGAACATCGCCAACCTCCTTTCGCTGCAGGAAATGGACGTCCGGCAGCGCAACCTGCTTCACCCGGAAGATCTGGCCAAGATCCGCACGCCGACCCTCATCGTCTGGGGAACGAACAACCCGTTCGGCGGCGTGGCCGAGGCGACGGCGATGCATGAGAACATCGCGGGGTCGCAGCTCGAGATCTTCAACGAATGCGGACATTGGCCGCAGCACGAACATGCCGGTCGCTTCAACGTGCTGTCGATCGCATTTCTGAACGGCAATGGCGCAGCCTGACGCGAGCGCCCTGCGCCGATGAATCGCTCAGGTCGCGTTTCCCTGAGCGCCAAAGGGAGCAGCCATGGTAGAGATCACCTACGTCGAACATTCCGGGAAGTCGCACGTCGTGATTGTCGGCCCGGTTTTCCCAAGCCTGCATCCAAGCCGCTTCGCATCTGTGCAATATCTGCCTGGCAACGAGAATCCAGGCGCAAACGGAAAGGGCGAAACATGCCGAACCGAATTGACCGGGATCTGGAAGTCGAGCTTCATGACGTATTCCATGTTCAGCAGGTAACCAGGGACACTCCGATCGAAGAGGCTGTCGGCGCGGACCTCGTTACCATGGAAAGTGGCCAGTCATCACAGACCCACAGGCATAATTTTTCAGAGACCGTTCTCTTCTTTCTCGGTGGCGAGGCCACCGTGTTCATCAACGACGCGCCACATGCAGTATCGGCCGGGGACCGCATCCTGATCCACAAGGCGGAATATCACAGTGTTGCGACATCCGCCGTGTCGGGGTGCTCCTTTCTGTCGGTGCAGACGCCTCCCATATTGAGCAAGGCGACGGGCTTTCGGGATCTCGAGTGGCGGGAAGGCGGGTCGGCAGCGCGGGATTAAGACCGATACGGAATGAGGCCGCGCGAAACCCGGGAACGGGGTCCGCGTCCCCGACGGCAGACATTTTCTAACTGCCGCTGGTCAGGGCGTCCTCGCCATGGGTTCGGGCCATCTCCAGGGGTAGCTCGCGACGGAGATAGTCGATCGCGCCCCGAATCTTGGGGGCAAGGTGCCGGTGCTGCGGATAGACCGCCCAGATCGGCTCGTCGTCCGGCCGAACATCGTGGAGAAGCAGCCGAAGCGCGCCCGTCCGCAAATGACCGAGCACGTAGAACTCGGGGAGCTGGCAGATGCCCATTCCCGAAACGCAGGCGTCGACGACCGCATGGCCGCTATTGCAGCGAAACCGGCCCGATGGCTTGTAGAGCACCTGTCGGTCTCCTTGCTTGAACTTCCAGGTCGTGCTCGTGCCGACGATATGCTCGTGGCGATCGAGATCCTGAATCGCGTCGAGAGGTGCGGTGCGGTCGAGATAGCCCGGCGCTGCGCATGTCAGGAACTGGCGCGACGCGATTCGCGTGCGGATCAGGCGCGCATCGGCGAGCGTCCCGGTGCGGATCGCGATGTCATAGCCCTCGGACACCAGATCGACGAGGCGGTTGGTCAGATCGACGACCACGCTCAGCCGGGGATGCTGGAGCGCGAAGCGTCGCATCAAAGGCGCCAGGAAGCGCTCGCCCATTGCAGTGGAGCAGGTGAGGCGCAATTCTCCCTCCGGCTCGCCTCCCCTGGTGATCAGCGCGATCGCCTCGTCCCGATCATGAAGGAGGCGCTGGCAGTGATCGAGGAACACGCGGCCGGTGTCGGTCAGGCGGACGATGCGGGTGGTGCGCTGGAACAGCTGCGCCTGAACCCGCTGCTCCAACAGCATGATCGCGCGGCTGACATGCGTCGTCGACCGCCCGAGCGCTGCTGCACCTTTTGTGAAGGAGCCGGCGGCTGCAACAGCCACAAACTCGTCAATCCCATCCCAAAGCGACATGATATTATCCCATATACAGGATGATGATCCTCGAAGCGTCTCCGTTATCACTGCCGGGTGGCGTAGACAAAGGGTGTGGGACCGTCTTGAACGATGCTCGCCCACCAGCCATGCCTCCTCGCGGGGCATGTGCGGGGGTGGGCTCCGGACGATCTGATCCGCTGCGGAGCACCATCGGCGATGCGTACACGCACGGCGGCTTTGACGATGACAAGAAGAATATGCCCGCGTCAGGAATCCGCATTCACGAGCCGTTGATCATGACCCGGGCTACGTCCGTCCACCGCAAGGTTGCAATTCGATTGTTTATGTGTGAAATAACCGATCCGGTAAAAAGAACATATCAGCTAAATGCCGAACGCCAGGAATATCGACCCGCATCTGTTGACCTGCTTGGAAGTGCTTGTTGAGGAGAGGCACGTCACGCGAGCAGCCGAGCGGATGAACATGACCCAATCCGGCATGAGCAATGCGCTTGCCCGACTTCGTATCCTGTTTGGGGACCCCATCCTCGTAAGGACGTCGCATGGCATGGAACCGACTGCGAGGGCGATCACCCTGGCGCGACGTATCGGTCATGTGTTGACGAGTCTCGATTCGATCATCGCAAGCAAATCGTCCTTCAATCCGGCAACCGATCATGCCTCGTTCGAATTGGTCGCGTCCGACTATATCGCCTCGACCTTGGTGACCAAGGTCGTGTCCCGGTTGCGTGGTACGGCCCCTCACGTCGCGATCAGCATCGATCAACCCAATCCCGGAAGCGTACGGCGCTGGCTGGACGAGGGTATCTTTGACATCGCCATCGGCTATTGGCCGACGTTCGATTATGGCGACCTCTATGGATCGACAGTTTTCAGCGATCACTTGAGCTGTATAGTGCGAACGGATCATCCTACCGTCGGCGACGAGCTGACTATGGAGGATTATCTTGCTTCACGTCATGCCATGTTCGGCTCGATCAACAGCACTATATCTTCAATCGACATGAAGGTAGATGAAGCACTTCGAGGCCGCGGAGAGAAGCGCAGCATTGGGCTGAACGTACCAAATTTTCTCGTGCTTCCCTATATTGTTGCGAACTCGGACATGATTGCAACTATTCCTACAAATTTCGCCAAGATGTCTGCCGAACAGCATGCAGTGCGCGTTCTGCCACTTCCATTCCCGGTAGCTGAAATCAACGTCACGATGGTCTGGCATGGCCGTACCAATGCGGACGCGGCGCACATGTGGTTCAGAGATTTGGTGCGTGAGGTCGGCCGCCTCCTCTAGGTAAGTTCCCAGCGGGCGGCGCGATGCATCGTCACCGAATGCCTGACCCCATGCCGATGATCACGCGGACTCCCGTTCTTTCAGCATGTCCAGGGCAACGTCTATGATCATGTCCTCCTGCCCGCCGACCATCTTGCGGCGGCCGAGTTCGACGAGGATGGCTCTGGTATCGAGGCCGTAGTCGGCGGCTGCTTTCTCGGCATGGCGCAGGAAGGAGGAGTAGGCGCCGGCATAACCGAGTGCCAGCGTCTCGCGGTCGACGCGCACCGGCCGGTCCTGGAGCGGGCGCACCAGGTCCTCGGCGGCATCCATCAGCTTCATGACGTCGCAACCATGGTTCCAGCCCTTGCGGTCGACGGCGGCGACGAGCACCTCCAGGGGTGCATTGCCGGCCCCTGCTCCCATGCCGGCGAGGCTCGCGTCGATGCGGACCGCCCCCTCCTGTGCCGCCACGATGGAGTTCGCCACGCCCAGCGACAAATTGTGATGCGCGTGCATTCCGCGCTGCGTTTCCGGCTTCAGTACCCGGTCATAGGCCTGGAAACGCGCACGGACACCGTCCATGTCGAGCGCGCCGCCGCTGTCGGTGACATAAACGCAATGCGCGCCATAGCTTTCCATCAGCGCGGCCTGCTGCGCCAGCGCCTCTGGCTCGATCATGTGACTCATCATCAGGAAGCCCGACACATCCATGCCGAGATCGCGAGCGATGCCGATATGCTGCTTGGAGACGTCGGCCTCGGTGCAATGCGTGGCCACACGGACGGAGCGGACGCCCAGATCATAGGCGCGGCGCAATTCCTCAACCGTGCCGAGGCCCGGTAGGATCAGCGTGGTGAGCACCGATTTGGTCAGCACCTCCGCCACCGCCTCGAGCCACTCCCAGTCGGTGTGAGCGCCGAAACCATAGTTGAAGCTCGTGCCCGACAGGCCGTCGCCGTGCGCGACCTCGATCGCATCGACACCGGCGTCGTCGAGCGCCTTGGCGATCGCGGCGACGTGATCGAGCCCGTACATGTGGCGGATCGCGTGCATGCCGTCGCGCAAAGTCACGTCCTGGATGTACAATTTCTGCGTGCCGACGTCGAAGCTCATGCTGCGGCCCTCCCTGCCTGGATACGCTGCGCCAGTAACTCTCCGGTCGCCTTGGCGGCGGCCGTCATGATGTCGAGATTGCCTGAATAGCTGGGCAGATAATCGCCCGCGCCTTCAACTTCGAGAAAGATAGAGGTCTTGATGCCGGTGAACTCGCCACGGCCGGGAATCTTGAGCTTGTTGTCGTCGCCAAAACGCTCGAACTGGACCTCCTGCTTCAGGCGATAGCCCGGCACATAAGCCTGCACCTTGGCGACCATTGCCTTGACCGAAGCGCGGATCGCCTCCTCGTCGGCGCTTTCGGACAGGGTGAAGACCGTATCGCGCATGATCATCGGTGGCTCGGCGGGATTGAGGATGATGATCGCCTTGCCCTTTTCCGCGCCGCCGACCTGTTCGATCGCGCGCGCGGTGGTGCGGGTGAACTCGTCGATATTGGCGCGCGTACCGGGGCCCGCCGAGCGCGACGACACTGAAGCCACGATCTCGGCATAATAGACCTTGGCGACCTGGCTTACCGCGGCGACCATCGGGATGGTCGCCTGGCCGCCGCACGTCACCATGTTCACGTTGGTCGCTTCGAGATTCTGTTCCATGTTGACGGGCGGAATTGTGAAGGGACCGATCGCCGCGGGGGTCAGGTCGACCACGAGCTTGCCGTCGGCGCGCAGCGCCTCGTCGTGCGCCTTGTGGGCGTAGGCGGAGGTGGCGTCGAACACAATGCCGATCTCGGCATAGTCGGGCAGGGCGCGCAGCCCAGCCAAACCCTGATGCGTGGTGGTGATTCCGCGCTCGCGAGCCATCGCCAGGCCCTCGGAGGTGGCGTCGATGCCGACCACCGCCGCCAGCTCCATATTCTGCGGATATTTGATCATCTTGATCATCAAATCGGTGCCGATATTGCCCGATCCGATGATTGCCGCCTTCACCTTAGCCATCCCTGAAGCTCCTACGAAAATTCGGCTGCAACACGTCCGAGACCGCTTATGTGTGCTTCGTAACGAGCACCTTGCCTGACCGTGACCATTGGACCGACCGCGCCGGTCAATATGATATCCCCCGCGCCAAGCGGGTCGCCGTAAGTACAGCATTGCCTTGCCAGCCAGGTGGCGGCGTTAAGCGGATGACCCATGCAATCGCTGCCAAGGCCCTGCGAAACGGTCCGGCCATCTTCGGTCATCGCCATCACCGCATCCCGCAGATCAACCTGGTCGAGACGCTTCGGATCGGCACCCAATACGAAGCCAGCAGCCGACGCATTATCGGCCACCGTATCGAACAACTGGATATCCCAGTCGATGATGCGGCTATCGACGATTTCGAGCGCCGGCAGCACGAAGGCCGTTGCCTTGATGATGTCTACCACCGTGAGATCGGGGTCGTGCAGATCGTGCTCCAGAACGAGTGCCACTTCCGCCTCGATTTTCGGGTGGATCAAGCTCGAAAGCGAGACCGTCGCGCCATCGCCAAAGGCCGTTGAAGCCCACAACGTGCCATAGTCGGGCTGGTCTACGCCCAGCTGCCGCTGCACCGCGGCCGCAGTCAGGCCGATCTTGCGGCCGATTACCCGGTCGCCCGCCGCGGTCCGCAGTTCGCGTACCTGCCGCTGGACGGCATAGGCATCTTCCTGCGTCGTCGAAACCCCAAGCTCCAAAGCGCTATCGCGAAGCGGCCGGATCGGCGTGTTATTGACGTCCGCCGCCCGCAGCGCCGCCGCGAGCCGAGCATGCCGCGAGTCCAGGGCGTCAGAATTGTGCGGCGTGGTAGGTTCGGACATAGACAGACCTCGACCATAAAGATGGAAAAGCAGGCTTGTTCACTCTCAAGCCGTTTCCGCAGAAGCCATTGCGGGCGTACGGCTCGGTGTGCGCGACGCGCTCTTTTCCGTCATGAACGATGAGAGGGCGTTCGCCTGCCTTTGCTGCGCCACCGCGACACTGTTCAGCTTTACATGCCCGAAGCCGCGAATGGCCTGGGCCGCTTCGGCAACCTTGGCCGCATCTGAAACATTGTTGGCGTTCAGGGCGGGCACAAGCGTGTCCAACACCAGCGCGCAAAAATCGTCGACCAGCTGACGCTCCAGCCTGCGTTCCTTCGTATAGCCGAAGACATCGAACATCGTGCCACGCAAAAAGCGTCCGCGCGCGAGCAATGCCAGCGCCGGATACATCCACCCGCCGAACCGTGATTTGCGCGGGTGACCGGTGACGGGGTCCCGACGGGCAAATAGAGGCGGCGCCATATGGAAGCTGAGCTTGAAAGGTCCTTCGAAGCGCTCCTCAATGGACTCGCGGAAGCCCGATTGGGTGTGCAGCCGCGCCACCTCATATTCGTCCTTATAGGCCATCAGCCGGAAGAGCGATCGAGCGACTGCCCGGGCGAACTTGTCGCTGTCTGGAAGGACGGCCGCTTCCGCCGTGCGCGCGCGCTCCACAACGTCGGCATAGCGTCGCGCATAGGCGGCGTCCTGATAATCAGTCAGGAACGCGACCCGGCGGGCGACCTCTTCGTCGAGCGAAGACGAGAGGATGTGATGCGGCGGCCGATCGCCCTGCGCCACATCCTGTACGGCAGGAAGATCGAGCGCAGCCCGCCGCCCCCATTCGAACGCCTGGCGGTTGAGCGACACCGCCACCCCGTTCAGCGCGATAGCGCCATCGAGAGCTTCGAAGGAAAGGGGCAGCAGACCTCTCTGCCAGGCAAATCCCACGAGGAAGAGGTTCGTACCCACGGCATCTCCCACCAGGCGGGTCGCGAGATCGGTGGCGTCGAAGAGATCAACCCGCTCATCTCCAACCATCGACTTCAGCGCCTTCCGCAATGCCGATGTCGGCAAGCGAACATCAGGGTCGCGTGTGAAGGCGCCGGTGATGCTTTCATGGTCGTTGGCGATCACGCGGCCGGCGCCGCGCGAGATGCGGCCGAGATTGTCCGGCAAAGCACCGACCACCAGGTCGCAGACCAGGAGGAGGTCGGCGGCGCCCGCACTGATCTTGGACGCGCGTATGTCGTCTGCATTGGGGGCGAGCTGGATGTGGCTGACCACCGCACCCCCCTTTTGCGCCAGGCCGGTCATGTCCATGACGCGCACGGCCTTTCCGTCCAGATGTGCCGCCATGCCGATGATCGCGCCGATCGTCACGACGCCGGTTCCGCCTATGCCCGTTACCACCAGCGAACATTTGTCGCCGCCGATGGCCGGCACCGGATCCGGTATGGCCTCCCCGCCCGCCAGGGCCGGCGTCGGCTTACGCAGCCTGCCCCCTTCGACGGTCACGAAACTCGGGCAGAAGCCATCAAGGCACGATCGATCCTTGTTGCAGGTCGACAGGTCGACGGTTCGTTTGCGGCCGAATTCGGTTTCCACCGGGACGACGGACAGGCAATTGGAAGCGCGCGAGCAATCCCCGCACCCTTCGCAGACCAGGTCGTTGATCAGCACGGCCACTTGCGGGTCGGGCGTCATCCCCCGCTTGCGCAGGCGCCGCAGCTCGGTCGCGCAGGTCTGGTGGTAGATGAGAACGGTGACGCCCGCGACGTCGCGCAACTGGCGTTGGACCTGGTCCAGGTCCGCACGCGGATGAATGGCGACCCCTTTGCCGAACGTGCCGGCGGGATACTGGTCAGGGTCGTCAGACACGATTACGACGCGCGCCGCGCCTTCTGCCGCGACCTGCGCGGCGACGCGATCGACCGTCAGCTCGCCATCCATCGCCTGTCCACCAGTCATGGCCACGGCGTCGTTGAACAGGATCTTGTACGTGATGTTGACGCCGGCAGCGATCGCAGCGCGAATGGCCAGCGAGCCGGAATGGAAATAGGTGCCGTCACCGAGATTTTGAAAGACGTGATCGCTCGTCGAATAGCGCGACAGACCGATCCAGTTCGCGCCTTCGCCACCCATATGTGTGTAGCTGGAGGTACTGCGCTCCATCGGCAGCACCAGGCCGTGACAGCCGATGCCGGCGAATGCGCGGCTGCCCTCGGGAACGTTGGTCGAGCTGTTGTGCGGACAGCCGGAACAGAAATGCGGTGGGCGTTCGGCTAGGCTCGCCAAGCCGCTCAGCGTCGCGCGATCGTCCACCAGGCGCGCAACACGCGCCGACAATTCAGCATCGCCTCCGCGCGCGAGGATGCGTTTCCCCAGCCGGGCCGCGATGAGGCCGGGGCCCAGTTCCCCATTTGAAGGGAACAGCCATTGTCCCTTCTCGTCGCATTTTCCAACGATGACAGGCGCGTTCGCCAGACCGTAAAGATGCTTGCGGAGCTGGTCCTCCACCAGTCCGCGCTTCTCCTCGACGACGATGATTTGTTCGAGCCCCGTTGCGAAATCCCTTATGCCCTCAGGCTCGAGCGGCCAAGGCATCGCAACCTTGTAGAGGCGCAGACCTAACGCGGCTGCCTGTCGTTCCCCGATGCCGAGATCCGCAAGCGCCTGCAACGTGTCTGCGTGCGCCTTGCCTACCGTGACGATCCCGATGCGCGCCTCGCTTGTTCCGAAGACGACATGATCGAGCCGGTTCGCTCGCGCAAAGGCAAGTGCTGCCGGAATCTTGAACTTGTGCAACCGCTCTTCCTGCGCGAGGGCGGTATCGGGCGAGCGCAACGAGAGCCCATCGGCGGGCATTTCGAAATCCGTCGGGGTCGAGACATCGATCCTTGGATCGTGGGACACGCTCTCGCTGCTGTCCATGATCTCGGTTACGACCTTCAAGCCGACCCACAAACCGGTGTAGCGGGACATTTCCCAGCCGATTAGCCCCAACTCCATCTGTTCCGAGATGCTCGAAGGCGCCAGCACCGGAATCATCGCGGACATCAGCGCATATTCGGACTGATGGGCGGTCGTTGAAGATTTGCAGATATGATCGTCCCCGGCGATGACGAGAACGCCTCCGTTACGGGCGGAACCGGCAAGATTGCCGTGCTTGAATACGTCGCCGGTACGATCTACGCCCGGGCCTTTGCCATACCATGCGGCGGAGACCCCATCGACACGTCCTTCGCCATAGGTTCCGACCTGCTGCGAGCCCCAGACCGCGGTGGCCGCCAAATCCTCATTGACCGCAGGTTGCAGGCTGATGGCTGGATCGATAAGCTTGCTCGCCCGGGCAAAGGTCTGATCCAGCGTGCCCAGCGGCGAACCGCGATAACCGGTTACGTAAACTGCGGTATTCAAGCCTTGTTCGGCCCGCCGACGCTGTTCGAGCTGGAAAAGCCGCACCAACGATTGCGTGCCGCTGAGATAGAATGGCTTGCCGTCGAACCGATATCGATCCTCAAGAGCCAAATCGTGCAGCATCATTCCTGGGCCTTTCATCATTCAGCAGGGATGTGGCACCGCAATGCCGATCGCATCTCTTCCCGTCGCTCCAGTCTCGTCGCACGCAATCGTCGCGAGAGGCGACGAGGTTACCGCCCCATCTCCGCTGCCGTGAAGGGCGGCGAGATCGAACGTCGACATGCAGACGATGAAGGTATTTGCGGCGGCCCTGACAGGGCCATCCCCGATCGTGGTCGCTCGACAGCGACGATCATCGACCTCGCCCAGGGTAGCTGGTCGATATCGATATCGCACGATCACTGCGCGCGAAGGACGCAGATTGGAGATCATCTTGGCATTTGGATTACAACATTTCAAATACGCAAAGATCGTTTTCAAATATCTTTATCTTATTGCCTGCGTTATTAGACTGACAGTTGATGTAAATGTCATTCACATATCTCTTCTCGATCCTGTCATTCTTTAGAGCAGCCTGGACATATAACGCCATTCTGCACGCGCAATTTCATCATTGATCATAGTGATGATGCTGCCACGCGCCTGATCGCCTATCAGCACCTTGAATGGCCCTGCGATCACGTTCCGGGCGCTGACGCCGCGCGCGTCCCGCGTGCAGGCGACGCCGACGTCGCGGTGGCCGCTTCATGTCATCCGCTGCTTGGGAGAACAACAAATGCGGACGAGGATCACCGACCTGTTTGGCATAACCCACCCGATCATCCAGGGCGGCATGCATTTCGTGGGACTTGCAGAGCTTGCTTCGGCGGTTTCCAACGCAGGCGGTCTCGGCATCATCACCGGGCTGACCCAGCGCACACCCGAAGCCCTTTTGCGTGAGATTGAGCGCTGCCGGGGCATGACTGACGCGCCTTTCGGCGTGAACCTGTCATTTCTTCCGTCGCTCAATCCGCCGCCCTACGCCGAATACGTTCAGGCGATCATAGAAGGCGGGGTCCGTATCGTCGAAACCGCTGGACGCAACCCCGCGCCATACATGCCGATACTCGACGCGGCGGGGGTGAAGGTGCTCCATAAATGCACCTCGATCCGTCACGCCCTTACGGCCGAGCGCCTGGGATGTGCGGCTGTAAGCATTGATGGATTCGAATGCGGGGGGCATCCCGGTGAAGACGATATCCCCAACATGATCCTGCTGCCCCGCGCCGCCGACACATTGCGCATCCCGTTCATCGCATCCGGCGGCATGGCCGACGGACGGAGTCTTGTCGCCGCTCTGGCGCTCGGCGCGGATGGCATCAACATGGGAACGCGCTTCGTCGCGACGCGTGACGCACCGGTGCACGACAATGTGAAGCGCGCAATTGTGCAGGCGAGCGAACTGGACACCAGGCTCGTGATGCGGCCGCTGCGCAACACCGAGCGCGTCCTGAATAATCGGGCGGTGGAGCAACTGCTGGATGTCGAACGGGAAAAGGGATCGACCGTGACCATCGACGACATCCGCATCTATGTCGGCGGCGTCTATCCTCGCGTGATGATGGACGGCGAGACGGAGGCGGGCGCATGGAGTTGCGGCATGGTGGCAGGGCTGATCGACGACATCCCCACTGTAGCTGAGCTGATCGACCGTATCATGGTCCAGGCAGATGCTCTCGTCCGGGGGCGGCTTGGCGAACTACTGTAAAGTCCATCCTGCCGTTCGGGGTGTTGATCATCTATGTTTAAGGCTCCAGTCCTGCGGCCCCTCGACCTGCCGGACGATCAGCCGCCACGGGCTCGTTCCCCTTCCCATGTTATTTGCCGGATCAATGATCGGATTGCTTGCGTGATATAGCCGCCGACCGGAGCCTGGGTAAAATAGTGTAAAGAAGGCAAAAAATGTTTTGAGGATGCATATTCTGCCTCTCCGGGTGATTATCTCGGGCTCATGAATACATCAAGAAGTTTGCAGAAGTTAAGGCGAAGAAATTGAGCATTCTGAATCAGGTTAGAACGCATTTCGTCCATCAGTCGCTTGTGGTCGATAACGAAGTTTGGTCGTTCACCCAGACGAAGGAAGAGGGATTTCCTCTGGTGTTGCTGCCCGGCGCCCAGGGAACCGGTGATATCTATTTCAATCAATTGCTTGCAATCGGCCAGGATATCAGGGTCATCGCGGTCACCTATCCCGAGGTTAGCGATTGCCAGGCACTGGCGAATGGCTTCCGTTCTTTCCTCGATAGACTTGGTATCTCCCGAGCGGTTTTTTCCGGCAGCTCGTTTGGGGCCCTGTGGCTCCAGTTTTTCGCCGCGCGCTTTCCAGATTATGTGGCTGGCGCCCTACTCGCCAACGCTTTCATAGACAGCCAGTCCAAACAGGCTTTGTTCGATCACATGCTGAGCATGAGTGGCCCGGACGTTGTCGTCGCAGTCAATCGCGGCGCTCAGGCGGCGGCCGGCAAGAGCGCCGAACATGCGCGGCTGGCCGAGATAATCGGCGAATTGGTCGGCCCGGTGCAATCGGGTGAAGGGTTGCAGTCTCGCCTCCGCGGCGTGAGATTCAGTAGCCCGGCGCCTGTGATCGACCTCCCCGGCGAACGGATCGCACTTGTTGAATGCGATGACGATCCCTTGATCGACCCGCCCATGCAGGACGAGATGGCCACTCGTTACGGCAGCAGCGCGCGGCACAGGATCAGCGGTGGGGAGCATTATCCGGCGGTGCTGAAACCGGACAGATACAATGCTATCCTGCGTGACTTTCATGCCACCCTCGCAGCGGTCGAAACTGCGCGGAAATAGGAGAGGGAAATGGCGTTCTTCAAGCTGAACGGAGAGTCCGTTCGGACAGACGTCGATCCGGCTAAGCCGCTTCTATGGGTAATCCGTGAAGATGCGGGTCTGACTGGAACCAAGTTCGGCTGCGGCAAGGCCCTGTGCGGCGCATGCACGGTACATATCGACGGCGAGGCGCAACGCTCCTGCTCGGTGCCCGTCGGGGACGTGGAGGGCAAGTCGGTTCTGACGGTAGAGGGCTTGTCGAAAGATCGCTCACACAGGCTGCAGCAAGCCTGGATCGAGCACGCGGTGCCGCAGTGCGGCTACTGCCAAAGCGGTATGTTGATGGCAGCGGCGGCGTTCCTTGCGACCCATACCGATCCAACGGACGCGGACATCGATGCCGCGATCACCAACATCTGCCGCTGCGGCACCTATCACCGCATCCGCGCGGCGATCAAAGCCGCTGCCGCAGCTTGATGGAGTGCGCTCAATGAACCGAGGCCAGACGCGTGCACACAGGCTGGACCGGCGTGAATTCCTGCGCCGGAGCGGTGCGGTCGCAGGTTCCGTCGTCCTGCTCCAGATCGCGATTCCGCTGGGGGCGTGTGCATCCGCCTCGTCGTCGTCCGATGCCCCGCCCGCGACGGTGGCGTCCAACGCCTTCCTTCGTCTGCACGCGGACAACTCAATCTCCTTCCTCTCTCCCGCCGCCGAGATCGGACAGGGGACGTCGTCAACACTGGCGATGATCGCTTGCGACGAACTGGGGGCCGACTGGAGCAAGACCCGCTTCGAGTTGGCGACGGGTCTCCCTGAATATCGCAACATGCTGCTGGGTCAGCCAGGACAGCTTTATGCCGGAGAGCAGGTGACGGGCGGCAGTACCGTAACCGCTGGCTTCTTCATGCCTGTCCGAACAGCCGCAGCGCAGATGCGCGAGATGCTGACGCTTGCGGCGGCGCAGAAATGGGAAGTTGATCCGGGCGAATGCGTTACAGCCGACGCTGCGGTGAAGCATGCCGGCTCCGGACGATCAATAATGTTCGCAACGATCGCTCCGGCAGCGGCTGAGTTACCTGTGCCAGCCAAGCCAGCGTTGCGCGATCCGAAGGATTGGAAATTGATCGGGCGCCCGCAGAAGCGCCTCGACATACCATCCAAAGTCGACGGCAGCGCCATCTTCGCCGTCGACGTGGTGCGGCCCGGGATGCTCTATGCGGCCATCCGGCATGCGCCGGTCGTAGGTTCGACCCCATTGCGCGCGGAGGAGGCCAAGGCCAGGGCGCAAAAGGGCGTCAAAGGGGTCTACCTGATCGATAATTTCGTCGCGGTCGTCGCCGACAGCTGGTGGACAGCGAATACCGTGCTCGAAGAGATGGACATCCGGTGGTCGGACGCTCCCAATGCGAAGGCAAGCACGGCAACCGAATTGGCAAAGCTGAAGGCGGCGCTCGATGGTCCAGGCGCGCTGCCGTTCGAGGTCAAGGGCGACGCCGCTGCTGCGTTCGCGGCCGCCAAGACCAAGGTCGCGCAGGACTATGATGTTCCTCATCTCGCCCATGCGACCATGGAGCCGATGTCGGTGGTCGCCGAGTTCACGGCGGATGGGCTGTCGATCTGGACCGGCTCGCAGGGACCAACGGTCCAGCGGCGCGCCGCGGCTGCCGTCGCCGGCCTGCCCGAGGAAAAAGTCCATCTGACGGTCACCTATGCCGGGGGAGGATTCGGGCGTCGCGGCGACCTCGATTATGTGGAGCAGGCTGTCAAGATCGCACAGCGTGCTTCGGCCCCCATCAAGCTTATCTGGTCGCGCGAGGAGGATATACAGCACGATCAATATCGTCCGTTTACCGCGATCAGGGCCGAGGCGGCGCTGGACGCGAAGGGCGACCTCTCCGCCCTCCGCATGCGCGTTGCCGGGCGCGGCCCCTGGACCGACCAGCGGCCCTATCTTGTTCAGAACGGCGTCGATTTCATGCTGATCGATGCCCTCAACACCAAAACCTATCCGGCCGCCAACGCGCTATTCGAAGTAGCGCCGACGACCAGCGCAGTAAGGCATGGACCGTGGCGCGGGATCGCCGTGCCGCCCAACATCTTCTTTCTGGAATCCCTGATCGACGAGCTCGCGGTCGCGGCCAAGCTGGACCCGATCGCCATGCGCCGCCCGTGGCTGGCTGGCGACAAGCGCCTTCTGGCCGTGGTCGACAAGGCCGCGAAGGAGGCGGGCTGGGGCGCTGCACGCGAGGGGCACGCGCTCGGCTTTGCCTGCTACACCGAGGAACGGTGGCTCTGCCGCGTCGCCGCCGTCATCGACACCTCGCTCGTGGACGGGCAGCCCAAGGTGAATCGGATCGTCGTCGCCGTGGACCATGGTTTTTCGGTCAACCCCGACAGCGTGATCGCCCAGATCCAGGGGGCGGCGCTGTTCGCGCTGACCGCCGCGCTAAAGGGCGAGATCACCATCAAGGACGGGCGGGTCGAACAGTCGAATTTCCACGACTATCCCGCGATCATGCTGGCCGAGGTGCCCCCGGTCGACGTCTTCCTGATACCGGGCGATCAGATACCGGGTGGGGCCGGGGAGATCGGCGTGCCTGTGATTGCCCCCGCGCTGACCGCATCGATCTTTGCGCTGACGGGAAAGCGCATTCGCTCGTTGCCCGTCAGCAAACATTTTGCCTGAAGTCGATTGGATCGGCGCGCTTCCAACACTTGTAGCTGAGGAGATTTCAATATGAAGGTTTTCGTCCAACTGGACGCGCGCGACGGTGCATCCGTCGAGGAATTCCAGACCCCCGACAGCATAGCCGAAGAGAAGCTGGTGTGGAAATATTGGAGCGAAGGCACTCTTCGCGACATCAATTTCCAGACCGACCGTATCGGTGTAATCCTCATTTTCGAAGCGGGGAGCGTGGCAGAAGTTCGCGGCCTGGTCGACGCCTTTCCCTTCGTGCGTAGCGGCCTTCTAAAGGTCACCGGCCTTCAGCAACTCGCGCCATTCGTGGGACTGGCGGCGCTTTTCGATCCGGCCCATTTCGCCTGAGCGTTCCCGCCACCGTAATGCCCGAAGGAGGCTGGCTCCTATAAGTTAGCCTCCTTTTTCACGTCGGCGTGTCCACAGCCGTTCGCTCATGGCCGCGCATCATTGCTTGAATCAATAATCCTATTTGAGCCGTCGGATTGCGATGGTTTTCCACGCTTGGCATAAATTGTCCGTGTCGTCGCGCATTGGCGACTGCCCGATCACTGTCTAACCGGATCAGGTGCCAAGTTTATTTTCAATCAAACGGCCGGATCTGCCAATCCGGCAATAGGGGAGGGACGATCTCGTGAGATCGCTATCAAAGACATTTCTTCTGGCCACTTCCGCTATGCTTGTGGGTGTGCCAGCGTTCGCGCAAGCAGGTGACGACCAGGCCGCGCAGGCAGGCCAGGACGGTATTCAGGAGATCGTGGTTACGGCGCAGAAGCGCGAGGAGTCCGTCCAAAAGACGCCACTGGCGATCACGGCGGTATCTGGCGACGCCATGCGGGTAGCCGGCATCTCGAATATCAATACGCTCGCCGCCAGCGTTCCGAACCTGCAGATGTCGCAATCATATGGCGCAGCCAATGTGACGCTGCGCGGTATCGGCTTTCTGGTTAACAACATAGGCTCCGAAAGTCCAATCGCCACGCATTTCGACGGCGTCTACTTCCAGCGGACGACCGGCATCCTTGGAAGCTTCTTCGATGTGCAGCGGCTCGAGGTCCTGCGCGGCGCGCAAGGCACGCTGTACGGACGGAATGCGACTGGTGGCTCGATCAATGTGATCACCGCCGATCCAACGACAACCTTCCAGGGCTTTGCGCAGCTTGTGGCGGGCAGATACGACCATTTCGGCTTCGAAGCCGCCGTCGGTGGACCGCTGATCCCGGATTCCGACAAGGTTCTTTTCCGTATAGCCGCGAAGGCCGATGAGCGCAGCGGATGGGGCACCAACCAGTTCACCGGCAACGACATCGACGACAATAATGAGCGGGCCGTCCGCGCCAAACTTCAGTTTCAACTGAGCGATCGTTTCCAGATCAAGCTGACGGCCGATTATTCGCGTGCGGACGATGCTCAGGCGCCCCACTTCGCCGGTACCGCGCCTAACAACGCCCCTCCGTTAGGCGTAACGCTTCTCGGTGGAACAGTGCCGACCAGGCTGCGCGACATCTCCTCGGAAGCAGACCCGGTCCGTCGTAATCGCTTCTGGGGCCTGTCGGCCCACACCAGCTACGAGTTCGATGACTTCACCATCAAGGCGATCACGGCGTACCGGAAGACGGACACGTCCGGCCGGGGCGAACTCGACCAGACGTCGGCCGCGCTGCTTTCCCCGCTCACGCTCTACGAGCATGCGCAGCAGTTCAGCCAGGAGATCCAGTTCTCGCGTCAATCCGACAACTATGATCTCATCATCGGTGGTTATTACTTCCAGGAGAAGCTGCACGGCGGCGTTGCGATGCCGGCAAGCAATATCTACCTTCCGATATTCTTCGGCGTTCCGATCACGCAGGAATATCTTACTCAGGGTTACTTCGCTGGATCGAACCTGGACACCCGCGCCTTCGCCGCGTTCGGTCAGTTGACCTATCGGGTCAGCGACCAGCTCAGCGCCACCGTCGGCGCAAGGTACAGCATCGAGCGAAAGACCGCGATCAACCGCGGTGCCTTTGACGTCTTCACTCCGTTCAATCCACGTCGTCTGGAAACGGTGCCCGACGAGGCCAATCTCAACATCCAGTGCGGCAAAGGCCTCACGACGATCGGCTTCGCGAATCCGAGCGACTGCGATCCTTCAAAAACGTTCAAGAACTTCTCGCCCAAGGTCGGCCTGGAATTCCAGGCCACGCCCGGCACCTTGTTCTATGCCTCGGTATCCCGCGGCTTCAAATCAGGAACATATAATTTTGGTGTGCCGGCGGGAGCCGTCGACCCGGAGGAGATTACCGATTACGAAATCGGCATGAAGTCGACGTTCGCAGGCGGACGTTTGCGTACGAATCTGTCCGGGTTTTACTATGACTATAAGGATCTGCAACTTTACAAGACCGTCGTCGCAAGCGCTGTTCTTGAAAATGCTGCGGCGGCAAAGATCTACGGCATAGAGGCAGAAATCACTGCCAAGCCGACCCGTGCCCTGCAGTTCGACCTGAGCGGATCATATCTCCATTCCGAGTTCACGGACTTTATATCCGCGGATTCGCTGCGGCCGCTGGGGGACGGCGTTTCGATTGACAACTACGGTCAGCCCGCCTTCAACCTCAAGGGCAACAGACTGCCGCTCTCGCCGAAATTCTCCGGCAGGTTCGGTGCCGCTTACACGATTGACTCAGACGTGGGCGCGTTCACGCTCGGTGGAGACGTCGTCTATACCAGCAAGGTGTTTTTCTCTGCGTTCAACACCGACGTGGCTGCTTCGGCGCCGTCGCGGACACGCTACAATCTCTCCCTCTCGTACGAGAGTTCGGTGGTGGACGGATTGTATGCGAGCCTCGTCGGAAAGAACATCACGAACAAGGTGGTCGCTACAAGCGGCTTTACCGGAACGCCACTGACCGGTGGGGTGACCAACGCCTATATCGAACCGCCTTTCACTCTCGATTTCACGATTGGCTACAAATTCTAGAGCGATTTTCTTCGATCGGTTCACAGCTTCGTCCAACTGGCGTCGGTGTCGCCGATCGAAGGACCGTCATGTCTAAACCCCGAATGCGGCGATCGGATCGACGTTCGAAGCAGTGTCTCAGCGGTGGAGACAAGATGGCAATGGTAGTTCGGCGCCCAAGCCCTGCGCCCTACGCCAAGACCCTTGGTTAAGGAGTAATGGGAAGTATGAACCAGACGATTTTGTCGAAGACCCCCGTTCAGATGCGGCATGTCCGCCATGCGGAGCTTCAGGAGGACACCGAGGCCTATCCGGATGTGATGGAGCCGGCTCGGCGGCGATCGATCAGCCACGTGCTTGGCCAGCATCCGAAGGCCGTTCTACGCGATTCGCATAAGTTCCATTTGGACTATCTCGTCTCCGGCGCTGCGACGGAGCCGCCGCTTCACTCGCATGACTATTCGGAAATATTCATGGTCCTGCAGGGCGGCTACCGCTTCTTCTGGGGCAATCATGCAGAGCATCATGTCGACCTGGGGCCGCTCGACATGTTCTCCGTCCCGCCAAGGGTGATGCGGAAATTCCACTCGAACCGCGAGCAGCCGGGCATGCTGCTGGCGATCTTCGACACGACCCTGCGCGACCCCGACGACGGGATCGTGATTTCGCAGGCGCTCGTCGACGAAGATGGCGGTGCCGAAAAATATGCGAAATACGGCTCCGGCTGGGGCGAGTCGATCGATGAGGAGGGTATCCGGCCCTTTATCGCCAGCTTCTCCGATCTTTCTCCGAAGGCCCCGAAGGAAGGCGGAGTAGTGCCGCTCATCGCGCAGGGGCAGGCGGAGGCCAGCATATCAACCCCTCACCACGTGACCGCCCAATTCGTCTTCGTCAACGGGACGCTCGCCATCGAACCGACGAACTTCACCGAAGTATTGGTGCCCGTAAAGGGATCCTGCGAGGTGACCGTCGACGGCGAAGCCCTCCACCTGGAATTGTTTGATGCGCTCTCGGTCGATGGTGGCGGCACTCGGCACCTTCGCTCTGCGGACCAATCAGCAGTCCTTCTTCGCATCATCGACACCCGCGTCGATCCCGCAGAATCAAACTGATAGGAAAGCCAGGGACGAAGTTTTTCTGATCGTGGGGCGGCATCCACGCCGCAGCGGGAGCGCGCAGACCTGACAGCCCGCGATACAAGTCATCTACGAAACAACAAGTCTCCGAATAGAGAACCTCTAGTCTAACTGCCTGGAAGGGCTTCGCGCTTCGACCATGTGGCACGATCGGACACCTATCCGGTTCCATAGCGGTCGAGGCGCTTCTTCGTGCGCAAGTGCGTCCAGGTTCTTCGCATGGCCAGGCTTCCCATTGAGGAAGAGAGGCAATGCATCGGCAAGAACTAAAGAAAAAAATCATTCCGATACTATAATATTGGGGGGGGAAAGATGATGAAGAAGACGTATTTTCTTATTTCAGCCGCGACGCTTTGCTGTGTGCCGCAAGTGCATGCTGTGCAGGCCCAGACATCGTCGGGCATAGAGCAGGCCGTACCTGTACCGCAGACTGAGGAGCCATCCGGAGCCGGCGATATTGTCGTTACGGCGCAGCGCCGATCCGAGCGACTGCAGGATATCCCGATGGCCATCACGGCGCTGAACGCGGAGTCCTTCGAGCGCGCACCGGTCACAAATCTGATCGACGTCCAAACGTCGGTCCCGAACCTCAACATTTCGCCGCGCGGAGGTTCCGGTGTGATTGCCATTCGTGGCATCGGTTTCGCCGTCGTTACGGCCGGCGCCGAAGGCAGCGTCGCGCTGCACACCGACGGCGTGTATCAGTCGCGACCATTCGCGGCGCTTTCCGGACTTTTCGATGTGAACCGTATCGAGGTCGCCCGGGGCCCGCAGGGGACGCTTTATGGGCGGAACTCCACGGGCGGCGCGATCAACATCATTTCGGAAAAGCCGACTGACGACCCTTCAGGCTATCTCGACATTTCCTTTGGTAATTACAGTGATCTTTCACTGGAAGGCGCAATCAGCGGTCCCATCGTCGGGGACAAATTGCTCGCGCGCGTTTCCGCGAAGATGCAGGAACGCGACGGTTACGGGACCAATGCCACCACTGGAAAGGATGTCGACGACCTTAAGACGAGGGCGCTGCGCGCAATACTCGACTTTCGGCTTAGTGACGGCGTAAGGTTCCTGCTTGAGGGAGACTATTTCAAGCGCGATGATGCCGCCGGAGCAACGCATTTTGGCGGCTGTCTGCAGGCATGTGGTCCCAACGCTGCCGTCAGCCGAGGCTGGACCGTGCCGTCCAACCCGCGCGCTGTGTTTTCTGATCTGGATCAGGTCAATGTTGCTGAAGATTACGGCGTCTCCCTCAGATCACAGGCCGAATTGCCCTTCGCCGACCTGTCCTCATTGACGGCATACCGGCGTGGGTCGATGACCAATATCTTTGATCTTGATGGCACGGCGCAGCCGGGCGGCCGCAATTCGCGTGAAGAAAATTACGAGACTTTCTCTCAGGAACTCCAGATTGGCCGCAGCAGCCTTTCGATCGACTGGATCGTCGGTCTGTATTATTTTCACGAGAATAACTATGCGCGCGCTAACGGGCTCTTCCCGCCCTTCCTTGCACCCATAGCCGACGTTTATTTTCAAGGCGGCACTCTGCGCACCGATGCCTATGCGGCCTTTGGCGAGCTGAGCTATCATGTCACTCCGAAGATGACGGTGACTCTGGGCGGCCGATATTCCGATGAACGCAAGCGGATCATCGACGAGTTCGTCTACCTGCGCGGCCCTACTGGCCCGATCACTGGGCGCCAGGCTGCGCCGACCGCCGCAGTGCCGTGCACGACCTGCCTCGGACTTCAGGATCGGGCGTCATTCAGTTCTTTCTCGCCGAAGTTCGGGGCGCGTTACGAATTCAGCCGGAACCAGCAAATTTATGCCACGGTGCAGAAGGGCTTCAAGAGTGGTGGCTTTGCCGTGGGCGCTGTCACGCCTTCCTTCAGGCCCGAAACGATCTGGAGCTATGAAGCCGGCCTGAAGGCGAGCTGGTTCGACAGAGCCCTCGTGACCAATTTGGCGGTCTACCACTATGACTATCAGGATCTTCAGCTTGGTCAGGTGCTGACAACCGCCACGGTTGTTACCAATGCGGCGCGAGCAAAAGTCGATGGCGTGGAGCTTGAATGGCGTCTCGCGATTGACAGTCATTTCAGCCTTGATGGATTTGTCGCACATAATCATGCGCGCTTCTCGTCGTACGGCTCGCGTAATCCCGGCATCACCGGCTCTGAAATCCTCGATTTGCGTGGCAATCTTCTTCCCAATGCGCCGAAATGGACCGGCAAGATGGGTGCCCAGTACCAGACCGAAGCATTTGACGGATCTCTGACATTGCGAGCCGAGGCTTTCGCGTCTTCCCGAGTATATTTCTCGGAGTTCAACGACGAGGCCAACAGCCAGCGCCCCTACTGGCTCGCCAACGCCAATATCCGCTATGAGGCCACCGACGACTGGTATGCCAGCCTCTATTTGAACAATATCTTCGACAAGACCATCGTCGCCGGAACCGTGGTCTTCACCCCGCTCGTCGGAGCCTTCGTCAACCGGCAGTATCTGCCGCCGCGGAGCTATGGCGTCCGGATCGGAAAGAAGTTCTGATCTGGAGCCGCCGGTGTCGTAGCGTCGGCTAAATCACGTCGGGGACAGGAACCAGTGGGTGTTCAGCCATCCGCCCCGAAAGCGGCCATTGAACGCCGCGAAAGCATTGCCGGTGGTGGTGATATAATGCCGCCGCCGGCGCAGCTGTGCAGATCATGCTTGCACATCAGGTGATGAATGCACTTGTGGTTGGCGACTTGGACCACCAGTCTCAGGCGCTTCGGGCAGGCGCGAGCCGACACCGAGCCGGACCACCATCCCGAAGCGCGTCACTGGACGATCGAGCTTGCTTTAAGGCTACCGGGAGATCGCTTCGAGATGATGAGGTGGGTTGCTGGACCGGCCGGTGCCGCCACACGACTTTGGCCATGCTCGCGCACGCCTGTCTGACAATGGCGCGCCAGCGCGCCATGGGGAGAGGGGCGAACAAACCCGCACCGCTCTCCTACCCCTTACCGTACCCGGGGTCCGGCGGCGGCGCTGGTCGCTCGGTCTGGCTCCAGCCGCCGAACGCACCGCAGATCCTCGCCTGGTCGACTGGCGCGGTGCTCCATCCGCACCGCGCCAGCTGATGTCATTGAAAAAACAAGAAACAATCGCGATGAACCAGGGAAAGACGACGGCATGATGTAATCCGTCGCCCGTCTCCTGACATCAAGCGGCAGCCGCTTCCTGTATCTTCGCTCCGCCTTCCAGAAGGCCGTCATATCCGCCGAACGATTCCCACACGACCATCGAGTCAAAATGCTCGCGCAGCAGGGCCAGCTTGCCGTCCCGGATCTGCATGTTGAGAATGTAGGTCTGGTTGTACGGTTTGCCGGTCATGGTCACCGTGGCGTTGGCCTTGAACTCGATGACGAACAGGTTCGGGTCCAGGGTCGGGTGGACAACACGGTCGGATATCCGCATGTCGGGAACCGCTGCGAAGAACCAGTCGAGAAAATGGCCAATAAGGGCCCGGCCAGGTATGGCCTTCTCGAGCGGCGCAGGCATGAACGGCATTTCCCAGACCGCGTCATCGCTGAACATGTTCTTCATCTCCACGAGATCCGATCCCGAGGGGAGCGGGCTTTGGAGGTAGCCGAAGAATTTCTCGACAATCTTTTTATTCTCTTCGCGAATATCCATAATGGCATTCCTTGCCTTATCTGAGTGAATTTGAAGTCTTGTTCAGGCGACCCTTCCGCCATCCACCGGCAGGACGACGCCCGTTACATAACGTGCCTCGTCCGAGCACAGCCATAGTGCGCCGTTGGCGATCTCCTCCGGTGTGCCCAGCCTGCCCATCGGTACATCCTGGGCGAAGAAATTCTCGACGTCGGGGATGCCCATCGCGTGGATCGCGGGCGTGTTGACCGTGCCGGGGCAGACGCAATTCACGCGAATGCCGCGCTTGGCATAGGTCAGCCCGGCGACGCGAGTCATGTGGATGGTCGCCGCCTTTGACGCGGAATAGATCGCGATCGCCGGCATGCTGATCAACCCGGCGCCCGAAGCGGTATTGACGATCGAGCCGCCGCCATTCTGCAACATGTGCTCAATCTCATACTTCATGCACAGCCAGGCACCCTTGAAGTTGACCGCGACGATCTGGTCGAAGTCCTTCTCCTCGGTATCGGCGATTTCGGCCGCCGGGCCACCGACTCCTGCGTTGTTGTACGCGCAGTCCAGCCTCCCGTAGCGCTCAACCGTCGCAGCGATGAGGCCGCGGACCTGTTCTCCATCGGCAACGTCCACCTGGTGGAAGAATGCGTCGCCACCCGACTGGCGAATGGCTTCGGCAACCGCCTCGCCCTTGTCTGGATCGCGGTCGGCAACGACTGTTCGCGCGCCATTCTTCGCAAAGAGGATGGCGGCTGCCTCTCCAATACCGGAAGCGGCACCCGTAATCATCGCAACCTTGCCTTCGAATGATTTTGTCATACTGCCTCTCTGTTCAGTCTTTTATCGGCGTCGGGGTCTGCTTTGAGAATTCAGATTTCCCGACTGACATGCGTCACCTAGCCTAGAAGAACGACATTCGCGCCATTCGAGTGATGAACACGTCCTGCCTTTTGATTTAGCC
Source organism: Tardibacter chloracetimidivorans (assembly GCF_001890385.1). Classification (NCBI taxonomy): domain Bacteria; kingdom Pseudomonadati; phylum Pseudomonadota; class Alphaproteobacteria; order Sphingomonadales; family Sphingomonadaceae; genus Tardibacter; species Tardibacter chloracetimidivorans. The sequence continues at coordinate 2,157,135 of NZ_CP018221.1, read as the reverse complement.
TTTCGATGTGGAAAACGGCAACGCATGGGCATCAATGCCGTTATTGATCTGGTAAATGACAAGGACGCTTAACTCGGCCTGTCTAGCGGCTGAATGCACGGAGGGAGAGTTGACGCCGCGCCAGCAGTGGGTGCGTGCCGATCATGGCTTCGCCTGGCGCGTAACAGGTTGCGAGGCAGTGTGGGCCGCCGGGGAATCCGGGGTCAAGCCCCATTCGTGACCTTGGCAAACATCGCCGCCCCACCGCCGGCAGGCATCCTCCCTGTCGCCACACGTTGCTGTGAGGTAACTATTGTGGCGGCAAAAGCGCGGAACAGCGCACTCACCTCGGCAATACGATCCTGATTGATACGATAGAAGACGAGTTTGGCTTTGCGGCGAGTCTCGACGAGCTCGGCCTTGCGCAGAATGCCCAATTGCTGGCTAAGGCCGGGCTGGGTGATGCCAGTAATCTTCTCGATCTCGCCGACCGATCGTTCACCGTCGGTCAGCGCTCGCAGCAATTCGAGTCTGAGCTCGTGCGCAAGCGCGCGCAAAAGCTCGGCAGCAGCCCCCAGATCCTGAAGGCGAATATCAGCCATCAGCGTGGGTCCCTTACGAGCGTGTAGAACCAGTCGGTTCCATCGGGCGCAGCCAGCACGTCATCGATGTCTTGGCTGGGCACGGCAAGGAGGTCATCGCCCGGCCGCCACCCTTCGGGAGCAAGGGTAGTGCCATCGTGCACGCGCTGAAGTGCCGCCACTAGCCGCAGCATCTCTTCGACCGAGCGTCCTACGCTCAAAGGATACCAGGTGGACGCACGAAGTATGCCTTCCGGGTCCAGGAAATAGGTCGCGCGAACGGCACTTGCGTCCACGGCGTTAGCGCCAACCATTCCATAGGCGCGAGCGATCTGCAGGGTTGGGTCCTCAATGATCGGAAACTCTACAGTAACGTCGAACCGGTCTTTGATGGCGCGGATCCAGGCCAGGTGTGAGAAGAGGCTGTCCACGGATACAGCCATCAACTCACAACCCATTGCGGAGAATCGGTCGGAAGCGCGCGCGATTGCCACGAATTCGCTTGTGCACACCGGCGTGAAGTCGGCCGGGTGCGAGAATAGGGCGAGCCATCGCCCTCTGTAGTCTGAGAGCGACACCACCCCGCGTGTCGAGCGGGCGGTGAAATCAGGCGCCTCCTCACCGAGGCGCAGCGGAGAACAAGCAGGTAGGTCTGGAGTCACATTCAGCCTTTCGGTCGCGAACTAACAATGTCGGCGTTGCAGGCCCTTGACGCAAGGCATCTAACATTATTACAATATATGTAATTCAATAAATGAGGACGCCCTATGCGCTTCGGCCCCGACGAGGCGCTACTGCGTGCGACAAAGGTGGTCGAGGATTGCCGCGCGGAAGAATTCCTGTCCGGCCGGTGCGACGGCTCCAAGGGTGGCGGTGCGGGCGCTGATGACGCCGTCATCAGGCGCGACCACGCTCGTGTAGCGCAACTGCAGACGCTTCGCGGCAAGCGCCGCCGCCGCGGTCCTCGCCTGTGTTACATATTGCAGGACATCCTGATCGCTGACGCCGCCACTGGCCTGGAGGCTGAGCGCGCGCTGTCGATTGGCCTCGGCCTGATCGTAGCTGGCGCGTAACTGGGCTTCTTCGGCTTTGAGGAGCGCGGGATCGAGACGGGCAAGGACCTGCCCTTTACGAACCCGGTCGCCGACATTCACTCGCACGTCGATCAGCTGATAGCCGCCGATCTGCGTGCCGATGCTCGCTTCCTGCCATGGCGCAATCGCGCCGGATGCCTCGACGGTCATGGGCCAAGACGCACGGCGAGCGGTCGCTTCGGTGACGGTCAGGGCGGCCACAGGCTGGGCGGTTGTCGGCAGGCGAGAGGGCTCGCGCATGACGGCGACGACAGCAACGCCGGCGGCGATCAGCAGCGCTGCGCCCGCGGCGAAATAGACGAAACGCTGCCGCCGGGCCCGCGAACCCGCTGGCTTGAGAAGTAGATTGGTCATCGCCGCTGCGCCCCGCCTTGATCGGGTTGAGAAGGAATGGTTTCAGAGCCTGTCACGGCCGCAGCCTGCAAGCTGACCCGGCCGCCTGCGGCGCGGACCAGCGCGACCCAGGCCTGGGCGCCATCGCGGGCGGCCGCTATCGCGCTCTCTTGGGCTCCGTTGAACTGCCGCCGCGAGTCCTCGAGTTCGAACATGCTGATCGCGCCGGCGCGCCAGCGCGCTTCGTTGGCGCGCAAGGCGGCGCGGGCGGCTTCCACGGCCTGCCGGGAGGTGACGACCCGCTGCTGCGCCGACTGCTGGCCGGCCAGCGCGTCTTCGACATCCCGCGTAGCCGTGCGAACGGCGCCGCGAAGCGCTTCGGCTGCCTCGCGGTAGCGTGCCTGCGCGCCGCGCACATTGGCCGCGCCTGTCCCGCCGTCGAAGAGAGGGCCGGAAAGCTCCGCGCCCGTTGACCAGGTGTCGAAGCTGGTGGTGGATCCCAGCATCCGAATCCAGTTGCCGGTAAGGAGTCCGACAAGATCAATCCGGGGCAGCCGATCAGCACGCGCCACTCCGATTTCCGCCCAGCGGGCGGCGGCCTCGCGCTCCGCGGCCACGACATTCGGGTGCCCGAGGAGGATGGTGGCGGGTAAAGCGAGCGTGAGGGGCGGCGGCTCCGGAATTATCGCGCCCGAATCGACGTCCGGAATCGGCGCTAGTCTGCTTGTTTTGGTCAGAGTCGAGGGCAGGACCACGCTGCTGCTCGCCGGAGTCATGACGAGCGTTCGGACGACCGATGCGTCGCGACCGCCCAGTGCGACCAGTTCATTGACGATGCGGGCGCACGCTTCCTGCTGGCTGATCCGATCTGTGCGCGCCGTTGCAAGATTGCTGGTCGCATTGGCCGCCTCGACCGGCGCGACATTTCCGTGTGCTAGCCGTTCGCGGGTCACCGCGAGTTCGAGTTCGCGGGCGGCGATGTCGCGGTCCCGGACCGTGAGCGAGAAATGGCAAGCGCGCAGGCGCAGAACAGCGTCCGCGATCTGACCCGATAGAGAAAGCCGTGCCTGTGCGGCATCGGCGGTACGCGCGCCGAGGCGACCCTCGGCAGCGCGCGAGGTTTCCTTCAGGCGCCCCCAGAGATCAAGTTCCCAGCTCAGCCCAGTGCCCAGCGTTGCGGTGCTTTGCTTGGTCGTGAGTGCGCCGCCGCCGGTTTGAGCGCCGCCCGTCCGTGCTCGGGCTACGCTTCCATTGACCGAAATCTGCGGCAAGCGCTGTGCATCGGACACGCGCGCCGTCGCGCGAGCCTGGTCCATTCGGGCGATGGCCTGCCCGAGCGTCGGATTATCGATAAGTGCAGCTTCGACGAGCGCATCGATCGCTGGATCACCCAGCGTTTTCCACCAGGCATGATCTACGGCGTCGGAGGCGACCGACGCTGACATCGGCTGTCCGCCGTTGTCCCACGCGGAGGCCATGTTCAAGTCGGGCTTCTCGTACGCCGGTTGGGTCGCGCAGCCCATCAACAGCGTCGCCATCAGCGCCAGCGTCAAGAGGCCGCCCAGGCGCCATTGCAGAGCTTGGCTCATGCCGTCAGCCGGCATTTTGGGGAGCCGGGAAAAACGGCTCGCTTGCCAATCAATAGATCGAACATTCACTCTAGTTATAAGGAAGATGTGGCCGCGGCAAGCATTATTAGAGCATGCACTCTAATTTATGTTCAAGGGCGCTGCGTTGCCTCCGCCGCGCGCTCGTGGCGCAACTTCCGCCGGACATGCTCGCGGAGCCTGTTCTCCATCAGGGATCGGTCAGCCGGCTTCTGCGGAGGCGGCGGTGGCATGGCGGATCAGTGTTTCCGCTGGGCCGAGGTCGGAGCCAGATAGCGGACTATCATCGTCTCAAGCGCTTTGGTCGCTTCCTTCACGTCCAGTTTCGGATCGCGCAGAGACAAGGTTCTGGACCCGTCGATCATGCTGATCAGGAGGGACGCCGTCATATGCCGATCCAGGGTGGGATCAATCGCGCCCGCCGCCTGCCCTTTTCCGAGCAGATCGGCGAGGAGAGAATGCACGCCTTTTGTGTGCTTTTGCAAAGCCTTTGCCATTGCGGGATTTCGATTGGCTTCCGATAATGCCTCCAGCACCAGCCGAGGATGTCCCGATCGTGTGACTTCTATCTCGCAGAAAAGGGCGCTCAGCACGTCTGCTCCTTCGGCAAGTTTGGTAAAGCGAGCGGCGGCCTCTTCAAGGCGGACTTCGATCATCGCACTGACGATCGCCTCCTTGCTGGTGAAATAGTGGTAGAGGTGACCGGGACTGATACGGGCCTCTGCGCAGATGCTTGAGATGCTTGCGCCCTGCAATCCGTCGCGCACGAAGCAGCGCTCTGCGGCGTTCAGGATCTCCCGTCGCTTTTCCTCGTGCTTGACCGGATCGAGCTTGCGCATAATTGACGTCTTTTTATTAGAAGGCTCAATCTATCAATCTGCGACCGGGTAGCAAGCCCGTTGGCGCCGACTTTGGTTTGCGCTGGCGGGTGGCGGCGCCCGGCGTGAATAACCTTGGCTCACTCGATAGGGGCGGATCAGATCACGAGGGGAAACGCGGTCGTATTTTTGATCTCCGAAAGTGCAACCATTGAATTGATTTCCTGGACGCCAGGAACTTGAGACAGCTTTTCGAAAAAGAATCGTTCGTACGCCTCGATGTCCTCAGCGACAATACGTAACATAAAATCTACTGAGCCTAGCAGTACGAAGCAGCCGATAACTTCCGGAAATTGCCCTATTGCATCTGAAAACCCGGAAACATCGGCACGACCATTCGCAGAAAGCTTTACCTGTGCGAATATTTCGGCATTGAGACCCAGCTTGCGGCGGTCAAGTAGGCACACGGTCTTTTTGATATAGCCGGCCTCCTTCAAGCGCTGGATGCGACGCCAGCAGGGCGCTTGGGAAAGGCCGACAATCTCGGCAATCTCTGTTGTCGGCCGCGATGCATCCTCCTGAAGCAACGCCAGGATGCGTAACTCGTACCTGTCGAGATTCTCTGCCATGATCAATTCCAAAATATGTCTTAGACTGACTAATCTATTCTGAAATCCCGTCCATGTGTCAAATCTTCGATAAGATATTTCCGGAATGCGCGCCTATCATGCTCCCGAGGAGTCGGACATGGTTCATCACGTCGCAGCGACCTATACTCAGGGTTTTCGAACTCAGCTTCATCTGTTGGATGAGCCATCGTCAGGCCGGTCCGGGTTGCTCGCGCTCGACTCACGAATGCTCGGGCCGGCGGTGAGGGGCCGCCGCTTCAGGCACTGTTCGAGCCAAACCGATCTTTGCAGCGATGCGCTGCGACTCGCTGGGCGGAACGACGCGAGCCCAACTCCGTGACGCACAATTTTACGGTCCGAGGTCTGGCCGACCCCCAAACCTTGCCGCGCGTGATTGGCCAACTCGCGCGGCGATCGGTGACTCCGACAGGTCTCCGGGCGACGCTTTGCCCACCGGACATGCATATCGAGTTCGAAACCAGCGATCTTTCGGAGCAGGAGGCAGCGCTTGTGAGTGCGACGCTGCGGAGCTGCACGCTGGTTCATGAAGTCCTGCTTACCGCAGCGGATCAGGCGACATAGCTGCGAATGACCCGTCTTCCTGGAGGCCAAGATGCTGCGTAATCACCCTGGGCTGCATGTACCCGAACCCCTATGCCGGCCCGGCGACGAGGCCGATTTCTCGCGGTTCACCATTCCCGCGGCCGGGGCTTTGCGACGGCCACCCGTACACGTTGACCCGGCCGAGATCCGCGACTTTGCCTTCAGCCTCGTCAGGGTTTTGGATGACGGCGACCACGCGGTCGGCGAATGGGCCCCGAACCTACGGATCGACGTGCTGCACAAAGGCTTGCGCGCGATGCTGCTCACCCGGGCCTATGATACGCGAATGGTCCGCGTGCAGCGCCAAGGCAAAACGAGCTTCTACATGAAATCGACCGGGGAGGAGGCCGTTGCCGTTGCGGCGGCGCTTGCCCTGGACAATGCCGACATGTGCTTTCCTACCTACCGTCAGCAGGGCCTGCTCATCGCCCGCGATTGGCCGCTGACAGACATGATGAACCAAGTCTACTCCAATAGCGGGGATCGGCTCAAAGGGCGCCAGATGCCGGTCTTTTATTCAAGCCGTGAAGCAGGTTTCTTCTCAATATCGGGCAATCTCGCGACGCAATACAGCCAGGCTGTAGGTTGGGCGATGGGAGCCGCTACGGACGGGGACGAACGGATCGCGGCGGCATGGATCGGGGAAGGGGCGACGGCTGAGGGTGATTTCCATTATGCGCTGACGTTCGCCAGCGTTTATCGCGCCCCGGTAATTCTGAATATTGTCAACAACCAGTGGGCGATTTCATCTTTTTCGGGGATAGCCGGAGGGGAGGCAGCGCCGTTCGCCGCGCGAGGTCTGGGCTTTGGGATTCCGGCCCTACGCGTCGACGGGAACGATTTTCTGGCCGTTTACGCCGTGACGCATTGGGCCGCCACCCGCGCGCGTGCAGGTCTTGGGCCGACCTTGATCGAGCTTTTCACCTATCGTGCCGAGGGGCATTCGACATCGGATGATCCAACCCGCTACCGCCCCGGTTCGGAGCCGGCCGCGTGGCCACTCGGTGATCCGATTGATCGGCTGAAGCGCCATCTCATTCAACTGGGGGCATGGTCTGAGGATGAGCATGTCAGCCTTGTCGAAGAGCTTGCCAGGCACGTAAAGGAGTCGGGCCGTGAGGCGGAAGCGCTCGGAACGCTGAAGGAGGGCAAGCGCCCTCCGGTCAGCACAATGTTCGACGACGTGTTCCGCGACATGCCGGCGCATCTCATCGCGCAACGTGCGCAGGCCGGGGTCTGACCCGTGCGAAAGATGACGATGATCGAGGCGATCAATGACGCGATGCATGTTGCGCTCGAGCAAGATCCCCAAGTGGTCGTATTTGGCCAGGACGTGGGGTTTTTCGGTGGCGTGTTTCGCGCAACCGAGGGCTTGCAGCGGAAGCATGGTATTGAGCGTGTCTTCGACACTCCGATCGCGGAGGGCGGAATCGTCGCCATCGCCGTGGGCATGGGCGCTTATGGCAAGCGCCCTGTCGTCGAGATCCAGTTCGCCGACTATATCTATCCCGCGACGGACCAGTTGATCTCCGAAGCGGCCCGTTTACGCTACCGCACTGCCGGCGAATGGTGGTCCCCCATCACCGTTCGCAGCCCCTATGGCGGGGGCATTTTCGGCGGTCAGACCCACAGCCAATCGCCGGAGGGCATCTTTGCGCATGTCGCGGGGTTGAAGACGGTCATTCCCTCGACGCCCTATGACGCCAAGGGGTTGCTGATCGCCGCGATCGAAGACGACGACCCGGTGCTGTTTTTTGAGCCGAAGCGGCTCTACAACGGTCCTTTCGACGGGCATCATGACAGGCCGGTGATGCCTTGGTCGGGTCATCCGGCAAGTGAGGTGCCCGAGGGGCATTACTCCATTCCGCTGGGACAGGCCAACATCGTCCGGCCGGGCGCCGACGTCAGCGTTCTCGCTTATGGAACTATGGTCCATGTCGCGTTGGCCGCGGCCGAGAGCACCGCTGTCGATGCCGAAGTGATCGATCTTCGCTCGCTCGTCCCTCTGGATTTGGGCACGATCACCCGCTCGGTTCAAAAAACGGGGCGCTGCGTCGTCGTCCATGAGGCGACGCGGACCTGCGGCTTCGGCGCGGAGCTTGCCGCACTGGTTCAGGAACATTGTTTCTTCGACCTGGAAGCGCCGGTCGAACGGGTGACAGGGTGGGACACGCCATATCCTCATGCCTTCGAGTGGGAATATTTCCCCGGCCCCAAACGGCTGGGCGACGCTTTGAAGCGAATTCTTGAGGTTTGAGCCGATGACCGACTATCTGTTTAAGCTGCCCGACATTGGAGAAGGTATCGCCGAAGCCGAGATCGTTGCCTGGCATGTGTCTGTGGGTGAGATGGTCGAAGAGGACGCGCCACTTGCCGACTTGATGACGGATAAGGCGACCGTGGAAATCTCCGCTCCGGTATCCGGGCGGATACTGAAGACCGCAGGCAAAGTCGGTGATCAGGTTGCAATCGGATCGGTTCTTGCCGTCTTCGAGGTGGAAGATGTGCGACAAGACGGCTTGGCGGGCGAGCCGACAGAGTCCCGGGAGCAGTTGTCGGCAATTGCCACAAGCTCCGTCGCCGACCAACGGTCTGAGCAGGTGGCGGCAGATTCGCATCCGGATGTGGCCACCGCTGCCATGCCACTGCGCCGCGTCTCTGCGTCTCCAGCCGTTCGTCGACGGGCCAGGGATCTTGGAATCGATCTTTCGGAAGTTGGCAGGCGGGGCGGGGAGCGTATACGCCATGGCGACCTGGACGCATTCCTGACCTATAACTCCCAATATCGCCCGAGCGGACGCCGTCGAGCTGACGAGCAAATCCAGGTGGTTGGCTTGAGGCGTCGGATTGCCGAGAATATGGCCGCTTCGAAGCGGCACATCCCCCACTTCAGCTACGTTGAAGAGATCGACGTCACAAAGCTTGAGGCGATGCGGGAGGACATCAACGCCAACCGCGGCGGGCGACCGAAGTTAACCATGCTTCCATTGCTCATCATCGCCGTATGCAAAGCGGTTGCGCAGTTCCCCACGATGAACGCCCGCTATGATGATGAAGCGGGAGTAGTCATTCGCAGCGGCGCGGTACACCTTGGGGTCGCAACCCAAACTGATGCCGGCTTGATGGTTCCTGTGATCCGTGACGCTCAGGATTGCAACCTGTGGCAGCTGGCAACTGAAATAAGACGGCTTGCCGACGCCGCCCGCTCCGGCAAGGTCACTTCAGCCGAACTGAGCGGGTCCACGCTGACGATAACTTCTCTGGGCCCGCTGGGCGGTATCTGCACCACGCCAGTGATCAATCGTCCCGAGGTCGCGATTATCGGACCCAATCGTATCGTCGAGCGCCCCACGATCCGAAACGGCCAGCTGGAGGTCGCCAAGCTCATGAACCTGTCGATCAGCTGCGACCATAGGGTCGTGGACGGCTGGGACGCTGCCAGCTTTGTTCAGATGATCAAGAAGTTAATCGAAGCGCCCGCGATGCTCTTCGTCCCCAATGAGCTGTCGCTCGACTAACGTGGAATTCAGCGCCTGGGCCATCGCTGTCGACCAGAACGCCATTGCCAACTTCATACCTCTTGCCCTGCGGACGCCGCTCTAGTTCCCCGCCTTTTTCCTAGAAACGCCGGTCGGCTTGGCTTTGGCGCTGCCCGCCTTTTTTGTGGCCGCCGCCCGCCCGGCCCGCGCAGGAGCCAGCGGGGTGAACGCCAATGTCGCTTCCGGATGTGCCGGAATTTCGACGCGCATCTTCGCGATGGAGGTGTCGACGGCTATAGATCGCGTCAGCATGCCTACGATGACGTCTGCTATGTCCTCAATCTTAAGCCTGCCACCCCGATCAAACCACGAAGAAATGCTGTTCACGGCCCCCATGATGACGAAAACGGCGAGATGCGGATCTTCTGCGACCAAACTTCCGTCGCGAATGCCAAGTTCGATCAGATCGACAAGCGCACGGTCGATTTTATCACGCCGGCTGACGACAGTGATGCGATCATCGGGACGCAGAGCATTGATATCCGAGGTGATGCCACCGATACCGGCCTCGCCGTACATCCATTGGATGTAACACAGCAGTAAAATCCGGAGCTTGTCCAGCCCGGATCCATCAAGATCGTTGGCCACCTTGCAAGCGTGATCGCCCAGGTCGAGAGCGATCATGTGGCAGTCGAACAGTATCTCCTGCTTGTCGGAAACATAGTTGTACAGCGTGCCTTTGGATATCCCCAGGCCTTCCGCAATTTCGTCAAGAGACGTGTTGTGGAACCCGCGGCGCGATATGATGCGCGTCGCTTCCCGTAGAACCGCGTACCGCTTGAAGCGATGTAGTTCTTCGCTGGTTCGAAATGCATTGCGCCACTTCATCACCGATACGTTCCCCTTCAGATGCGTGACCCTACGGGCCACCAGCTTTCTGGTCAATAAAACCCCGGCGCCTCACAGAAAAGTCACCGGAAAACGGGCGCGATTTGCGGGCTTGAATTTACCTACGATTGACGCCTGCGATCTACCGGCCGAATATAGCGTCAGAATGGGTGATTGCAACGGCGCTGCTACGGCGTCCCAGGTTTTTGGGATGGGCACCCTCGTCGTACCCACCATTTCCGGGAGGCGGCAGTACGAGGATTGCCGCCCCCTTGGCGACCCACGGCTCCGCAATCGCGCTTGCAAATTTGTACTTCTGATGTAGTCTAATGACTATGAAGTCAGTTTACCGGGGAGGTTTGGCCAATGCGGCGTCATGGCAGTGCTGATCTAGCGGCCGATCTTTGCGGGAGCCTCAGCTTGCCGCTTGTAGTTGCTCCGATGTTCCTGGTTTCGACGGTCGATATGGTCGTCGAGGCAGGTCGCGCGGGGGTCATGGGCTCGATCCCGGCGCTGAACGCGCGAACGCCGGCGATCTTTGCGGACTGGCTCGTCGAGATCAAAACCCGGCTTGCCGGGGTTCAGGCGATTGCCCCCTGGGCGGTCAATCTCATCGTTCACAAGACAAACGTTCGACTTGGAGACGATCTCGATATCTGCGTGGATGCAAAGGTGCCGGCGATCATTGCTTCGGTGGGGAGCCCTGTCGACATCATCGAGCGCGTCCACGCTTATGGCGGCATTGTCATATCGGATGCTGCAAGCGTCAAGCACGCGCGGCGTGCGGCCGAAGCGGGCGTGGACGGCTTGATCCTGCTGACGGCAGGGGCGGGCGGCAATACCGGCTGGTTGAACCCCTTTTCCTTTGTGTCGGAAGTCCGCAAGTTCTTTGATGGGCCGGTCATTTTGGCTGGCGGCATTTCCAATGGACGCTCTCTGGCGGCGGCGCGCGTTCTCGGCGCAGACATGGTTGCCGCTGGAACGAGCTTCATTGCCGCGACCGAGAGTGCCGCTCCGGACGCGTATCGTGAAATCCTTATCGAGAGTGGCGGAGACGACATCGTCCTGACCTCCGAGGTCACGGGCATCCCGTCCAATATGCTCCGTCTCAGCCTGGAGCGATCGGGCTTCGTCGGCGGCGGCGATCATCAGAAGTTCGATCTGGCTCGCGAACTCGACACTATCAAGGCTTGGAAGGACGTCTGGGCCGGTGGGCACGGTGTAAGCGATGTCACCGAAAGCGCGCCACTCGCCGACCTGATCCGACGATTTTCGAGCGAATATGAGGCGGCCCGAAACGAGAGTCGCCTATAGGTCTGGAACAACAGGCAATGTGATTGCTCATTGAGGTAAAGAGGTTCCGATGCCGCAGATCAGCGCCGCCGTTGCCATCGCGCCGCACAGTCCGCTTGAACCGATGGAGCTTGCGCTGGCGGAGCCTCGAGGCATGGAGATTCTCGTAAGAACAAGGGCAAGCGGGATTTGCCATACCGACCTGATCATCCGCGACAGTGATTTTGGTGCGCCGCTCCCGGCCGTTCTTGGCCACGAAGGCGCGGGCATCGTCGAGGCCGTCGGCGACGCGGTGCGGGACGTCGAACCTGGCGATCACGTCCTGCTCACCCAGGCGTCCTGTGGCCATTGCAATACGTGCCGACAGGCACATCCAATGAATTGCGAGAATTTCGCTCGCTATAATATCTCGGGAAAGCGCGCCAACGGGGAGCACCCGTTCGATGGCAGGATCTCCGGCGGCGTCGGAGGCCAGTCGTCCTTCGCAACGCACATGTTGGCCTATGATACGAACGCGGTCATTCTGCCGCGTGATTATCCCTTCGAATGGGCAGCGGCGCTCAGCTGCGGCGTGACGACCGGGGCGAGTAGCGTCCTTCGCGTGCTGACGCCTTCGGCCGGGTCGACGTTCGTGGTGATCGGGGCGGGTGCGGTCGGGCTGGGCGCCTTGATGGCGGCTCATGTCGCAGGTTGCTCGACCATCATCGCAATCGATCTCCTCGGTGACCGGCGCAACCTCGCGCTGGAACTCGGTGCGACGCATGTTCTCGACGGCGCCGACCCCGATCTGGCCGCGACGATCATCGAGATTACCCGCGGCGGCGCGGATTTCCTGGTCGATGCGGTCGGTCTTCCCGGGACGACGGCAGATGCGGTGCAATCGCTCAGGCCCGGCGGGCACGCCATCCTTCTTGGGGCGGCGGGGGTGGGCCAAAGGGCTCCGATCGATATCATGGCACTCCTCTTCAATCGGAAGATCCAAGGTGCGACGCTTGGGGATCAGGTTCCGCATAGCACTATTCCCGCCCTCATAAGCCTGCAGCGCCAGGGCCGGTTTCCCTTCGAAAAATTGCTCACTTTCTACCCATTCGGCGAGATCAATGCCGCCATCCACGACATGGAAGCGGGCCGGGCCATCAAACCTGTGCTGTTATTTGACTGAGCGGTGGTCGGGGGCGTTACCGGCTCGGCCGCGGACCGTCTTCCGGACCCTTGCTAAACAAATGAATATAAAGTCAGATCATTGACGATATAGTTGTAATTGCATATGTCCTGAGACGGCCGCGAGGCAGAACACATTGGAGAGGAGGGCGGCGGATGCTGGTTATCGAGCACTTTGAGCGCGGGGTCGAGCGCTTCCGAAATCGAGCCGCGGTCATCGAAGGCAATGGCTCGTTGACCTATGCGGAGATGGAGGATCGCATGATCCGCATCGCCCAGGGGCTTTTGCGGTCAGACCTCCCGTTGGACAGTTCGGTAGCGCTTCTCTCGCCTAACCACAGCATGGTGCTCGCCTGCCAATACGGAATATTCAAGGCCGGCATGTTGTGGGTGCCGATCAACTATCGCAATTCCGTCAACGACAATCTCGCTCAGCTCGCCAAATATGATACGCGGCTCCTCTTCTTCCACAGTTCCCTGCGCGAGCACGCCGTTGCAGCACTCGCAGCGCTGCCCGAGCTCAAGCACGCCATTTGCATCGACGCCAAGATCGACGGCTTTCCATCGCTGTCCGACTGGTTCTCCGAGCCACGGGACGTGACGCTCGCTTTTCCCATTCGTGAGATGGAGGACGCTGTCGCGATATCCAGTACCGGCGGCACTACCGGCGAACCGAAGGGCGCCATACACACGAACCGATCGTTCGAAGCCGTCGTCGCGTCGGTCTATGCCCTGTTCCAGTTCGATGAGCCGCCAGTCCATCTCATCGTCGCTCCATTGACCCACGCTGCCGCGATCTTTCATTATGCGCTCCTTCCGCGCGGCGGCACGCAGATACTGCTTTCATCGACCGACCCGCTTGCAGTCCTGGAGGCGATCCAGCAGCATCGGGTTTCGGTTGTCTATCTCCCGCCGACGCTCATCTACATGGTACTCGCGCACCCTAGACTGAAGGATTTCGATCTCTCGTCATTGCGCTACCTGCTTTACGGAGCAGCGCCGATGTCGGTCGACAAGCTCCGGGAAGCCTGCGACGTCTTCGGTCCGATCCTGATTCAAAGCTATGGTCAAACCGAATGCCTTCAGTTCACCACGGTGCTCACACCAAAAGATCATGAAGAGATCTTGGCCAATCCAGATCTACAGCACCGCCTGGCCTCGGTAGGTCGGTCGGGACCGTTCTCCCGAACCGAGGTCGTTACCGAAGCAGGCGAGATCGCGGCCGATGACGAGATGGGTGAGATCGCCTTCCGCTCGGCAATGCAGATGACGGAATTTTACAAGGACCCGGACGCAACCGCGGCCATCCGCCGCAATGGCTGGCAATTCAGCGGCGATCTTGGTCGACGCGATGCAGACGGGTACATCTATATCGTCGACCGCAAGCGGGACATGATCATCTCGGGCGGCTTCAACGTGTTTCCCGGGGAGGTCGAGCAGGTCGTGCTCGGCCATCCGGCGGTGCTTGATTGTGTGGTCGTCGGAATTCCGCATGAGAAATGGGGCGAGATGGTCACTGCGGCCATCGAGGTCAAAGATGGCATGTCGATCGACACGGCTGAGCTACTCGCGCTCTGCAAAGAGAGGCTCGGCAGCATCAAGGCTCCAAAGCAGATCGATATCTGGCCAGAACTTCCCCGGAGCACAGCAGGCAAGACCCTTCGCCGCGCAGTCAGGGATCATTACTGGGCCGGCATGGATCGGAAAATCTAGCTCTTCTATTTCAGGCCATTCAAAGCATTGCGAGGAAATATGAACGGACAGCTGGCTGGAAAGGTCGCCATCATCACCGGGGCGGGATCAGGTATCGGCAAAGCGATGGCCGAACTGTTCGCGCGCGAGGGCGCCGCGGTAACCGTCGCAGACGTCAGCGGTGCCGAAGAGAAGGTTGCCGCTGACATTGGCGGGCTGGCACAAGCCTGTCGCGTGGATGTTTCCGATGCCGAGCAGATCGATGCGATGTTCGCTTCGACCCTGGCCCGTCACGGCCGCGTCGACATTCTGTGCAATAATGCCGGGATCGGCCACGGTTTCGCACCGCTGCATGAAATCCCCGCCAGCGCCGTTGAAGCCGTTCTTGATGTCAATCTAAAGGCTGCGTTCCGGGTCATGCAGCGTGCGATTGCCCATATGCTGGACAGTGGCGGCGGCGCGATCGTCAACACCGCGTCCACAGCGTCCTACCGCGCAACGCGTGGCAATGGCGCCTATACGGCGTCCAAGGGTGGCGTGCTTGCAATGACGCGTGCGGCGGCGATCGAATATGCCGACCGCAATATTCGCGTTAACGCATTATGCCCCGGCGTGATCGAGACGCCGCTACTGGCCAACGCGACCGACGCCGCACGTCGGGAAGTCATTCAGACGATCCCGATGGGGCGCACGGGGATGCCGGAAGAGATGGCATCGGTCGCGCTCTTCCTGGCATCTCCAGCCGCATCCTACGTGACGGGTGTAGGGCTGTTGGCCGATGGTGGCCGCAACGCCGGCCGCTGATCTGGATCAAGCCCCGTCAGGGATAATGCGCAAAGAACTCCCGCATGTCGGTCAGCAGCACATCCGGCTTCTCCAGCGCCGCGAAATGCCCGCCTGCTGGCATTTCACTCCAACGCACCACGTCATAGCTTTTCGCGGCCTGTGACCGCGGCGGCGGCGGGAAGGCAGGATCTGGGAACGCGGCTATCCCTGTCGGCACTCGAACGCGCGTGTTGGGCGGAAACTTGCCGGCCTTCTCGAGAACCCAGCCGCGATACATCCAAGTCGACGTCACGAAGGCCTGAGGTGCCACGTAGAGCATGATATTGGTCAGCAGCGTATCCTCATCAAACGCTTGCCAAAGGTCGGGGCTGCCGTCGGCGCGGCGAGGGACATCCGCCCACATACCGAATTTTTCCAGGATCCATGCAGCAACGCCAACCGGGCTGTCGCTCATCGCGATGCCAAGCGTTTGCGGGCGCGTTCCTTGCAGATGCGAATAAGCGGATTCCCGTCGGGCGAGTCCAGAGCGGCGCTTCGCCCACGCCAGTTCTTCCGCTTCCGTCGGCATCGCGTCTTCCGCCTCGACGAGGATGAGGTTGAGGTGCAGCGCAGCCACAGCCTCTGGGTGACCTTGCGCCATCCATGCCGCTATCGCCGCGCCCCAATCGCCGCCTTGTAGTAGATATTGGCCGGGTCCAAAAAGATCGACAAGGAGTTGGTGGAACAGTTCCGCAGTCCGCCTTGGCCCGATCGGCGCCTCCGGGCGCCCGGAAAAGGCATAGCCCGGCAGCGAGGGAACGATCACGTCATGACCGCTGGCGACAAGCGGCCCGATCAGTTGCTCGAACTCAAGAAACGAACCGGGCCAGCCATGGATCAGCATCAGCGGCAAGCGGGAACCATCGCCCCGGGCATGGATAAAATGAAGCCGCTGCCCCTGAACTTCCGCGGTAAATTGAGGGAGCCGGTTCAGCCTGGCTTCCTGCACGCGCCAATCGTATCGGTGCAGCCAATAATCGACCAGCCGCCGAAGATCCGCAATGCCGACACCGCTTTCCCATCCGCCGGCATCCGGCAGAGCGGACCAGTCAAATGCCTCAAGCCGCGCCCGAATTGAATGGAGGCGCTCATCGGGCACTGCAATATTGAAAGGCTCAGGCATCGACGCTTCCTCGAAGTTCGCATGATCGCGCTATGGCGTCTGGGTTCATGGCTGATGGTCCGACGTAGGCGATTACCGGTCCGCAACAGGTTTCGCGTCAGCGATCGAGACGACAACCTTCCCGATGGCGGAACGGCTGGCGAGCCTTGCCAAGGCGTGCCCGCCTTCGACCAGCGCATAAACCCTGTCTATGCGCGGCCGAATGAGCCCCTCCTCCCACCAGCGGAGCAACTGCGTTACGTGCTGGCGATGTCTGGCGGGCTCATTCTGAGCGAACGCACCCCAGAATACGCCTCTTATGTCACATGACTTCAGCAGCGCCAGGTTAAGTGGGACCCGGGGAATGCCAGCGGTGAATCCAAGGACGAGATAACGCCCCTCCCAGGCAATGCTGCGTAGTGCTGGCTCCGCATAGTCGCCGCCCACCGGATCGAACACGACATGCGCCCCGTGCGGCCCGACCGCGCTCTTGAAACCGTCGGCCAGCGACTTGGCGACGGCGCGATCCGAGAAGTCGAGCGGATAAACAAGAGTTCGATCCGCGCCGGCCTGTGCCGCCGCCAGCGCTTTTCCTTCGCTTGACACTGCGGCGACGACCCGGGCGCCCATTGCCTTGCCGACCTCGATCGCGGCCAGGCCGACGCCGCCAGCTGCGCCCAGGACGAGCAGCGTCTCGTCTGGCTTGAGTGCGGCTCTGTCCCGAAGCGCGTGGAGCGCCGTTGCATAGGTCAGGAGGAGGGCGGCCCCCTCAGCGGGGTCCTTGTTGGCGGGCAGGCGAAAAGCGTTGCCTGCAGCTACGACGCAATACTCCGCCAGCCCTCCGTGACTGCAAGTCGCGAGGAGAACGTCGCCGCGGTGCCAACCTTCCACGCCTTTCCCGATCTCATCAACCACACCACAAAGTTCGACGCCGGGCGAAAAGGGACGCGGAGGCTTAAACTGGTATCGGTCCTCGATGATCAACACGTCAGGATAGTTGATTGCGCATGCGAGGACCCGGACACGCAATTCACCAGCCGCCGGGTCCGGTATCGGCACGTCACGCAGTTCAAGGGTCTCCGACCCGCCGGCAACGGTCGAGAGCAGTGCCTTCATCAAAGCACCTCGAACAATCCCGCCGCTCCCATTCCGCCGCCGACACACATTGTCACCACGACGTGCCGGGCTCCACGCCTTTTTCCCTCGATCAGGGCATGGCCGACCATGCGCGCACCGGACATGCCGTAGGGATGCCCAATCGAGATGGCGCCGCCGCTGACGTTGAGTCGTTCGATTGGAATACCGAGGCGATCCTGGCAATAGAGTACCTGCACGGCAAAGGCTTCGTTCAGCTCCCAGAGCCCGATGTCATCGATGCTGAGGCCGAAACGCTTGAGCAGCTTGGGAACCGCGAACACCGGGCCGATCCCCATTTCATCAGGTTCAGTGCCAGCGGTGGCCATCCCGACGTAGCGTCCGAGCGGCTGAAGGCCCCGCTGGGCGGCGAGACCAGCCTCCATGACGACACAGGCCGAGGCCCCGTCGGAAAGCTGCGACGCATTGCCGGCGGTGATCGCGCCACCGTCGATTACCGGCTTGAGTGAAGCCAGTCCTTCTGCGCTCGTTTCAGGCCGATTGCCCTCGTCCTTCGAAAGAGTCACCGTCCGTGCAGATGTTTTGCCCGTCGCCTTGTCGGTGACAGACATGGTCGCGGTGACAGGGACGATCTCCGTATCGAAAACGCCCGCCGCTTGCGCTTCAGCCGTACGCCGTTGTGAGAGAAGGCCATAGCCGTCTTGCCGCTCCCGCGAGATGGAGTAGCGCTTCGCCACGACCTCGGCCGTTTGAAGCATGGGCATATAGATGTCGGGGACCATCGCGAGCAGCTCAGGGTCGGGGGTGGCCCGCATCTCCTTTGTCTGCACCATCGAGATCGATTCAACACCGCCAGCGACCACCACATCCATCCGATCAACGATGATCTGCTTTGCGGCTGTCGCAATTGCCATGAGGCCCGAGGCGCACTGGCGGTCGATCGTCATGCCGGAAACCGCAACTGGCAGGCCGGCGCGCAGTGCCGCGGTGCGTCCGATGGTGTGCTGAACGCCTTGCGGCATCGCGGCCCCCAGAACGACGTCGTCTATCTCTGCTGGATCGATGCGCGACCGCTCCACTGCTGCGCGAATCGCATGGGCTGCGAGCGTTGGAGACGGTGTTGCATTGAAGGCGCCCTTATAGGCACGGCCGATTGGCGTGCGGGCTGTGGAAACGATGACCGCGTCGCGCATGGGAAGTCCTTTGCAGTTTGATCGATTCGTTGGTTGTGGCGGCAGGATATAAGCAGAGAGCGTATGATGTCATTTCTCTAGTGAGCCACCGTCAACGGCGCGCCGGGAGAGCAGCGATGCTATCGAGAAGTCTTCACCGATCCGGGCGGCGTAGCGCTCAAGCCCCTGCACGACAGTCGCCAGCCCGATCTGATCTGCCCAGAACATCGGGCCGCCCTTGTGCCGGGGCCAACCATATCCATAAAGCCAGACGACATCGATGTCAGAGGCACGTTGGGCGATATCTTCTTCCAGGATTTTCGCGCCTTCATTGACCATCGTGTACAGCGTTCGCGCGACGATCTCGTCGTCAGAGATGGCGCGCCGTTTCAGCCCTGCGCGGTTGCGGAAATCGTCGATGATCTCCGCCACAACCGGCGAAGGTGTAGGCTTGCGCTTATCATCATAGTCGTAAAAGCCGGCCTTCGTCTTTTGACCCCACCGCCCTGCGGCGCAAAGAGCATCCTGCAAGCTTTCGACGCGGTCGGTATCGCGGTGCCACCCGATGTCCACCCCGGCAAGGTCGATCATCTGCAACGGTCCCATGGGCATGCCGAAGTCCGTGTGAACGCGGTCGATCTGCTCGGGTGTGGCGCCTTCGAGAAGCATGGCGTAGGCATTGTCCTGACGCGGGATCAGCATACGGTTGCCGATGAAGCCATAGCAGACGCGAGCGACGACTGGCACCTTGCCTATCGTGCGAGCAATACTCATCCCGGTTGCAAGTACATCGTCCGCGGTCTTGGCGCCGCGTACCACTTCGACGAGTTTCATAACATTGGCCGGCGAGAAGAAGTGCAGGCCCAGAACGTCGGCCGGCCGATTGGTCACCGAAGCGATCTCGTCGATCGACAGATACGAGGTGTTCGAGGCGAGGATCGCGCCGGGTTTGGCGATATCGTCCAGCCGAGCGAAGATCTCTTTCTTCACCGCCATATTCTCATAGACGGCCTCGATGATGAGGTCGCAATCTTCAAGCGCGTCAAAATCCAGCGTCGGCGTGAGCAGGTCCATCGCCTCTTTCACCTGCTCGCTCGACAGCCGACCTTTCCTCGCGCTCGCCTCATAGTTCGCCCGCATCAGTCCAACGCCGCGTTCGAGCGCTTCTCCGGTCATATCGACGATCGTCACGCCAATTCCCGCCGAGAGGAAGTTCATCGAAATACCGCCGCCCATCGTACCCGCGCCGATGACTCCGATCTTGGTGATCGGCCGACGCGGTGTCTCTTTGGCCAGGCCAAGGACTTTGCCGGCCGCACGCTCGGCGAAGAATGCGTGACGCAACGCCGTCGACTGGGCTCCGGCGACCAGTTCGGCAAACAGTTCGCGCTCAAGCGCCTGGCCCTCGTCGAACGGAAGATCGACAGACGCCTTGATCGCAGCAATGCACGCCTTGGGAGCGTCGAGATCCTTGATCTTGCGAGCGTTCGCGGCAGCAAAGCGCTCGAATGCGCCCGCATCACTGGACACGCGCCGATCCCGGGTCCGTCGGGGCGCATCGATCGTCCGGGCATAGGCGATTGCGTTTGCCGCCAATCCCTGCTCGTCGATGAGTTGATTGACGAGGCCTATTTCGAGCGCCTTCGATGCGCTCACGGGGCTGCCGGAGACGATCATATCCAAGGCGGCCTCCAGGCCGACAAGTCGCGGCAGACGTTGTGTTCCGCCTGCGCCAGGCAGAATTCCGAGCGAGACCTCCGGGAGCCCGAGTTTTGCTGTCCTGGTGGCCAGACGGTAATGGCAACCGAGTGCAATCTCCAAGCCACCGCCCAGGGCCATCCCATGGATTGCGGCGACAACAGGCTTGGAGCTCGCCTCGATCGCGTCGATGACTGCGGGGAGCGTGCAGCCGGTAGGCGGCTGGTCGAACTCGGTGATATCCGCACCGCCCGAGAACAGTTTGCCTGCCCCTCGGATCACGATCACCCTGACATGAACGTCTGTCTGCGCATTCTCGATAGCCTGGGAAAGTGCGAAGCGTACACCCGCACCGAGCGCGTTGACCGGCGCATTGGCAAGAACGATCTCGAGAACGTCGTCATGAAGCTTGGTTTCGATCACTGGCTCGTCTCACTCGAAGGAATGGTGTGTCGCTGCAATGCTTTGCGCGAACGCAGCTGGTGGGACATTCTCGGAACTGGCTTTCGCCGGTTGCTGATGGATAGCGAAAAAGTCAGTCTCCAGATTCTCTGTCTCGGAAGAGGTCTGTTATTTGGTGAGCCGATTATGGGCTGCTCCGTATCGTCGTGCCGCCATCGATCACGATGCTCTGCCCGGTCATGTAGGCCCCAGCCTTCGATCCCAGAAACACTGCAGCTCCCGCGATCTCGTGCGGCTCTCCAATCCGTCCGAGCGGGGTCGACCGCCGAAGTGCGGCTTCCGCCTCGGGCGCCTCCCACAAGGCTCGGGCGAAGTCGGTTCGAATGACGCCCGGCGCCACCGCATTGACCCGGACGTTGTGCGGCCCGAATTCGACGGCGAGATTTCGCGCAAGCTGAAAGTCGGCTGCCTTGGAGACATGATATGCTCCAATGACATCCGATCCAATCAATCCGCCGATGGACGAGATGATGATGATCGCGCCATCACGGCGCTCGATCATTTCCGGAGCCACCATCGAGATCAGCCAGTGGTTTGCGAGCACGTTGTTGTCGAAGATTTTGCGAAACTGATCGTCGCTGATCCCCGCCATCGGGCCGTAATAGGGGTTGGACGCGGCGTTGCAGACGAGCACGTCGATACGATCGAACACCTCGCGCGTGCGCCTGACCAGCATTTCGAGCGCCGCCTTGTCCGAAATGCTCGCGGCGATCGCCACGGCGCGTCCTTTGCCGTACTTGGCGTTGATGGCAGCGGCGACCTCGTCACAGGCTGCCTGCTTGCGGCTCGAAATGACGACGCGAGCTCCCGCAGCCGCATAGGCCTCTGCAATCGCGCGGCCGATACCGCGCGACGAGCCTGTGATGACCGCAACCTTTTCCGATAGATCGAACAAGTCCATGACCATCTCCTAATTGCCTGTGGCGCCGGCTTTGCGTGCCTCTGCCCAAGCGGATCTTGCGAGAGGCAGGACCCGGGCGGCGGTTGCCGCGGCTTCCGCGCTCGACGCATTGCCGTCGGCCAGCCGCTTCTTGACCCCCTGGACGATGCCCGCCAGGCGAAACAGGTTATAAGCGAAATACCAGTGGAGATCGGGTAGGCCGTCGCGCCCCGCGGCCTCGCAATAGCGGGCGATCATGTCCTGAAGCGAAGGCAAGCCCGCCTGCTCCAGGTCAAGACCACCGAGACCTGATCGCCCATCGAACGGTATCGCCCAATTCATCGCGAGATAAGTGAAATCGGCGAGCGGGTCTCCGATAGTCGCCAGCTCCCAGTCGAGAACTGCCTGGACCCGAGGTTCCTCCACTCCATAGATGAGATTGTCGATCCGGTAGTCGCCATGGATGATCGAGGCACGAGTCTGTTCGGGAACAGTGCGGGGCAGCCATTCGATCAACTGTTCAATCTCCGGGATATCGTCGGTCTGCGCGGCCCGGTACTGCTTCGTCCAGCGATCGACCTGACGCGCGAAAAAGTTACCGGGTCGCCCGAAATCTCCCAGGCCGAGCGCCTGATGATCGAGGCGGTGCAGCGCAGCCAATGTATCGACCATGGCCTCATAGTAGGCGCGTCGCTCAGCCAGTTGCAGGCCGGGCAATGATCCATCCCAGAAAGTTCGCCCTTCTACCAGCTCCATCAGATAGAAGGTGGTCCCGATCACGGTCGCGTCGTCACACAGCGCGATGGGAGCCGGGGTCGGGAAGCCGGTCGGGTGCAGCGCCGACATAAGGCGAAATTCGCGCTCGACCGCATGCGCGGACGGCAGCAATTGTCCGAATGGCTTTCGACGAAGCACGTAGCTTTTGCCCGCCGTGGCAACCCTGTAGGTCGGGTTGGATTGACCGCCGGGAAACTTCTCCAGGGATGCCAGCTTGGTGAAGCCCGGCACTACGCCCTGCAGCCAGCGTTCAAGAACGGCCTCGTCGAGGTCGCTCACCGTCTTTCGTCCCGATACTTGGCGAATTCGGAACGTGCAATCGCGCGCGCGTGGACTTCATCCGGTCCGTCGGCGAACCGCAGCGACCGGACATGAGCCCAATCGGCAGCGAGCTCAAAATCGCCGGACACGCCGCCGCCGCCATGCGCCTGGATCGCATCGTCGATGATGGCGAGCGCCATATGCGGTGCCTGGACCTTGATCATCGCGATTTCGTTCCGGGCAATCTTGTTGCCGGCTCTGTCCATCATGTCGGCGGCCTTGAGGCAGAGGAGTCGTGTCATTTCGATGTCGATGCGTGCCCGCGCGATCCGCTCTTCCCAAACGGAATGTTCTGAAATGCGCTTGCCGAACACCGTGCGCGACCCGAGGCGCCTGATCATCGCTTCAAGCGCCTCTTCAGCCAGACCGATCGTCCGCATGCAATGATGAATGCGGCCGGGCCCCAGACGCCCTTGCGCGATCTCGAAGCCACGCCCTTCGCCGAGCAGCAGATTTTCTACCGGCACCCGCACATCGGTGAGCGTCACCTCTGCGTGACCATGAGGGGCATGATCATAGCCATAGACGGAGAGGAGCCGCTCGATCTTGACGCCAGGCGTATCGAGGTCGACCAGGATCATGGCCTGCTGGCGGTGAACTTCTGCCTGCGGATCGGTTTTGCCCATCAGGATCGCGAGCTTGCAGCGCGGATCGCCGGCGCCCGACGACCACCATTTACGCCCGTTGATGACATAATGCTCGCCGTCGCGCCGAATGGACGTACCAATGTTGGTGGCGTCGGATGATGCGACGTCGGGTTCCGTCATGAGGAAAGCAGAGCGGATCTCGCCGTCCATCAGCGGTCTGAGCCAGCGGTCCTTGTGCGCCCGTGTCCCGTAACGATGGAGAACTTCCATGTTCCCGGTGTCCGGAGCCGAACAGTTGAAAACCTCGGAGGCCCAGCCGATCCGGCCCATCTCTTCAGCGCACAGCGCATATTCGACGTTGGTGAGCCGCTCTCCAGAAAACTCGAACGTGTCATCGACATGCGACTGTCCGCCCGACGGCGGCATGAACAGATTCCAAAGCCCGGCGCCCCTGGCCTTGTCCTTAAGCTGCTCGATCGTTTGCAGCGGCTTCCATCGATCGCCGGTCGCGAGCTCCTGTGCGTAGCCCTTCAATGACGGTCGAACTTCACGAACCATAAATTCGCGCACGCGTCCGCTAAAATCCCGTTCACGCTGCGTAAGAGAGAAATCCATACCGCTCCTTCCAAATCTGCTCGCGGCCGGTGTTCCTGGAACGACCAGTGACCGCCTAGGTCAGGCGGCGAGAACCGTCACGACAGCCGCTGCTTCCTCGACCCCGTGGTGACCGCCCCCGTTTTCGGCGACCGCAATACGAGCGCCCGCGACTTGGCGAGGACCCGCCCGACCCCTGAGCTGGGTAACCAGTTCATGAATCTGACCCAGCCCGGTGGCCGAAATCGGATGACCTTTCGACTCGAGACCTCCCGACGGATTGACCGGGATTCGTCCCCCCAGGGCGGTCTCCCCTCGAGCCGCGATCCACCCACCTTGACCCACTTCGCAAAAGCCGAGATTCTCGACCTGAATGATCTCGGCAAACGCAGATGCATCGTGAACCTCGGCGACCGACACGTCCGACGGACCGATCCCCGCCTCCTCATAGGCTTTCATCGCGGCCTTCCGGCACAGATGCCTGTCAAACTCTGCCCATTCGCGATCACTCCCGCTCGTGAGCACGGTCGAAAGCAGTCGAACTGGAGCAGCGTCGTTGAAGCGGCTTAGCGCCGCGCGCGTGCATAGCAGCGCTGCGGCGGCACCATCGCTGATGGGGGAGCACATCGGCAAGGTGAGGGGCCATGCAATCATCGGAGCGTTCAGGACCTCCTCGATACTCATATCCTGTTGGTATTGAGCGAGAGGGTTCATTGTGGAGTGTCGGTGATTTTTGGACGCCACCGCCGCGAGATGCTCTTGCGTGGTGCCGAACATGCGCATGTGGCCGCGCGTGACCGACGCATAAAGCTCCATGAAGGGGCTCCGCACGCCTTCCGGCGTTCCCGGTGGCGGAGAGAGGCCGTTGCCGATCGCGGTCAGGCGCTCTGCTATCGCATCCAGATCGTGAACGTCCCAACCGCCATCGAAAATTGCCGACGACTTCAGCTTGTCGTCCGAGTGCATCTTCTCGACACCGATTGCCAAGGCTACGTCGGTGAGCCCGGCCCTGAGCATCATCGCGGCTTGATGGAGAGCCGTGGCGCCGCCCGCGCAAGCATTCTCGACGTTGACGATCGGGATTTCCGAGAAACCCATGCTTCGCAAGGCTACCTGACCACGGATGGCATGCTGCCCTTCCATGATCCCTTGCGTTATATTGGAAAATACCGCGGCGCCGACGTCTCCCTGCTGGGCGTTGGCGTCGGACAGAGCATTGCCGACAGCTTCGGCAACGAGCGACTTTACGGATCGGTCGCGGTGCTTGCCGAAGCGGGTCATTCCTACGCCGACAATGAAAATCTCTTCCATCGCGTTTCCTCATTCGGGACTGCCAAACAGGCGAAGCGTGAGCCGATCGGGGCACGCGCGGCCATGATTGGAGAATGCAAGGTTACATATCTGACTTTATAGTCAGAGTCTACATGCTAATTTTGATGATTGCGCCAGGTGTGCGTGCGCGTGGGACATATCGGGGCGCGAAACCCGAGGCCTACCGGCTCAGGCTCCACTGCGTTGCCCGATCACCCCGAGAATCCAAAAGGACGAACTCGCGTTGCTGTGGGAAACACATGATGAAAGCCCCGCTGTTGTCAAAGGGCGATCATCCGCGCACTAGGACAAAGGCGACCAAGTGCGGATCGGATCTCGACCGTCCCAATTCTGGGAATGCATTTCAATCGCCTCGTACAGCGCCCGCTTGGTTCCCAGATATTCGGAGATCTCAACTATCGAATCTGGTCGAGACGGCTGAAAGACATAAGCAAAGCGGCTATGTTCACCAAGGGGTGAGCCGGTTTGCCCAACGACATATCCTTGCTTTTGCAGTTGTGCCAGGACGTCGTCGAACGTCTCAACCCAATAAGCCATGTGCTGCAGGCCCTGGCCCTGCTTGAGTGCGAAGTCGCGCAACAGTGACGGTCCGTCGTTCATCAGTTCGAGCAACTCGATCTGCATTTTGCCGGCATAGGACCAGGCGCCCCTTACGCGTGAAGCCGTCGGTTTGCCGAAATAGAGTTGATCGCTGATCTCAGGCGATTCGGCGACGTAGAAAGGCCCCACGCCAATGTCGGTCCATGCACGGATCGCCTGGTTGAGGTCGCGTACCACGAAGCCGAGTTGCCGGATCGGTCCCAATGGTTCCATCGCCAGCCGCGCTGTCAGGGCGTCATCTTCAATGGACATGTCGGCGGTCCTTTCGCGATATTCCTGTATTATCGGCTGGTTGGGCTGACACAAAGCAACCGATACGTGCCATTAGGCCACGCTGAAGGACATGCCTGCGCGTTGTTCGAGGCGGCGCCGAAGCGGTTCGCCCAACGCTGCCGCCGCAGTCCAGACTCCTCCGGTAGCCGTGGTTCCGTCTTGTGTCAGGCACACTGCGCACTCCGCCACTATGCGCGGCGTAAGCGCATAAGGATCTCCCTCTCCAGTGACTGTCGTGCTGATTTCCTGCCCTGACGCTGTACGCCCGACGAAGATCATCTCGAATGAACCCGCGGCCAACTCGGCCTCGCTCGGGCCTTCGCCCGGTTTCAGGTCGATCTGCAAGGCCCGCACGACATTCGACCAGATATTGGCATCCGCCGCCTCCCGCGCGGAGTCCGCATCCTCCGCACCTGGAAGCATGATCATTTCGTCGTAGGTGAAATCCTTGCCATAAGACCATCCAAGCAGGGCGTTCGACAGATGGACCGATTTCGCATTCATTCCTGCCAGAATGAACGGTGCCACCCAGCTCTTGACGTCCGGATCGAATACCGGTGCATTCCCGACGGGCTGCGCCGGGCCGTCGAAACCCGGTACGAGCGCGAATGGGTTGGCGAGTAGCTGGGGTATCTTCGGGTCCGCGCCGGCGGCCTGGATGCTTGCCCGCCCACTCGCGAGCGTGCCGCCTGACAGTCCGCCGACCAGGCGGCGAATACGTCCTTTGACCGTTTTTGCCGGAGCGCCGAACCGCTCGCGAGCAAGCTCCTGAAGAAAAAAGACTCCCAGGTCCGACGGTACCGAGTCGAAGCCGCACGTGAAAATCAAGCGTGCGCCAGATCCGGCTGCGACTTCCTGGTATCGGTCGAGCATTTTGCGGATCCAGACAGCGTCGCCGGAGACGTCGACATAGTCGGTCCCATTATGCGCGCAGGCGGCGACAAGGGGTTCGCCGACGTTTGCAAACGGGCCTGCTGTAGAGAGGATGGTCCTTGCCCGTTCTGCAAGCGATGCGGCTGCCGCTGCGTCGGTGATATCGACCTCGATCAGCTG
This sequence comes from Tardibacter chloracetimidivorans, assembly GCF_001890385.1. Classification (NCBI taxonomy): domain Bacteria; kingdom Pseudomonadati; phylum Pseudomonadota; class Alphaproteobacteria; order Sphingomonadales; family Sphingomonadaceae; genus Tardibacter; species Tardibacter chloracetimidivorans. The sequence goes on along the minus strand of NZ_CP018221.1, from coordinate 2,130,207 downwards.
AACGTGGCTGGGCACCTCGAAGCGGGCCTGAATGCTCCGCAGCTTTGCCATATCGCGCCCCGCCATCGCCCAGCGGAGTTCGCTACCGTAGCTTCGAGCCAAATGTTCGCAAGCGAGCTGGCCGGTATAGCCAGTCGCGCCGCAAACGATGATATCGAATTCCTTCATCTGGCTCTCCTTTTCGGTGTCGCACCCAGCTCATTCGCCGAACGACATCCTCGCAAAACTCGCCGTATTCCGGGGCAATCCTTCTGGACGCGAATTCAGCGAAAGGCACGCTCGGCTGACGTCGAATGCGTGCCCCGCCGGACGGCGCCGGGTAGCTCGCGATAAATAATTGACGCTGGGGTCAGATTTGTCAACATGTCTTCACCGAATCATCAGTCCCTTTTTCGAGCGCTTCTTCTTGCAAAGGCTGCGAGATCGGACGCAACCAAGATTGCCGTAGATTGACGCGCACAACTACGATTGACTTTAAAGTCATTTAGTGAAACATGAAGGTAGATTTGCGGTGTGGCGTCGGGCGATTGCTCTGCCGAGGCCTGGCCGGGTTGGCATCCAGGCCCTGCGACAGCCGGGCTTGGCGACTGCCGACTGCGAACGGACTCCCAATTCCAAACTCGGGGAAAGATATGGATAGCTTGATGGACTTGACTGGCAAGATCGCCTTGGTGACCGGCGCTGGGCAAGGTGTCGGACGCGCGACGGCGTTGCTCTTTGCGCAGGCTGGCGCCAGCGTCGTAGTGAACGATTTTCACATCGACCGCGCGAAGGCTGTCGCAGACGAAATCGAGGCCTTCGGCGGCGTGGCGATGGCGCGGCAGGCTGACATCACGAACCTTGCAAGCGTCGAAGCGATGACAAGCGAAGCGATCGCACGCTTTGGGAGGATCGACATCCTCGTGAACAATGCCGGCAATGCTGGTCCATCGGATCCAAACATCAGTCCGAAACCATTTTGGGAAACGTCGCCTGAAGAGTGGGAGCCTTTCATTGCGACAAATTTCAACGGTGTCATGAACTGCTGTAAAGCGGTGCTGCCCTCGATGACGCAACACCGCGGCGGGCGGATCATCACCGTCATATCGGATGCTGGTCGCGTCGGCGAACCTCATCTGGCTGCCTACTCGGGCGCCAAGGCCGGCGCCGCCGGATTCATGCGCGCGATTGCGAAAGCGGTTGGACGCTTTGAGATCACTGCCAATTGTGTGGCGCTCTCGACCATCCGCACGCCGGGCGTCGCGTCGATGATCGACGAGGATGCGCTGGGCAAAATCCTGAAATCCTACGTTATCCGGCGCCTGGGCGAGCCTTCGGACGCCGCTGGCCTGATCCTGTTTTTGGCATCAGGCGCCGCGGCGTGGATTACCGGCCAGACCTATCCGGTAAACGGCGGATATGCCTTTTCGAGCTAGTTCGGCCCGCTTCGCCTCGACCGGGAGGAGATGCGGGTTAAAACTGACCACAAATATACAGTATTGACTTCATGGTCAGATTATATAACTTTTAATTCGGTGTCCTGCCGGTTCAATAGACGCAGGGCGGTCAAAAGATCGAGGGAGATGGAGAATGGCTGCAATAGGTTGCCGGAGGGCGAAGCTGCTGGGATCGGCGGTTTCTGTTTTTGGATTTGCCTCGCTGTGTGTGCCGCAGGTGGCCTGGGCTCAGCCTGCTGAAACGGCCCAAGGCGGATATGTCCAGCCCGATGCCGTGGAAGACATCATCGTCACGGCGCAGAAGAAAAATCGCGCCGAGCGATTACAGGACATTCCCGTGTCTGTGACGGCGCTCGGATCCGCTCAGCTGGAGCGTACGCATTTTCAGAACCTGACCGATATAGCGATTCGCGCGCCCGGCGTTTCGCTGGGCGCAAATGGTGGCGCGCGAGGTTACGCCTCTTCCAATATTCGTGGACTGGGCACCGCTTCGGGCAATCCCGACTCGCAGCCTGCGGTCGGCGTGTTCGTCGACGGCGTCTATCTGGGCGTCAATGCCAGCACCAACATGGACACGTTCGACCTCGAAGGAATTGAAATCCTGCGCGGGCCGCAAGGCACGCTGCAAGGTCGAAACGTAACCGGCGGCGCCGTACTGCTCACGACGCGGCGACCCGGGGACGAATTTGCGGTCTACGGCCAGGTCGGTATCGAGACGGGGCCCGAATATAATCTGGCGGGCAGCGTCGAGGGTCCGATCGTGGCGGACAAGCTCCTCGCCAAACTATCCGGCTATTATCGCAATGATCGCGGGTGGTTCGACAATCCGTCGCTCGGCCGGAAAATGGGGCGGGAGAAGAACTGGTTTCTCCGGCCGACGGTCGTCCTGAAAATCGGCGACGCCATAAAGGAAACGATCATTGCCGAGCGCGGCCGCACCCGGGGTGACGGATCGGTATTCCAGAATATGCCGCAGGGCGCGGTCACGGGCAGCCTGGGCTTTGAAAATCTTCAGGGAAATCCAGGCTACACCCGCACGGATTATACGTCAGTCACGTCGGAAACGCAGATAGATGTCGCATTTGGCGACGGTGTTATTACAAACCTGTTCAATTACAGGCACTTGAAGAACGAATTCCAGAGCGACTATGACGGTACGCCCGCCTATATCTTTGATAACACCGACTATCTGAATCAGCGTCAACATAGCAATGAGCTTCGTTACGCAGGGCGGTTCGGCAAACTCGACATTACCGCCGGCCTATATTATTTCCATCAGAAATATTTCTATCTTCAGGACCGACAGATCCTGAATGCTACAATCAATCGAACCTATGGTGGGGATGTCCGGCAGGAATCAATCGGCGTCTTCGCCCAGGGCGAGTTTTATGCGTCCGATCAACTGTCGTTCACGCTTGGCGGGCGATATACGGACGAAAACAAGCGCGCGACTATCTATCTTCAGCCCACAAACAACAACAGCGCGTGTAACTTTGCAGCGAAATCATGCGATGTACCCGGCGGTCCGCCGCCCTTCGTCGGCAAGCATAAGTGGCCATCATTCACCCCGAAGTTCGGCATCAATTACCAACCCGAACAGAATGTTCTGATTTTCGCCAGCGTCAGCGAGGGTGTTCGGAACGGCGGCTATAATGTCCGGACGAACGCCGCCGCGGCCTCCGCTCCCGGGGTGACCCCGGTGGTGTTGGCGAACACCATCCCGGCCTACGATCCGTTTTTCGACGTCGAAACGGTCTGGTCGTACGAGATTGGTTTCAAGTCCGATCTCTTCGATCGCAAGGTGCGCCTCAACGGCTCCGCCTATCTGAGCGACGTCAGTGACCTGCAGCGCGATATCACGGTTGCATCGGTGACTCAGGGCACGGTGTCCGTTGTCGCGAACGCGACCGACGCCACCATCCTCGGATTCGAAGCTGAGATGACGGTCATACCCGTGCGGGGCCTCGAACTGACCGGCAACGTCGGGTACGTGGATATCCAGTATAAGAACGTGCAGTTTGATCTCAACGGCGACGGCAGCATCGACAGCATCGACTACGGCTTGGTCCCACCACGGACGGCCCCCTGGAACTACAATATCGGTGCAGCGTACACGACGCAGCTGCCGAACGACATGCGTGTGGTCGGAAGTGTCAACTACAGCTTCCGCTCTCGCGGGCCGGCTAACGATGCCAACACTCGCTTCCTGACCGCGCGCAAGGATCTGAGCGCCAATCTCACGCTGCATCTGCCCGGTGATCACTTCCAGTTCTCGGTTTATGGCAGAAACCTGCTCAACACCTCGAACGAAGGGTTCGTTCAGGACGCTTTCAACTACACGCTGAGAGCTTTGCTCGAGGGGCGATCGATCGGCGTGCAAGCTAAATTCCGCTATTGATGATGTGGTTTTGAAACCGACCGATCAGATAGGGGGCCTGCCGATGCGGGCCCCCGCCTCCTGGTTTCGACAAGGAAGGCAGATGCGCCACCCGCTGCAGGAATCGATCCGCAACCTGGGGGCAAGGTCCGACGGCATGTTCCGTGGCAACGGAAACACGCAGTCAAGACAGGTTGTGCTGTGATCAGTGGCAGGCCGAGCGTAACCCTCCGGGTGCTCGCCACCTTGGTCGGTCTTTGGTCGGCCGGGTTCCTCTACGGCGGCACACTGCTCGTCAGCTTGGACGGTTCGCCCTATTATCTATGTGCAGGTCTTTGGCTGGGCGGCTTGGCCGTCGCAATCTGGCGGGCAAGTCGCTGGGCATTGTGGGGCGTGGGACTGCTTGTGCTTGCCACGTCGGTGTGGACATTTAACGAAAGCGGGCTCGACATTTGGGCGATGCTACCGCGTCTCGGGTGTCTCGGTCTGCTCGCAATGGCACTCCTTATCCTGACGATAAAGGGCTCATTCGGCGGTCGGCCCATGAATGCGAAAGAGCTTGCAGGCTCGGCAGCGCTGCTATTGCTGATCCTTTTCATGCCCATCGCGGGTCTCGTTGTCGCTTCAGCTTCACCCGTTGCGACAACGGTTCTGCGAGCGGATCTGCCTTCCCAAGAAGCAGGGGCCGGAGACGACTGGACCGATTACGGCGGCACTCCCGAAGGTTTGCGGTTTACGCGTCTCGCTCAGATCACTCCGGAAAATGTCGCAGATTTGACGCCGGTCTGGACCTACAGCTTCGGCGACGCCGAGCCCTATAATCTGCAGATCGCCCCCCTGAAAATCGGCGGGCTCGTCTATGCATGCAATAGTACGAACGTGGTCGTGGCACTGGATGCCGCCTCGGGCAAGCAGGTGTGGCGTTTCGACCCCAAACCGGACCTTCGGAGTGCTCCGTTTCGAGCCTGCAGAAGCTTGGGATATCACCGGGATCCCACGCGGGCGGGCGCGTGCCAGACCCGGATCCTAGAAACGACCGTCGATGCGCGCCTGATCGCGATAGACGCGTTGACCGGCCGGCCGTGCCGTGATTTCGGGCGCGATGGTCAGGTCTCTTTGCTCGAAGGCTTGGGCCCCGTGGCAAAGGGATATTATTTCATCAACGGTGGCCCGACGATTGCCCGTGGCAAGATCGTCGTGGGGGCAGCGGTCGCCGATAACCAGAAATGGGGCGAGCCCTCAGGCGTGATCCGGGCGTTCGATGTCACCACGGGACGACTTGCATGGGCTTATGATGTCGGCGCCCCGGATCGGATCGGCGCCCCGCCACCCGGCGATACCTATACCGCATCGACACCTAACAGCTGGGCACAGATGGCCTATGACGAGAAGCTGGGCCTGATCTACGTTCCGACCGGCAATGCGACGCCGGACCATTATGGCAGACAGCGTCGCCCGATCGACGATGAGATATCCAGTGCATTGATGGCCCTCGATATTGAGACCGGGCGACGGCGCTGGATCTTCCAGACCACACACCACGATCTGTGGGATTATGATTTGGGCTCGCAGCCGGTGCTTTTCGACATGCCGACAGCTTCGGGCCCGGTGCCGGCTGTCGCACAGCCCACAAAGCGCGGCGAGATCTTCGTGCTCGATCGCGCGACGGGTGTGCCGGTGACGAGGGTTGAAGAGCGGCGCGTACCCATCGAAGGAGCGGCATCAAGCGAACGCGTATCGCCGACGCAGCCCTTTTCCACGGGGATGCCATCCCTCGCCGGCGAGACGCTTCGCGAGGCCGATATGTGGGGCGTTACTCCGCTCGACCAACTTTGGTGCAGGATCACCTTCAAACGCGCCCGTTATGCAGGCGCGCTGACGCCGCCAGGGCCTACGCCAAGCATCATGTATCCGGGTTATGCCGGGGGAATGAATTGGGGCAGCGTGTCGATCGATCCCTCACGACGGGTGCTCGTCACGGTTTCGACTTATCTGGCGAATTACATGCGCCTCGTTCCTCGTGCGGAGGCAAACCGGGCCGGCGCCTTTGCGATGGGTGAGGGACGCGAGGGGCTGGATGCCATGCGCGGAATCAAGGCCCAGGCGAACACGCCCTATGCCGTGGAAACGCACAGCTTCCTTTCTCCTCTTCAGGTGCCGTGCCAGCAACCGCCATGGGGGCGGATCAGTGCGATTGATCTGACTGCCCGCAAGATCCTTTGGTCTCGGCCGTTGGGCACGAGCCGCGACACGGGGCCCATGGGATTGCGCACGATGCTTCCTTTGACGATAGGTGTGCCGTCGCTCGGTGGCGTGCTCGTCACCCAAACGGGCCTCGCCTTCGTGGCTGCCAGTAATGATCGACGCTTTCGCGCTTTCGACACATCGACGGGCCAGGAGCGCTGGGCAGCCGACTTGCCCGCCTCTGGTATCGCGCCCGTGATTTCCTACCGCGATGCAAGGAGCGGGCGGCAATTCATCTTGCTCGCTGCGGGGGGACACAAGCCTCTGGGGGCGCGAGGCGGAGACAGGCTGGTGGCATATGCATTGCCACGATGAGCAGAGCGATTCCGAGGTTTGCCAGGAACTGCATCTGCCATGCACCAATCGGCGTGTTCGGCGACATTGGGCCGGAACGTCTGAATTGCTGCTGATTAGAACATAAGACAAGGGAAGTGCGTCATGACAGGCATGAAAACTTTTCGGCGCGACCCGGCTGCGACTGCGTTCGCAGCAGCATTCGCTCTGCTGCCGTCTTCGGCAGCGGTGATGTTCTATTCGCAGGGCTTCTTCCTGGGGCCGGTCACGGCGGAATTCGGGTGGACCCGCTCCGAGTTCATGGGAACGGTCACAATAGCGCTGATTGCGCTTGCCGTTCTGTACCCGCTTGTCGGGAGATTGGGAGATCGCTTCGGCGCACGCCGCGTGCTCGTGCCGGGCATATTGCTGTTCGGGCTCGGCATGATGTCCCTTTCGCTGGTCGGAAACAGCCTGGCGCTCTACACTGCTTTGACGGTCCTGGTCGGTATGGCAGGCGTGGTGCAATCGCCGCTGCTCTACTCGATGGTCGTTGCCCACCGGGCGCCGTTGCATTCACGCGGCAAACTCATCGCGATCTGCACCACCGGGGTTCCTCTCGGCAACATGGCCGTCCCGCCGCTCGTGGTGTGGCTCATCGCCGAGTTCGGGTGGCGTGGCGCACGCGTTGGGCTGGGCCTCGCGATCCTATTTTGCGCCCTTCCCGTCGCACTCCTGTTCATGGGCGATGCCCGTCGACGTATCACATCCGCTTCTGAGGCGACGCGCAGCGCCGCCCTATCCGTTATATCTCGTCGACCGGGCACGCTGCTTGTCTCGGCGATATTCCTTAGCGGCATGGCGCTTAACGGCTTCCTGGTGAGCCTCGTGCCGATGGTTACCGATCGCGGCCTACCGGCATCGGACGCCGCGGGCATTCTCATTGTGGCGGCCATCGCAGGTGTTTTCGGCCGGATCGGCGCCGGCTGGTTACTCGACCGTGTTCAGAAACCGCAGATCGGTATCCTCTGGTATGTCACGGGCACGATTGGAATCGGACTATCCATTTACCCAGGCAGTCCCTTGATTCTGATCGTCGGTTCGGCCTGCCTCGGATTGGCTTTGGGAGCTGAAACGGAACTCGGCGCGTACTACACGAGTCGATTCTATGATCGGAAGCATTTCGGTGAAGTCCTGGGTTTGTTGAGCTGCTGCTACACGATCGGCGGCGCTCTCGGCGGACAGATCTTCAGTTTCTTCTTCGACCAGTTCGGAGACTATGTACTAGGGTCCAAACTCAATCAGCCTCTTGAAAATCGTTGGTCTCATTGATTCAAGGCGTTTTCGCTGAAGAGGAGGCCTTGGGGATGTCGCGTTCGTTGTTCTGGCTATCGGATGAAGCGTGGACAGCAATCGAGCTCCACTTGCCCAAGAACCAGCCAGGAGCACGACGTGTTGATGACCGGCGGGTGATCTCCGGCATCGTTCACATGCTCAAGTGCGGCGGTCGCTGGGCAGATTGCCCCGCCGAATACGGGCCGGCGACGACGGTCTACAACCGATGGAACAGGTGGAGCCGGCGGGGCATCTGGACACGCATCCTGGCTGCACTGACCGAAGAAGGCTGGATCGCCGAGACCGGGCAGATCGATAGCAGCTACATCAAGGCTCACCGTAGCGCCGGTGGGGCAAAGGGGGGGCGCGAGCCAATGCCATTGGGATCTCGCGTGGCGGCCGGACAACAAAGATCCACGCCCTTGTCGACGTCCTCGGACGGCCGCTTCGTCTCGTCCTGACGCCCGGCAACACATCGGACGTGAAGGGCGCCGACCTGCTCATCAACGAAACAGCGGGAATGAAGCGGGTGATCGCCGACCGCGGCTACGACGCCAATCGCATTAGGACCATCCTGCGCGAACAGGGCACGACCCCGGTGATCCCCGGCCGCCGCAACCGCAAGCGCCCGATCCAATATGACAAACGCCGCTACAAAGATCGCTGGCGGGTCGAGGCTATGTTCTGCCGCCTCAAGGATTTCCGCCGGATCGCTACTCGCTACGACAAGCTTGCACGAAACTTCCTCTCAGCCGTAAGCCTCGCTGCCGCTGTGGCTTTCTGGCTCTGATTGAGTCTCAACCCTAGTATCGATACTCGCGGCCGTCATGGTCGCCGCAAGCGCAGCCCTGCTCGCCGCACTGCCCCCTTATCCGGCAATTCCGAATGATCATGGTCGCTGATCCAGACTCAAAAGGCGGTACTGGATCTGCGACACTACGCACTATGGAGTTACTAGGTTGACTTTTAGGTCAGATCAGATACTCCCGTAATATCGCAAACTGGCGTTGTGACGCCGAGTCTATGGAGGGACGAAAGCAATGATTCCCGCCGCCCTGGATGGGCGTCTTCGCATGCCGGCCATCGTTTCGCCAATGTTCCTGATCTCGAGTCCCGATCTGGTGGTTGAATCCAGTCGTGCAGGCGTCATCGGGTCCTTTCCGGCTTTCAATCAACGAACCTCCGCAGGCTATGAGGATTGGTTGAAAGACATACGGAACAGGCTGACGCCCGCTGACGCGCCGTGGGCGACGCAATTCTCCGTTCACAAATCGAACGCGCGGCTGGCCGAGGACATCGCGCTGACTGTGAAATACCAGGTTCCGATCCTTATCTCTTCGATAGGCATCACGCGTGAGGTAACCGACGCGATTCATGCTTATGGAGGTTTGTGCTTCCATGACGTCATCAATGTCCGTCATGCGCAAAAGGCGCTCGAGGCGAATGTCGATGGCATCATCGCCATCGCGTCCGGCGGGGGTGGCCATTCAGGCACCTACAACCCATTTGCGTTTCTGGGGGAACTGAAGCCGCTGATGGGGGACAAAACCCTTCTGCTGGGTGGGTGCATCAGCGACGGAGCGGCGCTGGCTGGCGCGATCTCGGCTGGTGCCGATATGGGATATATCGGGACGCGGTTCATCAACACGACCGAAAGCACCGCGTCCGACCGCCTGAAACGGCTTCTGATCGAGTCCGACATCACCGACGTTGTTTATACCGACGAGGTCGATGGCCTTGGTGGCAGTTGGCTCAAGCAAACGGTTCCAGCCCCTGGCCATTTCGGAGATCTTGGAGGCGCCAAGGTCGATATCAGCAAGGTGCTCGGAGAGCCAAAGCGCTGGAAGGACATTTTAAGCGCCGGGCAAGGTGTAGGGTCGATCCATGATGTCGTTCCCACCGCGGTGCTGATCGATCAGTTCGAGCATGAATATCACGCTGCGATCGACAGAGTTGTCGCCTTGCGAAGCGCTCTCGCAATCCGAGGAGGCAAAAACACATGACAGATGTGCCCTTGCAAGAGGATCCCAAGGCAACCGTATTCGAACATATAGAGGTTCAGCGCCGGGGTTCTATAACGATCATCACGATCGCCCGGCCCGCGGCCCGCAATGCGTTGCATGTGCCCGCGCATTTCGAACTGGCCCGAGCGCTTGACGACTTTGCCGCCGATGATCAGGCGTGGGTCGCCATCATCACAGGGTCTGGAGACCGTGCCTTTTGCGCTGGGCAGGACCTCTCACAGCCTCTGCCTGTCGACGCATCCGACCTTCCACCTTCCGGCTTCGGTGGGATGACGACCCGCTTCGACCTTACAAAGCCGGTCATCGCTGCTGTGAACGGCTTCGCGTTCGGCGGAGGGTTCGAACTGGCCCTGGCCTGTGACCTGATTGTCGCCAGCGAAACTGCCCGCTTTGGACTTCCCGAACCGAAGGTCGGCGTGGTCGCACTTGCCGGCGGTATACAGCGCATCACGCAGGAACTGGGGTTGAAGCAGGCTATGGGTCTCCTTCTTACCGGGGCCACGCTTGCGGCAACCGACGCGCAACGGATGGGTGTGGTCAATGAAGTCGTTCAGGGCGATGCCATGGACGGCGCCTTGCGCATGGCGGAGGCAATCCTGGCGTGCAGCCCTCTGGCGGTGAGAGCGACGAAGGAAGCGGCCATGGCCAGTCTTTCCTTACCTCTCACGACCAGCATCCGCGATATATGGACACGACCCGCCGTACAGCAGGCGATCGGCTCACAGGATGCTCAGGAGGGGCGGAATTCCTTTCTCGAGAAGCGTCCGCCTCGCTGGAGCGGAAAATAGAACCAGTCTGAGTTCCAGAACTTTTGCAGAGGCGGCCAGTGTGACCGCCGGATGTTCGCCGGTTTCCGGCGGTAGGTGAAGAAAAGGCGAGCCCGATGGACCTCGATTTCACGATGGAGGAGGAGCAGTTCCGTGCCGAGGTGCGCGCCTTTCTGAAGGCCAAGCTGCCGGCTCGAATCGCTGACAAGGTGCGCACGGGCAAACGCCTGACCAAAAAGGATCATGAAGAATGGCATGCCATTCTTCATGAGCGCGGTTGGCTGGCGAGCCATTGGCCGCCCGAATACGGCGGCCCAGGGTGGACCACCGCACAGGCGCATATATTCGACGAGGAAGTCTCGCTCGCCTACGCGCCGAGAGTCGTTCCCTTCGGCGTGTCGATGCTGGGCCCGGTGCTCATCAAGTTTGGATCGAGCGCCCAGAAGAAGCACTGGTTGCCCCGCATTCTGGATGGATCGGATTGGTGGTGTCAGGGCTATTCCGAACCCGGCGCGGGCTCGGACCTTGCGAGCCTCAAGATGAGCGCCGTACGACAGGGTAGCCATTATCTGGTCAATGGTCAGAAGACCTGGACCACACTCGCCCAATATGCCGACATGATATTCTGCCTGGTGCGTACATCGACAGAGGGCAAGAAGCAGGCGGGTATCTCCTTCCTCCTGATCGACATGAAGTCGCCTGGCGTGGAGGTGCGACCGATCATAACGCTCGAAGGTGAGCATGAGGTCAACGAGGTGTTCTTCACGAACGTTCGCGTTCCGGTGGAGAATCTCGTCGGCGAGGAGAACATGGGCTGGACCTACGCCAAATACCTGCTGACGTACGAACGTACGAGCGAGGCTCGCGTCGGTGCCGCAACCGCAGCCCTCAGTTTTCTCAAACAGATCGCGCAGACGGAGCAAAAAGGGGGGCGCCCCCTGGCCGAAGATCCCCTTTTCGCCGCACGTATCGCGCGGGTCGAAATCGACCTGGAGAACATGAAGACCACAAATCTGCGTGTCCTTGCCGGTTCCGGAAGCAGCGCGGCGCCGCTCGAACTCAGCGCAATGCTCAAGATTCGCGGAACCGAGATCAGGCAGGAACTGGCCAGCCTCGCGCGCATAGCGCTGGGGCCATATGCCCAACCCTTTGTGTCCGAGGCGCTGGACGAAGATTATCAGGGTGCGCCGATCGGCCCGGACTATGCCGCCGGCATCGCCGCCCATTATTTCAACGAAAGAAAGCTCTCGATTTTCGCCGGGTCGAACGAAGTGCAACGCGAAATCATCACCAAAGTTAGCTTGGAACTCTGACCATGGACTTTCAGCCTAGTGCGGACCGGTCGATGCTCGCCGAAACGCTCGGTCGCTATCTCCAGAAGCGATACCCGGTCGAGGTACGACACCAGATAAGCAGCTCTACGGCTGGCTGGTCCCCAGCTCATTGGCGCGAACTCGCCGATCTCGGCGTCTTGGGCGGGCTGGTTTCGGAGTCCGCGGGCGGCTTTGGAGGAGAAGGTTTCGATATCGCTGCGATCTTCGAGCAACTGGGACGTGTCATAGCCGTCGAACCGTTTCTCGGAACACTCATGGCGGCCCGCGCCCTGGCTCTGATCGGCGGTCATGAAGCACTGATGGGGGAGGTCCTCACCGGCTCGGCAATGTTGGCTTTCGCTCATGAGGAGCCAACGAGCCGCTATGATCTGACAAGCATCAGAACGAGCGCCAAGTTCGACGGGACCGAATGGATCCTCACCGGCACCAAGGCGGTGGTGGCGCACGTCGAGGCCGCGGACCATGTCCTCGTTTCGGCGCGTGTTTCGGGCACAGAAGGCGACCAGACGGGCGTGGGTCTTTTCCTGGTCAAGCGGAACGCGCCGGGACTTTCGATCCAGGGCTATCCGCTGATCGATGGTGGCCGCGCGGGCGATCTGCACCTCGTTGACACGCCGTCCACCTTGGTCGCTGAAGCCGGCTATCCCGTCATTGAGGATGCCGTGGCGGCAGGCATTGTCGCGCTTAGTTGGGAAGCCGTCGGGATCATGGATGTGACCAGGATGGCGACCCTGGAGTACCTGCGAACGCGCCGACAGTTCGGAGTTCCGATCGGTAAGTTCCAGGCGCTTCAGCATCGCATGGCCACGGTCGCGCTCGAAATCGAACAGGCACGATCGGCTGCGATCAATGCTGCCAATGCCCTGCAGGGTGATCGCATCAAGCGCGAGCGTAGTATCTCGGCGGCGAAATATACGATTGGTCGGGCAGGGACACTGGTTGCGGAAGAGGCGATCCAGCTACACGGCGGTATGGGAATGACCTGGGAACTTCCAGTGTCGCATTTCGCCAAGAGGCTGACGATGATCGGTCACCAACTCGGCGATGAGGATCATCACCTCGCCCGCTTCATTAAACTCGGAGAAGCTGTGTGAGGATGCGGCCAATCGCCGCGCGTTGCCGTGCTTCCGTTTGCAAATGATCGCTCCGAGAATTTCGAAGGAACTCGCCATGAATAACGCATCTGACTCCGCCGTCCTCAGCCAATTTGCATACTCCGAAGCGGCCCATCGGGCGCTCGGCCGAGCGCCGGCGCTCTTCATCGACGGAACGTGGGTCGCCTCGACGCATGGCCGGACCATTCCGGTGATCGACCCCTCGAGCGGAAAGCCGGTCGGTGCGGTGGTCGACGCATCGGACGCCGATGTCGATCGCGCCGTGGCGGCGGCGCGCAGGGCGTTCGATGACGGTCGCTGGTCGCAATTGCCCGCCGCGGCCCGCGAGCGCATGATCCAGAAACTCGCGGATCTGATCGAGGAAAATTGCGAGGAGCTTGCCGAACTCGAAGCGATCGACAACGGGAAGCCCAAGACGGTCGCGGCCGCGAACGATATTCAGCTATCCATTGGAATCCTGCGGGAGATGGCCGGCTGGTCGACGAAACTTGGCGGCGAGTTGATCGAACCCTCGATGCTGCCGCGCGGAACGGTACATAGCTACGTCCGGCGCGAACCCATCGGGGTGGCGGCACAGATCGTTCCCTGGAACTTTCCGCTTTTCATGGCCGCCGCCAAGATCGCGCCGGCCCTGGCCGCGGGCTGTACGGTCGTACTCAAGCCCGCCGAGCAAACATCGCTGACCGCACTCCGCCTCGCTGACCTCATCGCTGAAGCGGGCTTCCCGGCGGGCGTGATCAACGTGATCACAGGCCATGGCCACAGCTGTGGTGATCGCCTCGTCAAGCACCCCGACGTGGACAAGGTCGCCTTCACCGGGTCGACCGAAGTCGGCAAGACGATAAACAGGCACGCGACCGATACGCTCAAGCGGGTGACGCTGGAGCTCGGCGGCAAATCTCCGGTCGTGATCTTTCCGGATGTTGATGTGCAAGCGGCTTCCTCGGGCGCTGCGGGCGCGATCTTCTTCAACGCGGGACAAGTCTGCATTGCCGGCTCGCGTCTCTACGCGCATCGATCTATCTTCGATAAAATAATCGAAGGGGTTGTCGATGCGGCGGCCTCCTGGCAACCGCGGGCGTCGCTGGATCCGAACGCCCAAATGGGCCCGCTTGTGTCTGACGAGCAATTCCAGCGCGTCATGGGTTATATCGAAGCGGGCAAAAAGGCCGGCGCCACGGTTGCCGTCGGCGGAGACGCCCCGGCCTCGGACGGCGGCTTTTATGTCAACCCGACCGTTCTGGTCGATGTGGCGCCCGACATGAGCGTCGTACGCGAGGAGATCTTCGGCCCCGTCCTCGTCGCTCAGCGTTTCGACGACCTGGACGAGGTCGCCCGGGAAGCGAACGACAGCGAATATGGCCTCGGCGCAAGCGTGTGGACGCGCGATATCGCCACCATGCACAAAATGGCGGCGAAGATCAGGGCTGGGACTGTTTGGGGAAATTGCCATGCGATGATCGATCCGGTCCTCCCATTCGGCGGCTACAAACAGTCTGGTCTGGGACGCGAGATGGGACGCGCCGGCGTCGAAGTGTACACCGAACTCAAGACCGTCATCATCAGCCTTTAGATCGCCACTGCAAAAGCGGTTAAGGGTCGAATCTGGCAACTCCGTGGGCCGGAGGCCATTTCTCGGCTGCGGATGCCAGCGCCGGCGTTCGCTGCGGCGCGCGCGGTTCCCCGGGGCGGGATCCTTGGCGCGCCCGCAGTCCGCTCCTGTCCGAGTTGACTTGGCATCGCCGCCTGTTGCGCCGCACGGGCCCAAATCCGCCGACATCCACCTTCGCGAGCAGTTCGCCCGGGCCGGGATCCTCCCGCAGGCTTCTGGAAGCGTCGCCGTGCGCACCTCCGCAGTACACCTTGTGACCATCAGGTATTACATATTGACTCCAGAGTTGACTCAAAGAAATCGTAAGTTAATATCGTCGATACGCTCCCACCTCGGCGAGGTTTCAGAGGAGCGATCTGGAGAATATCGGAGGGGAGATCTTATGCGGAAATCGCGAGGGACCAGTAACGGCCATTTTACTCTCATGCCGGGCGGCGTTGCTCGCCGACACGGCGCACCGCGTTCCCGCGCGTTGCCGCGGTTAGCATGCGGGGTCGCGTTAATCGCAGGCTTTCCGCAGCTAAGTCCGGCCCACGCGGGCGGGACAACGCCAACGCCAACGCCCGAAACGATCGTCGTAGACATCGTGGTGACCGCCAACAGGCGCTCGGAACGTGCGCAGGACGTCCCGATTGCGATCAACTCGGTGTCCGGCGCGGCGCTGGCCCAGCGGGGAGTGGCCGACACGTCCGAACTTCAGATGATCGCGCCGTCGCTGACGTTCAACAACCCCGTGAACGTGGGCAGCCCGTATGTCCGCGGCATTGGCTCGGACCAGACCGATCCAAGCTCGGAGTCTCCTGTCGCTGTGTATGTCGATGACGTCTATATCGGCACGCCCTTTTCGACGATGTTCAAGCTGATGGGCGTCCAGCAGATCGATGTTCTCGCGGGACCTCAGGGCACCCTGTTCGGCCGGAACACGACCGGCGGGGTCATTCAGGTCCGGACGCTGGATCCCTCGCACGATCTAACACTGAACGCATCGGTCGCGTACGGGAATTACGATACGATCGCCGTTCCGATCTATGCGAGCGTCGGTCTGTCCGACACCATCGCAACCGATCTGTCCTTCCTTTACGAGGATCAGGGCAAGGGCATGGGCCGCAATCTTTTTCTCAACACCGATACCTACCGGCAGACAGACAACAACTTCAGCGTCCGCAATAAATGGCTTCTGGACCTGGCGCCGACCACAAAAGTGCGTCTGGCTTTCGATTATACGTCCGCAGCCAGCAACCTCGATTACCAGAAGGTTCAAGGCACATTCTTTCCGCCAGCAAATGCGCCATCCGTCGGGCTCGGCTACCCGGGGGCGCACAACTCGCAGTCGGATTACCCTGTGACCAACCGATTGAAGGCGGGCGGTGCGTCGATGACTGTCGATCAGGAAGTCGGCGCCTTGCAACTGACCAGCGTCACGGCTTATCGAAGGACGCACACCTTCTATACGCTGGACCTCGATGCCTCGCCCGCTCCCCTCGCGCCGTACAGCTTCAACGATCACTTCCGAAGCTTTTCCCAGGAACTTCGGCTCAGGAACGTCGATCCCGCTGCACGGCTGAAATGGGTGGCCGGCATCTTTTACTATAATGCAAAGGGCGACATTAGCCCGGCGGCCCTGGCCGGCGTTCCCTTGATCTATAATGCGCAAAAGACAATGTCGATCGCCGCATTCGGGCAGGGCACTTTCGCTATCACGCCGACGCTCAATCTCACCGGCGGCCTGCGCTACACCTACGAGCGCCAGCAGAACCCGTCGGAGTTTTTTGGCGTGCCGGCCTATGCGCGGCAGAGCGTGTCGAAACCGACCTTCAGGGTCTCGATCGACAATCACTTCATGCCGAACGTGATGGGATATGTCTCGTTCAACCGCGGTTTCAAGAGCGGCGGCTACAATCTCTTGACGCCAGACAATGCCTTCCAGCCGGAGAGACTGGATGCCTATGAAGCCGGGCTGAAGACCGAATTCTTCGACCGAAGACTCCGGCTTAACATCGCCGGCTTCTATTATAATTACTCGAACCAGCAGGTTGTGATCTCGGGGAACGGAACGACGATCACCCAGAATGCTGCATCGTCAAGGATCTATGGGCTCGAAGGAAACCTGGAGGCGCGACCCTTCGCCGGCCTGACTTTGGCAAGCGGCATTTCGGTCATGCACGGCCGCTACCGTAATTTCCCGGATGCCGACGACAAGGACGCAAACGGAAACCAGCTTGGACCGACGGATGTTACCGGAAATCACACCATCAATACTCCGAACCTGGTGATCTCCGGCTCGATCAACTACGGCTTCGATACGAGCCTTGGCAAAATCGCCGCGGACGTGGCCGTCACCTACAACGACGGCTTCTACTGGGCGCCGAACAACAGGCTGAAGCAACCTTCCTACGCGCTCGTGAACGCCGGTCTTTCCTTGTCGCCAAATGGCGGGCCGGTGACGTTCCGCATATGGGCAAAGAACCTGACTGACTCGCAATATTATCTCACCCGTACCACCGTCGCGCCTCTTGTCGGCGATACGCAGGTGCAGGCGCCGCCACGCACCTACGGTTTGACGGTCGCATATAAATACTGAGCCCGGGATGGGGCCGGATGTGCGATCCGGCCTCACTTCGATGCCAGACTTCATCGTTCTCGTTCGAAATCTCGATTGTTTCGCGATCGGCCCAAAGGTCGCGCCGGCGGAAAGATTATCTCATGAGATCCGAAACCCGGCAGGCCGGCGCTGCTTCGGTAGCTTGGCTCGGTAAACCCATCAGCGCCTCGATCGTAGCCCGGGTCATGGGAATAAACCTGGTTTCTTCGATCATTCTCCAGATAGAGCCGATGCTGCTGGCGGGATTTGCCAGTAGGGGTATTATATCCCTGAGCGAGATCGGCCGTGTCGCTACCGTCGAACTGGCGGCGATGGCACTGGTGACGACATGGAGCGTCGCCCGGCTACCCTACACGAATGTTCGCAAATATAGCTTGTTCGCGGCGCTGCTGGCGCTGATCGCCAATGTTACCACCGCGTGGCTTACCACCGCGACCGCGATCTACAGTGCGCGTGCGCTGAGTGGTGTTGCTTCGGGGATATTTTTGTGGGTTATCATCGGCGTCATCACCCGATCCAAATCACCGGCGCGACTGAACGGGATCAACATATTCGTACAATGCGCTTCATCCCTCGTCGCCGCGACCCTATTCAGCAACTATTTGATTCCACATTATGGCGCTGGCACAGGTTTCGCCGTGTTAGGGGCGTTGGGCGCTTTGGTTTTCCTAGGGTTGAGACTCAATCAGAGCCAGAAAGCCACAGCGGCAGCGAGGCTTACGGCTGAGAGGAAGTTTCGTGCAAGCTTGTCGTAGCGAGTAGCGATCCGGCGGAAATCCTTGAGGCGGCAGAACATAGCCTCGACCCGCCAGCGATCTTTGTAGCGGCGTTTGTCATATTGGATCGGGCGCTTGCGGTTGCGGCGGCCGGGGATCACCGGGGTCGTGCCCTGTTCGCGCAGGATGGTCCTAATGCGATTGGCGTCGTAGCCGCGGTCGGCGATCACCCGCTTCATTCCCGCTGTTTCGTTGATGAGCAGGTCGGCGCCCTTCACGTCCGATGTGTTGCCGGGCGTCAGGACGAGACGAAGCGGCCGTCCGAGGACGTCGACAAGGGCGTGGATCTTTGTTGTCCGGCCGCCACGCGAGATCCCAATGGCATTGGCTCGCGCCCCCCCTTTGCCCCACCGGCGCTACGGTGAGCCTTGATGTAGCTGCTATCGATCTGCCCGGTCTCGGCGATCCAGCCTTCTTCGGTCAGTGCAGCCAGGATGCGTGTCCAGATGCCCCGCCGGCTCCACCTGTTCCATCGGTTGTAGACCGTCGTCGCCGGCCCGTATTCGGCGGGGCAATCTGCCCAGCGACCGCCGCACTTGAGCATGTGAACGATGCCGGAGATCACCCGCCGGTCATCAACACGTCGTGCTCCTGGCTGGTTCTTGGGCAAGTGGAGCTCGATTGCTGTCCACGCTTCATCCGATAGCCAGAACAACGAACGCGACATCCCCAAGGCCTCCTCTTCAGCGAAAACGCCTTGAATCAATGAGACCAACGATTTTCAAGAGGCTGATTGAGTTTGGACCCTAACGACCCTATTTCTGCCTAAAGAGTTCGATCCTCCGAGCTTTTCAACTGAAAACGGGAATGCTTTGGCCAAGTCCGGCTGGATAGCCCTTCTGTCCGTTTTTCTCAGCATGGCGGCCGTTCTGTCGATCTGGGTCTATATTCCGCCTTTGGCGATACTGCGGGGATATCCTGAGTGGGCGGTGCGGTCAGCGGTCCCTTTCGGCATCGGAATGGAGGCGTGCGGGGGACTGGCCATTGTTATCTTCAGCCGCTGGATCGGCTGGCGCGGCGGTCTCACGTTCAGTCTGATCGCTTTGATTTTGTTCGGTCTTGCACTTTCTGTCGAGCAGTCGCCCATGGTCTATCTGGCTGTAACCGGGGGCGTCGGCTTTGCTTGGATGTTCACGATGTCGCTGCAGCTTCCCCTCGCAGAATTCGCCGATCCTAGCCGGCGCAGCATGGCGTTCGTTAGCCCGGCGCAGTTTCTCGGTGCTGGCGTAGGTCCGGCGATAGCTTCGGCGGGCGTGCATGCCAATGACGTCCAAGGCGCGTTTTACATCGCCGCGCTCATGTTGGCAGCGTCGTTAGGGTGCATGGCGATCGCAGTCCTCGGGCGTGCGGCTTTGGCCACCCCGGAGCGCAAGGTGGAAACGCCGTCATTGCCGACCGAATGACCCATTTTCTTTTTCTCGCCGAAATAGTGGGGCTGTTCGGCTCAGCCGCGATCGTCCCGAGCGGCGGCAATTTCATCCCGATCGGAGTCGCGGCCTCCGACTGCCATGGCGCTCGTGGCGACCTCGGGCGCCTGCGCGTTCGGTCTGCTTCAGCGTCCCGCATATATTGCTCAGGGCCCGCATCAGTGATTTGCGACTCCGAGGCAGAACTGGTGCGAATGCGCCTGATCAAGGCGCGAGCATGGTTCTCTAGAAAATTGTCCTAATTCTCGAGAAAAATAGTGACAAGCACCGGCGTGGGACCCGCCTGCCGTAAACCTTCAGCCGGTGCGAAAGGATCTACCTACGTCAGCTGTGAAAGCAATGTGCGCCATCGCTCATCGAGTTTCGCCGGCCGTCGATCGGTCCGATCGACGTAAACATGCGTGAAATGTCCCTGCGCCGAAGCGGCTTCAGCGCTTTCTACAAAAACCCCGAGGTGATATGTCACGCTCGAATTGCCTATCCTGGCTACGCGTAGACCGATTTCCACCCGCTGGGGAAAGCTGACCGGGCTTGCATAGGCGCAGCCGGTTTCGATCACTAATCCTATGAGGTCCTCCCCTTCGACTTCAAGCAAGCCGACCTCCATAAGCCATCCGCATACGGCCGTGTCGAGCCAGCCGTAGTAAATCGTATTGTTGACGTGTCCGAAGACGTCATTGTCGAACCATCGCGTCAGGACAGGCGTCCAGTGGCGGTAGGCGGATCGTGGGCGGAATGGGTCGCGGCTCATTATGTTATCTCCGGGAGGTTGGGCTCGGCCTGGGCAGTCTTGGGAGTGGGAGCACTGCGGCGAACGGTCAGTCAGCTGTCCAGCCGCCGTCGACGATGATGCTCGTTCCGGTAACCAGCGAGGATGCGTCCGACGCCAGAAAGACGACGGCGCCCATGAGGTCCTCGACGGTGC
This sequence comes from Tardibacter chloracetimidivorans, assembly GCF_001890385.1. Taxonomy (NCBI): domain Bacteria; kingdom Pseudomonadati; phylum Pseudomonadota; class Alphaproteobacteria; order Sphingomonadales; family Sphingomonadaceae; genus Tardibacter; species Tardibacter chloracetimidivorans. The sequence goes on along the minus strand of NZ_CP018221.1, from coordinate 2,109,960 downwards.
CGAGGCGGCCGAGTTTGATCTTGTCGAGAACAGAGCGCATGAAATCGGGATCATCGAAAAACGGCTTCGTCATAGGCGTTGCAATGAATGTCGGTGCGATGGTGTTGGACCGAATGCGATGCGATGCCAGATCGAGCGCGAAAGCCTTGTTCATGCCTTCGATCGCCCATTTGGACGCGCAGTACAGCGAGCGGTTAGGGCCTCCGACATGACCCATCTGCGAGCCGATGTGGATCAGGCTCCCCGCGATCTCCTCATCAATCATGGCGCGGACCGCCTGCTGGGTTAAGAAGAAGGCCGCCTTCAGATTAAGATCAAGCACCGCGTCATAGTCCGCCTCCGATACCTGTTGCATCGTCATCGGGCGGTTTGTGCCGGCGTTGTTGACGAGAATGTGAAACGCCGGGCGCTCAGCAAAGAAGCTGTGGACGGCCGCCATGTCGGTCACGTCAAGGACCGCGGCGGTAGCGGCGCCTCCCGCCTTCTGAATGGCTATCGCGGCCGCTTCGATTTCTTCGCCCGAACGCGCCGCGAGAGTGACCTCAGCTCCCGCTTGCGCAAGTGCCGCCGCCAACGCGAGGCCGATGCCCCTACCGGCGCCCGTTACCAGCGCACGGCGGCCGTCCAGCCGAAATGAAGGCGTTCTGGGCAAGTCCATGTCACTCGGCCCCGCGCAGAGGTTCAACCGCTCCAGCATAGGGGATGTCGCGATGACCGTATCGACGCACCCGAATGTTTGCTTGCTCGCCATGACCGGCAAAGCCTTCAAGCGCACACAGTCGGCTGCAATATTCTCCGATCATCGCCGACGCTTCGTCAGTCAGCACTCTTTGATATGTGCAGGTCTTGAGAAACTTCCCGACCCACAGCCCGCCCGTATACCGTGCAGCCTTTTTGGTCGGCAATGTGTGGTTGGTACCGATGACCTTGTCGCCGAAGCTGACGTTTGTGCGTGCGCCAAGGAACAAGGCCCCGTAGTTCGTCATGTTGCGCAGGAAGAAGTCCGGATCACCGGTCATCACCTGCACATGCTCGGATGCAATGTCGTCCGCGATGCGCACCATCTCGATGGCGTCGTCCGCCACGATAACCTCTCCGTAGCTCTCCCATGCCTTTCGCGCGTAGTCGGCTGTCGGAAGAATCCGGAGTAACCGTTCGATCTCCGCCATCGTCTCGCGAGCGAGTTTTTCCGACGTCGTGAGGAGAATGGCAGGGCTGTCCGGGCCGTGCTCGGCCTGACCGAGGAGATCGGTGGCGGCGAGTTCCGCATCACAGCCGATCTCGTCGGCAATCACCAGAGTCTCGGTCGGTCCAGCGAACAGATCGATTCCCACGCGTCCGAAGAGTTGCCGCTTGGCCTCCGCGACAAAGGCATTTCCGGGCCCCACCAAGATGTCGACGGGCCTGATGCTCTCGGTGCCGATGGCCATGGCGCCGACCGCCTGAATGCCGCCAAGCGCGTAGATTTCGTCGGCACCCGCCAACACTTGCGCAGCGACAATCGCTGGCGCCGGCTTTCCCTGAAACGGCGGCGCGCAGGTGATGACGCGTGGCACCCCGGCCACCTTCGCGGTGATCACTGACATGTGCGCCGACGCCAGCAGCGGGTATTTCCCACCAGGGATGTAACAGCCGGCGCTGTTCAGCGGCAGGTTCTTGTGACCGAGGACGACGCCCGGCAACGTTTCGACTTCCACATCTTTCATCGAGTCACGCTGGATCTGAGCGAAATTTCGAACCTGCGCCTGCGCGAATTCGATATCCTTCAGGTCCTGCCCGGAGAGTTGATCGAGACAATCCTGTTTCTCGCCTGGCGTCAGAGCGTAGCTCTCACGGTCCCATCCGTCGAACTTGATAGATAGTTCGCGTACGGCGGCGTCACCGCGATCCTCTATGTCGGCGAGCGTCTTCTCGACAATGTCGCGGACACCACGATCGGCCTTCGCGCGCACATCCGTCGCTACACTCCGCTTCAAATATTGCATCTCCGCCACCTCCTCGTATATGTCTCTGACTGACCGCTGAGTCATCCTATTGACTAAGAAGTTTCAGTAGCGGCGGCGGTCGCGATTGTCACCGAGTTTTTCACGACGTGGATTGCGGAGGAAAGCATGAACCGCAGGTTTGAACGGGTCGCAGTGGTGGGAGCAGGCCTCGTTGGGGCGGGTTGGGCGATTGTTTTCGCGCGTGCCGGACAATCGGTGTCCATTTATGATGCTCAGCCCGCGATCCGAGCATCCGTGATGGACTGGATTCGCGACAGCTTGAACGAGATGGAACGCTGCGGACTCACCCGCGACGTTCCCAGCATTCTGGCTCGGATAACGGTATCGGACAGTCTTGAAGACGCCGTCGCCGAAGCCGATTATGTGCAGGAGTCGGTCTTCGAGCGCGTCGACGTGAAGCACAGGATTTCACTTGCGATCGGTGCGGCAATCCGCGCAGATGCGATCGTAGGCAGCTCAAGCTCCGGAATCCCAGCATCCGAATTCACCGGCGATGTGCAGAGGCGCGAGCGATTCATCATCGCGCACCCCGTCAATCCCCCCCACCTTATTCCGTTGGTAGAGCTTGTGCCTTCGCCTTGGACCGACCCCTCGATCGCCCCGTTGCTGCGGGACTTTATGGAAAGTGTCGGGCAGAAGCCGATAGTTCTCAGCCGGGAGATCAACGGGTTCGTTCTCAATAGACTTCAAGGCGCCTTGCTGAACGAAGCCTGGGCCCTCTTCGACGCGGGCGTAGCCTCGGCAGCCGACATTGACCGGACCGTGTCAGAGGGTTTGGGAATGAGATGGTCCTTCATGGGGCCTTTTGAAACAATAGACCTGAACGCTCCTGGCGGAGTCGCTGACTACGCCGAGCGCCTTGGACCGCTCTATCACTCGATTGCGATGGATCGACGGCATCCCGCGCAATGGCACCCCGACCTCATTGAACGAGTTGCGGCAGAGCGACGCCAAGCTCTACCTCTGGAGGACCTGGCCAGCAGGTGTGACTGGCGAGACAAAATGCTGATGATGCTCGCGGCGCATCGGACGATGAACCAATCGGACGACAGTGAAGATGCCTGAACCTTCATAGCGGCAATGTCGGGGCGGTCTTCGGCCGCACCCTGTCAGGCGGTCTCCACAACTCCGTGCCGAGCTTTCGTGCCGGAACACGCCAGTTTAGGGTGTCTGGCCGACACCCTTCATGACCTCGTTGAAATCATTGAGTGCGGCGCTGGCAGCCTGCCGCATGAAGGCAAGATCCTGAGCAACCATCATGGCCGTGACGCCGAGGTCGATCAACCATTTGGCCTCGTCGCTCTTCATCGACTGCACGACGGCCGACACGGCTTTGCCGTTCGCCTTTGCGATGTGGACCACATTCTCGACGGCGTCAGCAAGCGCCGGCACCGGATCGCTGGCGTTGCTCAGTGAAAGCCCGAGATCGCCACGTCCCAGGAACATCGCATCGACGCCTTCGACCTTCGATATATCGTCTATGACGTCAAGCGCTTGACGATCTTCGATCATGCATATGACCGTTGTGAAGCTGTCAGCCGTCCGTGTCATGTCAGGAAGCGCGCCATAATCGCAGCCACGGCTGACGCCGGCGCCGCGCATGCCTCCATGATATTTTGCCCATGAAACGAGGTTGCGTGCTTTTTCGGCAGAATCGACGTGAGGGCACATGACGCCGATCGCGCCATCATCGAGAACGGAGAGGACGCTGGCGGCGTCGGGGCGGGCAATGCGAACGATCCCCGCGGTGCCAGCCGCCCGCGCCGCCAGCAGGCTCTGGTCAAGCGTCGCGCGGGTCCATGGCGCATGCTCCTCGTCGAGCACGACGAAATCGAAGCCCAGCATGCCGAGGACTTCGGTGTTTTGAGTGGCCGGTACCTTCATGAACGTACCCAGCAATGGTTCGCCCCTCACCAGACGCGCGCGAAATTCACGAGGATGAGGACGGTTTTCGCTCATGTTCAGCTTTCTATATGAAGTCGACTCATTCCCCATCCGGCGATGGCATCGGGTAATCGTCGGCGTTCAAAACCCAGCCCGGCTTCAGCGAAAAGTCGACGCGCGGCGGTCCAAAAATATCGATCAGATGGCAGGGGCCGGGTGCAAGAGCCTGCGAGGTGTGGATGGCGGGAGGCGGAATTATCGTTATTGACGGAGCCGAGCACCTGATCTTTGCATCATCGCGCCAGATGGCCTTGTTCACCGTCCAGGGCCAGCGAATATAATGCATAAAGTCCCCCTGCAAGGTCAGGGAACACTGTTCAAAGTCATCGTGATGGTGCGGCGACATCTTGTTCGGGTCGCGCGGTTCCTCCGCGACAGGGAAGAGGTTCACCATCATATTGGTGGATCGGTAGAGCACGCCGAAGCGGCCCTCGGTCGGCTCGACGCTAAAAGGATAGAGGCGTAGCTTGAACCCTTCCGGCGGGTCCGGCCACGCCTGGAATGGCGCTACGTTGGGGTGCGGCGTTTTGTAAGAGGCCGCGTTGTAGCTCTTTTCGGCCAGGTCCGGCGAGAAGGAACTGAAAACCCGCATGACCACGCCACGTCCCGACGTGATCTTGATCTGGCTGTCGCCAGGCGGAACAATAGCGAGCTGGTAGCCGACATCGGTGGCACTTCCGTTCGACGTGTCGATGTCGGCTGTGATCTCCTGGTCGGGAAAGAACGCCATATACTCGTCGCAATGGGCTTCGCGCGCGAGTACGGCCCCCGGCTCCACCTCGGAATAGGCGATCACGACGTTCTGCCCCCTCCCGTACCAGGTTTTATACCCCGGGCCCGTTTCGGAAGGTGGAATCTTGTGAAACTCTATCGTCTCGGCATCGGCATAATCGATGACGGGCGGCGGCGCCTTCGCGCCGGCCAGCAGCGATCGAGGATCCGTGTTGTCATAAGCCATGGGGCATAGCTCTCCATCTGATCGAAATCGGTGCGGGTCGGCCGGTAACGAAGCTATGCCGGTCCGGCATCTGCTATCCCGAACCCGATCCCCACCTCCATCGAGACTTCATGAAACATGACTCGAGGAACTGCGCCCGATGCGGTGAGCATTGCTTGTCCTGCAGCGATCCAGGACTGGGTCTCGACCGCCCCGATGCCTGCCTCCGCCATGACCTGTTCGGGGTCCCATTGATCGAACGTCGATAGCGCACCTTCGCAATAGGTCGCCAGGAAAGCCTTGTCCCACCTGTCGTTCAAGCCCACCATCTCATGGGTCATTTCGTCGCTGATAAGCATCTTTGCGCCGACGTGATGCTCCCGGATTTCGTAGTCGAGCCAGTCCTGCTGCGGCACGTCGGACTGTGCCTTGCCATGAAGGATGTAGGGGCGCCACTCGGGCTGCACCTCGTCGATCGGCGGGAACAGGTGATAAGGGTTATGAGCGAGCCCACCCGTTCCCATGAATAATATGCGCTTCTGTCCAAGCGTGCGTGCAAAGCTGCCGACCGCCTCGCCAAGCGCGCGAGCGCGCGCAAACGGGCTAAACGGCGGCTGAAGGCAGCTGACGAAGATGGGGAGGACAGGATAGGCGTTGACGCCGCCCAAAAGCCGCTTGAGCGCTTGGGAAAAGCCGTGATCCACGTCCATCGCGTAGGACACGGCGGTGTCGACTCCGGCAGCACGGATCGCCTTGACCGCCTGGACGGCAAGCTCCCGCGGCACATTGAGCCGTCCCGGCGTACCTCCGACGTCTGCGATGGCGGTCGCTTCAACGCCAACGCAGAAGGAAGGCATGCAGTCCATGTGGTGCCCGCCATAATGGTCCACGCCGAAGAGAATGACCAATTCCGGATCGAACGCGCGAATGCGCGCGCGCGCCTGCTCGAGGGCCGCGAGAATGTTGAGCACCGAAGAGCTCTCGCGGGCAGGAAAATCCAACAGCGGAGAATGTGACGCTGCGACCATGAAGAACGGCATCTGCTTCCACTCCCGTGTCGGTATTGTTAGCATTTTTACCCGGACTACCAGGGAAGCCTATTAGTGTTTGCCCCAACTCGCCGGGATCATGCCGATGGGCCCGCCTCCTGGAGGGCCGCCGCCTCGCCGTTCACGACAGCGCGGTGCGCGCGGGCGGGGGGATGCACCTATGGCTGTTGATCGTCCCGGCCGTTATTGTCGCGCTCTCCATCGGCTGGAGAAGATAATTGATTGCTACCCGATCGCGGCCGCTGCCTCTCATCCGGGCGATGCTGTTCGATACATTCGGGACAGTGGTTGATTGGCGCGGCGGTATCATTCGAGAAGTGTCCACTTTCTTTTCGCGTCATGGAATCGATAGCGATGCAGAGCAGTTTGCGGACGATTGGCGGCAGCGGTACCAGCCGGCGATGGAACGCATCCGCAGCGGAGAACGGCCGTTTGTCCGCCTCGACGTCCTGCATCTCGAAAATCTTCGGGACAGCCTGCGAAACGCCGGCATCGATCAAGGTCGATTCACGGACGACGAACTGTTGGACCTTAACATGGCATGGCATCGGCTGGATCCATGGCCCGATTCCGTCGAGGGACTGAACCTGCTCCGCGCGAGGTTCCTGATCGCCCCTTTGTCGAACGGGAACATCAGCCTGTTGACCAACATGGCCAAGCGCGCGGGCCTTCCGTGGGACTGCATTCTGGGGGCCGAAGTCGTTCGCCGCTACAAGCCCGATCCGCAATGCTATCTCGACACGGCGGATGTTCTCGGCCTGCAGCCAGCGGAGTGCGTCATGGTCGCAGCCCATAATGACGACCTGGCGGCAGCAGCCGCAATCGGCATGCACACCGCATTTGTTGTGCGCCCGCACGAGCATGGCCCGTCGCAGGATCAGGACCTTGAAGCCACTGGCCCATGGGACTTTATCTGCAACGATATTGTCGAGCTTGGCAGGCTTGCCGGCTCGGCTTCGTGATGCCTGTGGGCAAAAGCCCGCCTCTCCGGCGATCGCGCCGTTTCAGGGCGTGCGCTTTGCACGGGCTGAATACCAGATCAACGGAAAGGCCGTAAAATGATCTCTTCCTGGGAAAAAATAATCCAGATGGGTTTTGTCGCGCACGACATTCATGCAACGATGAGCGAACTCACCGAAAAACTGAATGTCGGACCATGGTTTCTCAGAGAGCGGGGCACATTCAAGCGACAGCTATATTGTGGAGAGCCGACCCAAATGTCCCTTGCAGTAGCAATGGGCTATGTCGCAGGCGCAGAGATGCAGTATGAAATCATCCAGCAGCTCGACGATCTTCCTTCTATATATGGTGAAGTCCGGAAATCCGTTTTTGGAGTAGGGTTCCACCACTTTGGGATCGCCACATCTGACTTCGATCGAAGTGTGAAGAGCTATCGGGATCGCGGTTTCAAAGCGGTTTATGAGGCCGACGTGCCGGGCGGGGTTCGCGTTTGCTTTTTTGATACGCGGACATCCTTGCCAGGGATGGTCGAATTCATCGAGTTCAGCCCGGATCTGAACGATATGTTCGAAAGCTATCGCGCTGCCTCTGTGGGCTGGCAAGGTGATAATCCCGTGCGGGCTCGACCACCTCTACCCGCCTCCGACTAAGGGGCGGTGTTTTCGTGGCCCGTCGACATTGAGGAGCTTAAGCCAGCCGCCCGTATCTCGAGCGGCCACACGTGGTGGAGAGCCCGCTCGATACACGATTCGTCGCCACCTGACGATGGACAGGCGGGCTGACCTTGCCGCTTCTATTTCGGAGGCAAGAGTTCCAAGGTGCCCTGAGGCCCCAGGGCCAGATGGCCGCCGTCGACCGGGAGCATGGATCCGGTGATGAGGCTGGCATCTGAGGAGCAAAGGAACAACACGGCTCTGGCCAATTCCTCTGCGGAGCCGATGCGGCCGCTCATATGGAATTGGGCCGCCAACTGCTCCACCCACTCGGGATTTTCAGCGTGGGCTTTTTTGATGGGAGCGGACCATGTCCAACCCGGTATGACAGCGTTAACCCTGATATTGTCTTTCGCGACATCCAGGGCTTGGGAGCGGGTAAGCTCCTCTATGGCAGCCTTGGTGCAGGGATAGACCCACCGTTTTGCCTGCGCGGCGTGGGCGCTTTCGCTGCTGAAGTTCACCACGGCACCGGCACCCGAACGCACCAGGTGGGGATGAGCCTTCTGCAGAAGGACGACACTCCCGAACACGTTCACATCAAAGGTGAACGCCCAGTCTGCGCGGGAGCTTTCAAACCCTTTGTCGTGGTAGCTCGCCGCGGCATTGATGAGAAAGTCAATGCGGCCGAATTGTTTGACAGTTGCGTCGACACAGCGCTCGATCTGCTCGTCGGATCGTAGATCCGTCTCGGAGAACAGCACCTGGCTACCCAGTTCGCGGGCGAGAGCCTCGCCCTCTTCAGTGAGAATATCGGCGATCGCCACGCTGGCGCCTTCCAGCACGAGCTCCCTGACGATCGCGGCGCCGATGCTTCGAGCGCCACCCGTGACGATCGCTACTTTGCCTTTAATACCGCGCATTTTGACCCTCAAACAATGATTGAAAGACTGCCTTGCGGCCGGAGTGCCTCCATGCCGAGAATGGAGCGCTTCTGCTTGATCTTGAGCGTCCCACCCTCCGCGACGAGGATATGCTCGTGTCGCCCATAATAGATGTCGACCTTCCCGTACCGGGACCGGAAGGTGGCGAACGTACTACGCACATGGATCTCGTCGCCATCGTCCGAGACGACCCGCACGTTTCCGATCAGGCGCTGCGTCCTGGAATGCGGAAATTCCGCATGCGCGGTGCGCTTTTGCAACCGCTTTACCCGCTCCTTCAACAAGAACGCGTCGTCCGCGATGATATGAAGGGTGGAATCAGGAGACGCGTAAGGATCAGCGCTGGGGGTGGGCACCAGATAGCGACATTCTTCGGTAAAGAGCTCGTGCCAGCGGTTCAGATCCCAGGCATCGAGCAGCTCGGCTTCGAGAAACAGGAACTCCTCGATGCTCGCTCTGGACGGACGATCCCCGGCAGTCATGCTGCGACCTTTGAATTGCTGAGGAGGCGGTTCTGCCATTCGAGCCAGAAATAGCGCATCTGTCCCTCGTCCATCCAGCTTGCGGTGTCGGACACCATGCCCTTGGAGACATCGTTCCAGGGTGCTTCGCGCATATTGGCGAAGCCCTTCTGGCACAGCTCAAGTGCCTCGATATCGTCGGGCGTCGCAAATCCGCCCGGTCCCAGAAACTCGATGAAGCTTGTCAGACGACGCTTCACCGCGACCGTGTTGCTCGCCTCTTCTTCGGGCGCAAGGCCCCAGACGGTCACATCCATGGCATCAGGCGCAACCGGCTCGGTGCAGCGAATCGTCAGGGAGATGTGATCGTTGATCACCAAATTGGGGAAGAGCACCAGGTTTCTGTTCCGGTTAGCGATGCGGAAGGCGCGTTCCTCGCCGAAGCGGCGGACCAGATCCGCGTAGACGCGTTCGATGCTGGCTTTGCTCTCTTCGCCCCAGCCCGGCATCCACTTGGCGATAGGCCGGCCGGCAGGGGTATCCATTTCCACAACGGTATGGCCGTTGCCGAGATAATGCGCCTCTCCCTTCAACCCACGGAAGCTCGGCTGGCTTCCCGAGAGCGCCCCGATCATGTCAAAATAGGTCGGGTGAAGGGGCTGGAGATGGAACACATCCACCGCGTTCTCTGCCAGCAGCTTCCAGTTGGCGCGCATCGCATATTCCTGGACACCACCGATCAGCACCATCCGCTCCTGCGACTGATCCATGATGAGATCGAGGAACTCCGTGGCGCCGGCGAGGTACTCGCGAAGCGTTTGCGCACCCGCATCGAAGTTGACGAAGACAAGACCGCGATACTCATCGAGCAGCGGCACAGGCTGGAGCTGGTGAAGCGGGTCAGCCTTGAAGTCCGGCGCATAGGTTTCCGGCCCGTTCAGACCGATCAGCTTGCCTGCGTTGTTGAACTGCCATGCATGGTAGATGCACGTGAAGCTTCGTGCATTGCCGGTCTTTTCACGGACGATCTTCGCGCCGCGATGGGGGCATGCATTGAGGAAGCAGCGCATCACCCCGGTCGAGTCCCGGGAGAGCACGAGGTCCCTGCCGGCAACCCTGCGCGTAACAAAGTCACCCGGCTGATCTATTTCGGACAGGTGGCCAACATACAACCAGGAGCTGTTGAAAATGCGCTCCTTTTCCGCGGCGAAGATCTCCGGATCGACATAGGCGCTTCTATGCACCTTGAATTGATGCCTATCATTATCGGTATGGACTATCGCGCCAGGATCCATATTCCAGGCCCTCCCTACAAGACGAGCTCTCAATTTGCCTTGACCGTGACCGCGTCTGAAAATGGCGGTCATCAACTGGGCAAACAACGTCGATCCGGTCGAGCAGCAGCGCCCGATTCGAACCCTTCCAGCTGTTTGCGACCAAAAGTCACTTGATCTCCCGCATAGCTTATTCAGCCGCTTCTGGCATTGGGTGCAACTGCCGAGGCGGCTTGGTGTTCACTCCAATGTAGCGGCGCGTCCCCCGAGCTTTGTCGGGTGAACAATGAGCGCATGCGGGTTCGCTCTAATGGCGCCGACCGCCCCCTATTGCTACCCGCTTCTCCGGAGGAGACCTGTTGAGGCCAGGAAGATCGCAGCGATGAAAACCGGCGGCGAAAGGTGAAACTTGAGATCGCGCGCGAATGTCCGGTCGATGCAGGCGCCGCCACGCTGCCGGTCTCCAGGCAGGGCGATCCCTGCGAGACAATGACCAGAAGGAATATCTGAATTATGCCCAACATGGCTACGCCGGACGCCGGAAAAGCTGCGGAGAAGCCAGCTCGCAACGCGAGGGTGCACTTTCCGGGTGGCGATGGGTCGTCCGTTCCATTCGACGTGTACAGCTCGAGGGAAGTCTACGACCTCGAGCAGGAGCGCATCTTTCGTGGTCCGACCTGGAGCTATCTGGCGCTTGAGGCTGAGTTGCCCAATCCGGGAGACTTCAAGAGCACGTTCGTTGGGGACACGCCGGTCGTCGTGACGCGGACACCGGAGGGGGATTTTGCAGCATGGGTGAACCGCTGCGCCCACCGGGGCGCGATCGTTTGCCGCGAGAAGCGTGGCAATGCGCGCAGTCACGCCTGCATCTACCATCAGTGGAGCTATAATTCGCGTGGAGATCTGGAGGGTGTTCCTTTCCGCCGGGGCGTTCAGGGCGTGGCAGGAATGCCGGCTTCGTTCGATTTGAAGCAGAACGGTCTGCAAAAGCTTCGTGTTGCATCGTATCGCGGGCTGATCTTCGGCAGCTTCAGTGACGAGGTCGAGCCGATCGTGGAATATCTGGGCGAGCGCATGCTGCCTGGGATCGACCGCATCTTCCACAAGCCTATCGAGTTCCTGGGTGCCACCCGACAGTATATTCATGGCAACTGGAAGCTCTATATGGAGAATGTTCGCGACGGCTATCATGCGTCGCTCCTCCACGCTTTTCACGCGACGTTCAATCCGTGCCTATCCGCTTGACGCATACACCCACTACATCTAGTGGCTGCCTTGTGGCGCGCGCCTGACTTTTCCTGCGGCTTGGTGCCACCCAAAGCGGTTGTAAAGGGTGGGGATTGTGGACGTTCTTGACCGCGACAAGCTGCCGTTCCCGAAATCCCTCCCCGAGTTCCAGCGGCTTTTCCCGGATGATGGCGCTTGCGCGTCCTGGCTTGAAAAAGCTCGCTGGCCTGATGGATTTGCGTGCCCACGCTGTGGCGTCGTCGGCGATCCGTTTCGTTTCACCACTCGGCCTGTCATCCTGATGTGCCGCTCGTGTCGCCGTCAGACCGGCCTGATGGTCGGCACGGCCATGGAACGAAGCCACATCCCGCTCAGCGTGTGGTTCTGGGCCGCTTACCTGGTTGCGAGTCAGACGACCGGCATATCTGCCGTCCAGTTGCAGCGCCAGCTTGGCCTGACCCGGTACGAGACGGCCTTTGGCCTGCTCCATAAACTGCGCGCCGCGATGGTGCGCCCCGATCAGGATCGGATCGGCGGGCAGAGCGGTCAGCATGTCGAGGTCGATGAGACCTGGATCGGCGGGCGAACGCGCGGCGAAGGCCGGGGAACCCACCACAAAACGCTGGTGGTCGCCGCCGTCGAAGTTCGTCACCGGGAGCCTGGCACTGGCCAGGACCGCCGCCGGAACGGACGCTATGCCGGAAGGGTTCGATTGGCCATCGGTGCAGACCGCAGTGCCGGTGCCCTTGGTGGCTTTGTACAGAGCGCGGTCGAGCCGGGAACGCTGGTCATCACCGATGATTGGAGCGGCTATAGCGGGTTGCAGGGCGGCGGTTACGACCATCACGCCATCGCCCAGTGTGGCGACCCGGAGGTGTCCGAAGAGTTCCTGCCCATCGTCCATCTGGTGTTCTCAAACCTCAAAGCGTGGCTCAACGGCATCCACCACGGCGTCAGCACCAAGCATCTGCAAGCCTACCTCAACGAGTTCACTTTCCGCTTCAATCGCCGCTTCTACCCGTTCAACGCCTTCCGATCCCTCCTCGGGATCGCCAGTGATATCGAGGCGCCGACCTTTGCCGAACTCTACTCAGGCCAATGGACCCACCATACCATATCTAGTGGGTGTATGCCTTAAGCGGATAGGCACGGTTCAATCTTGTCAGGTCGAACCAGAAGGCCCGGGTCATCAGTGAGAACAACGATCTGCATACGTGCGGCGATCTCTTCATTACCCCGGACCCGACCGGGGCGTCGGATTACAAGGATATCGCGACCTACAAGGACAAGCTCGCGCTTGAATATCCTGCAATCGTCGAAAACCGGCAGGAGTTCGATGAACTCGTTGCCAACCATCTGCAGTGCATCTTTCCGCAGCTTGTCATCATGCAGATCCAGAATGTGCTGGCTGTGCGGCATATCCTGCCGAAGGCGCCAGACGAGTTCGAGTTGATCTTCAACTTCTTCGGTTATGCCGACGACACGCCGGAAATGCGCCAACATCGGTTGACGCAAATGAATCTGGTCGGGCCGGCAGGACTGATCTCAATGGAGGACGGCACTGCAATCGAACTGGTTCAGGATGGCATAAAGTCCGGTCCTTCGGGCCACTCCATCGCGCTGATGGGCCTGGAGGCGTCGGAAGAGGACCAGGAACGCGTGCCAATGGCAGAGAATCACATTCGCCGCTTCTGGCGGGGCTATCAGCGGTTGATGGGATTTTGAGAACAATGGAAAAGTTTTTGCTGCAGCTGGAACTGCAAGACTTGCAGACCCGCTACATCTCGGCAATCGATGACGGCCGGTTCGAGGAGTGGCCCGATTTCTTCACGCCCGATGCGACCTATGAGATTCTTCCGAGGGAGAATGTCGATCAGGGGCTGCCTGCCGGGGTCATGCTCTGCTTTAGCCAGGCGATGATGCGGGACCGTGTTGTTTCGATGCGTGAGGCGAATGTGTATCACGCCCACACCTACCGTCATTTCGTTTCAGCCTTTGAAATCCTGGATCAGACCGGCGATCAGGTCACCACCCGGTCGAATTACCTCATCATGAGAGCAATGAATGAACTGAACGCCGACATTTTCCAGGTGGGCCGATATGAAGATGTCGTTGTCCGCACCGACGGCGGCTGGCGCTATAAGTCCAAGCGGGCGATCTTCGAGAATGCCCGAGTGGACACGCTTCTTGTGATACCCGTATGAGTGATGCGTCCGTGACGCTGCGGTGGCACCTCATCGGTTCGCTGGACGACTTTGTCGAAGACCAGCCTGTAAGCCGCGTAGTTGAAGGGACAGATGTCGCCATCTTCCGGGTGAACGGGGAACTTTTCGCGCTGGCGGATCACTGTACGCATGGCGATGCGCGACTGTCCGAAGGGTGGGTTGAGGGCAACTGCGTGGAGTGCCCACTCCATCAGGCGCGCTTCAACCTGTTGACGGGAGAGGCGGAAACCGGTCCCGCCTGGGAACCGGTGAGGGCCTATAAGCTCCGCACTGATGGATCGCAGGTTTACATAGGGCTTTAAGACGGTGATTGCCACCCTTAACTAAACGGCTATCATGCCTGAATGGAGAGGATCGCTACAAAGCTGGCCGGAAGGTCGCGCGACGTGCCCCTAGCCGATTTGAACGATCATGACTCGCTTGTGGTGCTCAACGGATCTCCGCATGGCGCGCTGATGGTAGGGGAGGCCGATGGGCGGATTATCTGGGCCAATCAGGCGGCGCACAGGGCGTATCGCGGTCAGAACCCCGACCTCACCTCGATGGAGGTGGACGAAGTTCTTCTGAGCTATCGAGAGCTGCGCCGATCTGCTCAGGCAAGCGTGATCAGAGAGCCATTTGTCGTTCAGTTCCGTTTACACGATGGTTCTGCTCTTCCTGTCGAGGTTTTCGAGCAACGTTACAGGCTGGACAACTATGGTGAGGTATCGCTGTTGCACCTTCGCGATGCTGCGGGCCAATTCGGCGTGCTGAAGCAGGAAGAGCGGCTTCGCCACCTCCTGGCCGACTCCTTTGGCGCCACGATGATTATCATGCCGAACGGTATCGTTCGCTATGTCGCTCCCTCGATTCAGCATATTCTCGGATATACGGAACAAGAGCTTCTCGGCACAAACATTCGGTCGCTTGAACATGCGGAAGAGCGCAGGCAGGTCGGCGCATTTGTTCGGGCAATGCCAAAAGATGGAACGTCCAAACGCATGGAGTTGCGGATTCGTCATGCCGACGGTCATTATCGACACATCGAATGCACCATTCGAAACTTGACGAAGAACCCGGACGTCGGGGGTATTCTGGCGAACTTCAGGGACATTACCGAACGGATCGAAGCCGAACGCGACGCCCGAAGGCGGGCGGAAGAGGTTCATGTCTTGGCGCGTTATCGAACGATGTCGGAGCTCGGCTCGGCAATCGCGCATGAGCTCAATCAGCCGGTGGCCGCGATTCGGAATTATGCTGCCGGGTGTTTGCGCACTCTGGATGGTCCGGGCGGATTGGAGCAGAGCCGCTGGGCGCTGCAACAGATCGAAGGCGAGGCAGAACGCGCGACCCGGATCATGCGATCAGTGTACAACTTCACAAAGCACAAGCGTGTCGAACGCAAAGTGCTGCCGGTCGTTGACATCATCGCGGACATATTCGCGTTTCTGCAGCTCAAAGTGCAAGAGACGGAGGCGACTCTCGTTCTGGATGTCAAAAAGGGGCTAACGGCCTGGTGCGATAAGACCTTGATCGGGCAAGCTATACTCAATCTCGCGCTCAACGGCCTCGAGGCGATGAAGGATCAACCATGTGTCCGACGGGAACTCCGAATTTCAGCGGCTAATGTCGATGCAGCATTCGTGCAGATCACCGTCTCCGACAGCGGAGCGGGGATGAACAGCGAGCAACTGGAGGCGCTTTTTCAGGCCAGGGCGACGACGAAGGAGCACGGGCTCGGACTCGGCCTCATACTTTCGCGGTCGGTTGTAAGCAATCACGGCGGAAAGCTGTGGGCAGAATCAAAGGAAGGCGAGGGGACGCGCTTTTATGTGACTTTGCCGCGTCGTAGCCGGAAAGATAAGGTGCTCAGCTTTGTTCAATAGCCTAATGGCGCCACTCAGGCTTGAAGTTGAGAACTTCTTTTACGAGTGAGGTCAGAGATGTTGACTGAAACTTCTCTCTTATGCTCGATCTGTGAGCATCTACTGTCTTGCAACTGATTCCAAATTCATATGCGATAACTTTGCTACGCTTTCCTTTCACCACCTCGCGAAGGATTTCTTTCTCGCGATTCGATAGCAGATCGAACCGCGCCTCAAACATATGAGAATCTCTCGTCTGTTCGAGTTCCGATGTGGCAATTCGCAGCGCCTTGAACACCAGGTCGAGCATCTTCTGCGGATCGTAAGGCTTTTCAATGAAGTTGAAGCAGCCTTGCTGCATGGCCTTGACAGCCATTGGTATGTTGCCATTGGCTGTCACGAAGATCACTGGCGCTGTGAGGCGCCGGTCGACGATCTGATCAAGAACGTCGAAACCGCTCATCGCCGGCATGCGAACATCCAGCACGATGCACGACGGTCGGTTATTGTCGAATGCGTCCAGAAACTCTGCGCCATCCGAGAAGCAGGCGCACTCAAGTTGGACACTGCTCAAGAGCCACTCAAGAGAGGTTAGGATCCCCTGGTCGTCATCTACTACGTAAACAATCGGGCCCATCGTCTCCAACAATCAGATATCACAACGAATTAGCATCCCACCCGGCACCTCCCCTTGCAATAGGGGCATTCACCCATGCGCCGCGCGAAATTTCTCCCGCCTGATATAGGCCGGTGTCAGATGGCTCGCTAGGGGGCCTCCTGCACGACCACTCAGTCGACGATGTTGAAGGCCACCCACTTGGCGGTCGGCCCGACCAGACCCAACAAATCGCGACCGCATTCTTGAACCACCTGATCGGCGAGATGGATATGCTGCGTACCCGAGTGGATGTCACGATAGACGCGTTGCATCAACCCGTCATGGAGAGACGTCCCGCGCGCCGTGCGGTATGCAAATGTCCCGACCTCAGAGACCACATCGTGAATATGGCGCATGCCCAGCTTGGCCGAGGTGATTTGCCGAACCGTGGCGGGCTGACCGGCCGCCAGGCCGTCTGCAATGCTCTGCCAGCTTTCCACCAGGAAGGAGCGCGCAGACCGAAATTTTGCTTCGGCTTGCGCGAACTGGAAACGGAAGGTCGGCGCATCGCACACCTTGCCGAAAACGTCGGCCTTCTCACGCGCATACAGCACAAGTTCGTCAAGCATCCGGCGACCGACGCCGAGCGCCCACGAACTGTGCGCCCAGGCAGCGATGCCGACCAGCCCCAGGCTTCCCTGGATGCCGCCGCGGCAGGGAACGACGCTGTCGGATCGATAGCACATGCCTTCGGGAACGAACAGCTCTTCGGCGTCTTTCAACCCATAGTCGAAACTTCCGGTGGCCCGGAGCCCAAGCACGTCCCAATTTCCCCTGAGTTCGACGCTATCGCGCGGGTGATGGGCTATGAGGATTTCGGTCTGGCCATTTGGCAGCTTGGAAATCTTCTCGTCTCGGAGCACGATGCAGCCCGAATGAACCCATTCTGCATGCTGGATGCCGCTGCCATAGGCCCAGTTGCCGCGGATCATGTATCCACCGTCCACAGGGCGCGCGAACCCTCGCGGAATGCCGTTTCCGGCGACCATTACATCGGGGTTCTCCGCGAAAATTTCACCGACCGCGTCACCGGGGGCATAAAGCGCCATGGCCGTCGCCAGCGAGTTGTTCACCATTGCGCACCAGCCCGTGGAGCCATGGGCCCAGGCGAGGCGCTCGATAATTTTCATTGCCTCGAGATGAGTGAGTTCGGCCCCGGCGAGTTCCCGCGGCAGAAGCATGCGGTAAAGCCCTGCATCCTGCAGTGTGGCGACCGTGCGATCGGAGAGGTAGCATAGCTGCTCACTCGTCTCAGCTTCCGCCTCTATTATTGGCAAGACAGTCTCGAGCTCTTCACAGTACTCTTCGAATGTTCTTGGCTGATGATATGGCATCTATTTACCCTCACCCGTCTTGGCTTTTTCGCAGCTCAGATCTGCCTGCTAACTGAGTATTTCGACGCGATGCCTGTCACATCTTCCCAAAAGAACGAACTAACTCTGAAAAAATATTGTTCTCTTTAGCGGATTAGATGCATCATCAAAGGCTATCTCGCGCATCGGTCATGCATTGACATCCCATTTTGTAGGTGAGCAACTGCGCGCAAGCCAATGGGTGAATACATCTACTCGTCGAAGCGAGGCTGATGCCAACCCCTGGGCTCAGGCCCGGCGCTCGCCGCGTTTGAGCACGCTCATCCACATAGGTGATGTCGCCTGCCCATTTTGGTTGGGCGCTCGCCGCTACAAATCCAAGATGCCTCGATCCGCAGAGAGAGACACTGGGTCGATGGCCAATGCGGAATCGCCTTTAGGGTAATGGGGGTAGGCCCCTATTGAGATGGTGGGGGAGTTAACGCCTTATAGTGACACACCGCCGTTGCGCGCACTGGCGATGCAGGTCCGCATAGCGGAGGGCGCATAGGCCGATAAGAAACTCATTAACCAAAGGGGTAGGGATATGAGAATCAAGGCGTCGATCAAAACCGTCTCACTTTCCGCAGCGACTGTTGCCGTTGCCATCTGCGCTCAGGCACATGCTCAAGATGCCGGAAGCGCCAGCTCTTCGAGGGTGCTGACTGACGATGACATCATCGTGACGGCCCGCAAGCTGACTGAAACCGTCACTGACGTTCCCGCGACCATCAATGTCGTTACCGCTGAGGATCTTGCGAGCCGGCGACTTGGCTCTGGCCTGGATCTGAACGGGCTAGTGCCTGGCTTCCAATTGTATAACGCGATTGGCGGCGCTGCATCGCCGACGATCCGCGGGTTGGGATCGAACACAGCTGTTTTCTCGATCGAAGCATCGGTGGCCAGCTTTATCGACGGCGTTTACGCGGCGCATCCGCGCGACCTGGTTTCGCCGATCTTCGACATAGAGCGGGTCGAGGTGCTCAAGGGAACCCAGTCGACGGTCCTTGGTAAGAACACCACGCTCGGTGCGGTCAGTTTCGTTAGCCGGCGACCTGGAAAGGATCTCGGGTTCGACGTGTCGCTCGGTCACGAATTCAAGTTCGACAGCAGTCGGATCGAGGGTGGCGTGGACGTCCCTCTAAGCGACACGCTGCAGGTTCGTTTCGCAGGCATCTACACCAACGACGGACGCTATGTGCGTAACCGGGTGCGCAATACCAACGAGCCCGACCGTACGGTCTATGGTGGTCGAATTGTGGCGCTTTGGGAACCGCTGGAAAATTTGTCCGCCACGCTCATCTATCAGCATGATAAATATGAAGAGAGAGGCCAGACACAACATCTCATTAAAGATGGCACGGGGATCGGGACCAACGTAAGCATCGAGGCGCTCGCTGCTTCCATTGGGCAGACCGACTTTGAGGTTGGCAAGCTGTTCTCCTATAATGACTACCCGGAGCGCTTTCCCTACGACAACCAAAAAAGCGATCGTGTAACGCTGATCGCGGACTACGACATCGGTGATTTCACGCTTACTTCCCAGACCGCTTATGTAAATTGGAAGTCCCGGCGTCTGCACGATCTCGACTTTACCGCCGGTACCGTGATGACTTTTCAAGCGACCGAGCCCAACGAGCTCTTTTCGCAGGAACTTCGTCTTGCCTCACCGACCGAGGGGCCGATCAACTACGTTGTGGGCGCCTATTATCTCTGGAACAAGTGGGGCGTAGATCAGATCCTCGACGCGGTGGATCCATGGCCGCGCACCGGCTCCATCCGGCACTTCTACGAGCAAACGGTCAAGTCCTATTCAGGGTTTGCCCAGGTCAATGCGAACTTGACTGAGCAGATCAAGCTTACGGCTGGCGGCCGTTACACGAAGGAGAAGAAAGACGCGCGCATATTCCGGGACACGCTTCGCCCGGGATTTGTTAGCCAGATCTTCGGCCCGTTCGCGGAGCTGACACCGTCCCGTAAGGAAGGAAGTTTCGATTGGTCGCTTACTGGGCAATATTATTTCGACAGCCGGAATGTGCTCTATGCGTCTGTGGCTCGTGGAAGCAAGAGTGGCGGATTCCAGACCCTGGCATCCAACCCCGCCCTCATCGAGTTCGAGGGAGAAGAAGCAACCACGTTCGAGGTCGGTTGGAAGTCGCGTCTTATTAGCACGCTGGGGTGGGATTTCGCGCTCTACAATACGACCGTCAAGGATTTTCAGTACAATGTCAGTCTTGCCACCGGAAACGCCATCGCAAACGCGAAAGTTCGGTCTCGGGGCTTCGACACCAGCCTCAATTGGCGGCCACTACCCGATCTCACAATCCGGGGCGGCGTGGTCTATGCAGACGCCAGAATACTTGAGGCATTTCCAGGGGCCCCGAAGGGAACGCGTGTACAGCGCGCCCCGGAATGGACTGGCAACGCGTCGATCGAATACAGGGCTGACTTGTCGGACAGCGTTGACCTAAGGATCAACCCCAAGGTTGATTTCAGTTCCCGCCAGCTCAGCCAGTTGCCGTCGGTGGGAGCGCCGGACCGGGAACCTTATGCCCTGGTTGACCTCATTGTCGCCGTCGGCGCCCAGGACGATAACTGGGAAATGGCACTGGTTGGGAAAAACCTTACCAATCAGAAGGTGATACTGAGCGCGACGACACCCCTGCTCGCGGCAGGTCCATTCTATGGCAATATCCAGACGCCCGCGACGTTCGCCCTGCAACTGACGTTGAAGCGCTAAGTTTGAGTTGAGCAGCACGTAAGGAGCCAGAATATGACGGCGGCATCCGTATTTGCGATGGGCGGTTCCGGAGCGGCTAGCCCGCAGGTCAAGGACCGCGTGTCCGAAGACGAGTGGCGGACGCGAGTCGAACTGGCGAAATGCTACCGGTTGGTAGCCCATTTCGGGCTGACGGATGGCATTTACAATCACATCTCCTGCCGCGTTCCTGGCAAAGAGGAGCATGTGCTGCTCAACCCGTTTGGCCTGCTGTACGATGAGGTAACGGCGTCCAGCCTTGTCAAGGTCGATCTGGAGGGCAACATTGTTGATGACCCTACGGGGCTGGGCATCAACAAGGCGGGCTTCATCATTCATGGGGCTATCCATGAGGCCCGACCGGATGTTGAGTGTGTTCTGCACACGCATACCCGTGCGGGTCTCGCGGTTGCTGCCCAGACCGAGGGGCTTCTGGCGATCAGCCAGCCTGCCGCGCTGTTCATCGATCGGATCGGATATCATGCTTACGAAGGCATCGTCCTCAGGATGGATGAGCGGGAACGGCTGGTCGCGAACCTGGGTGAATTCAATTTTTTGATCCTGCGCAATCACGGCTTGCTCACCGCGGGGCCGAATATCCCACGTACGTTTCAGTACATGCACGTGCTTCAGCAGGCATGCGAGGTTCAAATTCAGGCTTTGGCCGGCGGGCGGCCTCTCACATATATGTCACCTACGGCCGTCAAGGAAATGCAGACGGCGTTTGACCGTTCGGACGGGCTTCTCGACTGGGAAGCACTGACAAGGATCGCGGATAGGCAGTTTCCCGACTACGCGAACTGAGGTTCCTTGATCTTTGGAGCCGGAATTCTTGGTCCCTACAGGCGTTTGCAGACCTTTTTTCATGTTGGAGACGCCTAGATGGAGTTAAGTGCGACGTCTGAGGTGAGGCGACCTTGGTGGACCCTGACCCTCCTGGTTTTTTTGCTTATCATGTCCTTGATGGACCGAATAATCCTCTCGCTCCTGGTGCAGCCGCTTCGCGATACGTTCCAGATCAGCGATGTCCAGTTTGGGCTTCTATTCGGCACGTCATTTGCGATATTGTACGGACTTCTCGGTTTTCCTGCCGCGCGGCTCGCCGATACGAAAAATCGAAAGCGCCTGGTTTTTTGTGGAGCGATTCTGTGGGCCGGATGCACCGCAGCTTCGGGCTTCGCCCAGAGCTATGAACAGCTCCTTCTGCTTCGCGCGGGTCTGGCGATTGGTGAGGCAACGATTTTTCCTGCGGCGCATTCGCTCGTCTCAGATCTCTTTCCTCGAGAACGGCGGTCGTTGGCTGCCAGCGTAGTTGCAGCCGCACCTTTTCTGGGAACGGCCGTCACTTACATGGGAGGAGGGGTGCTCATACAGGCGATCGACAGCTTCGTTGCGGGAGGTGGAGGTCACGGTCTCGAGACCTGGCGGATCACGTTGATCGTGGTTTCATTGCCAACAATCGTCTTCGGTATCCTTTTTGCAACGACCGTCGTCGAACCGTTACGTCGCCGGGAAGTTGCAATCATCGGGGGCAAGCCCGCAACCGCTGACCTGAAGAGTATGGTTCCGTTCATCCTCCCGCTCGTTATCGGAGCGGGTGCGCCGATGATCCTTGCGGCGGGCTATGCGGCCTGGGCGCCCGAGACCTTGATGACCGAATATGGCCTGTCGCTGAGCAGCGCCGGGGCCTGGTTTGGCGTCGTCGCAGCGGTCGGGCCCGTCGTCGGCTCGATTCTCTTGCCTGCGTTGGTGAATCGGCAGAGAGGTCGGCCCTTCGTTGAAGCCTTGCTGCTTGTTTGCACTGCTGCTGTAGTCATCGGCACCGCGATTTTCATTGCTTCGCCGCTTCAATCGTCCGCTTGGATCCTGCTGTCCGGATATCTCGTGGGCTCGATTCTGCTGTTCGGAGTCTACAGCACCGTTATTGTCAGCATGCAGTTCATCGCGCCGGAGGGAGTGCGAGCGACGCTTGTTGCCTGCACGACCTTCATAGGGTCGGGCCTGGCATTGAGCATCGGGCCACCTCTCGTCGGGTTCCTCAAGGAAAACGTCAGTGGCGGATACACCAATGCCCTCGTGTGGACTGCGATCTTGTCCGGTTTGATATCGCTTGCGGCACTGGCGGTCGCTCGCAAGACTGCCCGGTCGTGGCAGGGCCCCGACGGCCGTTGAGGTTGCCTGTAGTTATGAAGGAGAAACGAATGCCCGCGTTGGTGTTGATCGCCGGGCCGGAGTCTATCGGTGATTTGCTTGGCGAAATGGCCAGTGCTGTCGTCAGTTCCGGCTACAGGGCGACAGTTACGCACCAGCCAATCCTGGAACAGGCGCCGGATGTGCTACGTGATGTTGAGGCGCTCATATCTGTGGTGACGCCCGTGGGCGAGGATGAGTTGGCGGCGCTCCCCAATGCGCGCGCGGTCATTTCGCCCATCATCGGCTATGACTGGATAGATGTCGAAGCCGCTACCGCGCGCGGCGTCTTGGTCGCCAACGGTGAGGCGTCCGAAAATTTCGAGAGCATGGCGGAAGCAACGATCATGCTCATGCTCGTCTCGCTGTATGATCTCAGATCCGCGGAAAATCAGCTCCGCGAGATGCGACCGCGACCGCGCGGTCCCATGTCGGCGCGGATGGTCAAGGGCAAGACGATCGGAATCATAGGCTATGGCAACATTTCCCGGGCGATCATCCGCAGGTTGGCAGGGTGGGATGCCCGGATCGTCGTCTCGACACGCGCGCCCGACAAGAGCAGCCAGGGTGTTGCTTTTGTGGGGCTCGACCAACTTCTCGAGGAGAGCGACGTCGTCATCATGATGACAAGCCTCACGCCCGAAAGCAAAAATCTGCTGGACGCCGAGCGACTGCGCAAGCTCAAGCCAGGATGCATTTTCATCAATACCGCCCGGGGTGAACTGGTTGATGAAGCGGAACTGTGCCGTCAGATCCAGGAGGGGCGGATTTCGCGTGCGGCCCTGGACGTTTTCAGCGAGGAGCCACTCGGTCCCGACAACCCGCTCCGCGACCTCTCCAACACCATCTTGACCGATCACATCGTCGGTCACACGCGCGAGATGTACGAGGCCATACCTCGTATTGCGGCGACGAACGTCAATGACGTGATGGACGGAACCGTGCCCTCGCGCACGCGCAACGCTGAGGTGATCGCTCGCTGGGCATCCAGATGGGGCTCCCGCGCCAAGACGCCGGGCTGAGGTAATCCGGGAGATAGTGATGACGACGTCCGCAGGCAAAGTACTGATTTTCGGGGCCAGCGGCCACATTGGCGGCCCTGTCGCCCGCTTCATGCGATACAAGGGTTGGCGCGAGAGGTTGAGACTCGCGACCAGCAGCGCCGCGAAACTTGATCAGCTCAAGGCGAGCTTCCCCGACTGCGAAACCGTGGTCGCGGACTATCTCGACCTCGACAGCCTGAATGACGCCCTCAAGGGCGTGCGGACAGTATTTGTCATCACACCGGATTTTATCGACGAGCCGGTCGCGATGAGCAATCTGATAGAAGCTGTGAAGCGCGTTCCGGATTTTCGGCAGATCGTACGCATTCTGGGCGATCCGCCCAATATGTCCTTCAATAAGGTGCCTGATATCGTTCGCGCCTTCGGACGTGGCACAGCGATTCAGCACCTTCAGGCTAAGGAGGTCCTGGAGCAGAGCGACCTTCCGGTGACATATCTGAATATCGCATCCTACTTGATGGATGACCTCGTTCGCTGGAGCGGGCCGATAAAATCCAGGCGCACGCTTGCCATGCCTTTCAATCGACATACAACGTGGATCGACCCGGGCGATCTTGGGGAAGCAGCGGCGCGAATAATCATGACTGAAGGCGACGGCCACCTTCAACAGCTCTACCATTTGAACAATGGTAATGATTACGTTTTATTTTCCGAAATTGCCGAAATGATCAGTGATGTTCTGCAAGAACGTGTGGAGTATAGTGACTCTGTGGCATTTTGGGATGAGGTGCTGGGCGCTCGCTATGTCGGCCTATTTGGGAAAGACGCCGACGAGTATTACAAACAATATTATGCATTTGAGCAGAAGTTTCAGTTCGCCTTTCACAGATCCGACATTCTCGAACGTATCCTTGGTCGAAAGCCCAAGACGTTGCGCGCCTGGATTGAGCAGAACGGCGCTCTTCTCGTCT
The DNA here is from genome assembly GCF_001890385.1 of Tardibacter chloracetimidivorans. Classification (NCBI taxonomy): domain Bacteria; kingdom Pseudomonadati; phylum Pseudomonadota; class Alphaproteobacteria; order Sphingomonadales; family Sphingomonadaceae; genus Tardibacter; species Tardibacter chloracetimidivorans. The sequence goes on along the minus strand of NZ_CP018221.1, from coordinate 2,085,503 downwards.
AGAGCGGCGCAGGTGGTTCAGATTTAACGCACGCCGCTCTAGCTGTGAGCTTTCGGCAAGGTTGTTCTGATCCAGGCGGAGACGGTGTCCATTGCCTCAATGCAGTGCATGGGCGTCCTCATCGATCAGCCCAAGCAGAGTTCCCTGGTTCGTGCCGTCAAACAGTGCGTTGAAATGCAACGGGAGGTTCTCGAATCCAACCCGTATGTCTTGGCGAGCGACGATAGCTCCAGAGCGTATCCAGGGGATTATATCAGCCAGCGCTTCCGGCACCGCGCTCTTGTAATCACCAAACAGGAAGCCCTGTAGCCTGACACTGCCATATATGACCCGCATCATATTGGTGAAAGCGGGAATGACATCCTGATCATTGTATCCCGCAATTTGCCCGCAAAGAACGATGCGACCAAACTTCGCCATATTATCTACGGCAGCCTGGAGCACATCTCCTCCGACATTATCGAAGAAGATGTCGACTCCGGTTGGACAGAGTGCCCGAAGAGCAGAACTTACGTCTTGCGAACGATAATCGATGACGTCATCGAGCCTGCACTGATCACGAAGCCATGCGCACTTCTCCGCGCCGCCGGCGATGCCGATCACCCTGCACCCCTGGATGCGGCCGATCTGGGCCGCGACCGACCCCGTCGAACCGGCGGCGCCGGACACGACCAGGACGTCTCCGGGACAAGGTCGGCCGATCCGCATCAGCCCGAAATAGGCGGTCAGACTATTCAACCCAAATGGGCCAAGGGCCTCCACAGCACTTATGCCATCGGCAATGATCTGCGGCGCCGACACCGTGTCGATGATGTCATACTCGCTCCAGCAGCTCATGGCTGTAATACGCGAACCGACGGGATAGCGTGGATCGAGTGACTCAACGATCCGCCCTGCAGCGAGCGTCTTCACGGGAGATCCCAGCGGAATGATCTCATGCAAACTGTCGCTGCGGGCAGACATCCAGTTTCGCATGGTCGGCGCGTACAGAAAGAGCAAATTGCGTACGCGCACTTGCCCGGGCTGCAGCGGACGCCTGTCCTCGTCTCCAGGTGTCAGTTCAACATCTTCAACCCGCAACAATCCCTCGGGTCTGCGAACAAGCCGCCATTGGCGGTTCTGGCTATCCATTTTTCCCTCCACAACCGCCCTTTCCAAGGCTCCAGCAATATGACCCGACATATAGGCCGTTTCGCTTGGGGTGGACACCAATTGAGGGTGTAGTTGCTTCCTGCATAAACAAAAAACAGAGAGGAATACGCATGACTCAGCCCGATCCAAGGCTGGCTGACCGGGCCGCTATCATGGACTTGAACGCCTATTTTGCGTGGCTGATCGACCATAGAGACGGGCATGGGGTCCCGGGCCTTTTTGTGCCTGCTGGCCGTTACGGATATGAGGGCTTCTGGTGCGAAGGCATCGATGAGATCGAGGATTTCTACGAGCGGCGCCGGCGGCCCGGCACTCGCAAGTCCCGGCATGTATTCACGAATGTCTGGGTGAGGTTCGAGGGCCATGATAAGGCCGTGAGCCAATCTATACTTTCGCTCTATGCAACCGATGGAGATCCAGAGGCGAGTGCTCACCCCATCAGTATCCTTGACTATACGGATACGCTCGTCAAGCAGCCGGATGGGTCCTGGCGCTTTTTCGAGCGCCGCGTAACGCCCGCATTCGGGCACATGCCTCGAATAATGGAGCGGAATAGTGCCTAGTACTCGATGGTTGATATATTGTACCTAACAAGACGTTAAATAATATATCTGGGAAGATGCAGCTAAAATCGATGGTCGTAACGAAGTCACGGTATCGGTTGGGTCTCGGTTTTTCTGGGTTTGATCTATACACAAATTGAGTCAGGGGTGTCATGGCAGATTATGGCGTGAGGGAAGAGGCATCATCGTCGGCGATGCTGCAGAACGTGCGAGCGCTCCTGGGCGAGATCGCGTCAAGGGCTGAAGCATGCGAAGACGCGCGCGTGGTCCCGGTCGAGAGTATACGGGCGCTGCGCGATGCCGGTTTTCTCGGGGGGTTCAAGCCGGCGTGTCAACGGCGGAGCAAAAGTCGGCCATTCGGCGGCGTAAAACCAGGCCATCGTGTTACATGCCGGGGGGAGTGGCGTGAGGGCGTAGCCCGAGGGCCACTCCCCCCGGCATTGGTGTAATTTTCAGGGTCTGGTTTTGGCCTTGCGGGCCCGGCTGTGCGCGAGGCGATAGCTTTCGCCGTTCATCTCGAGGATGCTGACGTGATGGGTCAGGCGATCGAGGAGCGCGCCTGTGAGACGCTCAGATCCGAAGGTTTCGGTCCATTCGTCGAAGGGCAGGTTGCTGGTGATGAAGGTGGAGCCGCGTTCGTAACGCTGGGAGATCAGCTCGAACAACAGTTCGGCGCCGGTCTTGGAGAGCGGCACAAAGCCCAGTTCGTCGATGATGAGCAGCTTGTATCCGGCCATCTGCTTCTGGAAGCGCAGAAGACGGCGCTCGTCGCGGGCCTCCATCATTTCGCTGACCAGCGCTGCCGCGGTGGTGAAGCCCACCGACAGTCCTTTCTGGCATGCTGCCAGTCCGAGCCCCAACGCTACGTGCGTCTTTCCGGTGCCTGATGGCCCCAGAGCGATGGCGTTCTCACGCCGCTCGATCCACTCGCAGCGCGCCATCTCGAGCACCTGCATCTTGTTGAGCCTGGGGATGGCGGCGAAGTCGAAGCTGTCGAGGCTTTTGACGGCGGGGAAGCGCGCGGCCTTGATGCGCCGCTCGACCATGCGACGCTCCCTGTCGATCATTTCCATCTCGACGAGGCGGGCGAGGAAGCGGATATGATCGACGCCTTCAGCGGCACATTGCCGCGCGAGCTTGTGATGCTCACGCAGGCACGTAGGCAGCTTGAGCGCCTTGAGATGGTGAGCGAGAAGGATCTCCGGGGCCTGATCGCTCATGCGGCCTCCTGCCGGTCGGAGAGCAGGCTCAGATAGGCTCTGGCAAAGGTCTTCTCGACCGTGGTGCGTGGCAGGAAGGGATAGACGTCCAGGTCCAGCCTGGGCGGTACGCGTTCGATCCGGCACAGGACGAGGTGCTTGACGGCATCGAAGCCGATGGCGCCAAGATCGATGGCCTGTTCGACCGCCGCCTGGAGATCGGCGAGGGTGAACGTTTCCAGCAGGCGCAGTACCTGCACATATTCGCGCTTGCCATGTTTGTGCATGCGCCCTTCCATCAACCGCTGCAGTGTCGTGAACGCTTCGGGCAGGTCCCAGCCCTGCAAAGGCGCAGCCTGGTCGAATGCGTTGATCTTCTGCTCGATCAGCGGGAGATAATGGAGCGGGTCGAAGACAACCTCCTCGCGGGCATAGCAACGAGGATGACGGGCGATGACTTCGCTGCGGCAGCCGATCACCACCTCATCGACATAGGCCCTGATCCAGACCTCCTGATGGCCCCAGGCCACCGGAACCGAATAATCGTTGGTCCTGTAGCGCACCAGGGATTGCGAGGAGACCCGCCCGCCTTTCTGATCGCAGGCCTCGAAGGGTGTAGCGGGCAGAGGCTGCATGGCCGCGAGATCGCGTTCCAAGCGCTCACCGATCGTCTCGCTCTGCCCGCGCACCTTGTCCTGCTGGCGCTTGCGGCATTGCTCCTCCAGCCACAGGTTGAACGCCTCCCAGGTCGGGAACTTCGGGATCGGCACCATGAAGTTGCGCCGGCAATAGCCTACCAGCCCCTCCACATTGCCTTTCTCGTTCCCCTTGCCCGGGCGAGCATAGCGGTCGCGGATCACGTAATGTGACAGGAAAGCGCTGAACAGCGTGGCACGCTGCCGCGTGCCGTCGGGCAGGATCTTCGCCACAAGGCAGCGATCGTTGTCATAGACGATCGAGCGCGGTACCGCGCCGAAAAACGCGAAGGCATGCACGTGTCCGTCCACCCAGGCCTCCGCCACCGCCGCCGGATAGGCCCGCACATAGCAGGCATCACTGTGCGGCAGATCGAGCGCGAAGAAGTAGGCCTTCTGCTCCACCCCGCCGATCTCCACCAGCGCTTCCCCGAAATCGGCCTGCGCATCTCCCGCAGGGTGCGCCAGCGGCACGAACATCTCCCGGCTGCGCTGTTCGCGCTCCCGGATGTAATCCTTGATGATCGTATAGCCGCCGGTGAAACCATGCTCGGTGCGCAAACGGTCGAATACCCGCTTCGCCGTATGGCGTTGCTTGCGCGGGACACTGCGGTCACCCTCAAGCCATCCATCAATGATCGCCACAAACCCGTCCAGCTTCGGGCGCTGCGGTACGGACTGGCGCCGGTAACCCGGCGGCGATGAAAACGACAGCATCTTGCGTACCGTATCGCGCGACACATTGAAACGCTTCGCCGCCGCCCGTTGGCTCATGCCATCCGCGCAAGCCAGACGGACCTGAAGATAAAGTTCCACGCTGTAGATCCCCACACCTCCCTGACTCGGCAGAAAGGCTTCAAGGTGGACGACTTTTACGCCGCCCGCAGCAGGACTATCCCGCCGCTACCGTGGTCGAATATTGCTCCGCCGTTCTCAGGCGCCGCATTCTATTATGATTATCGCGATAAGCAGCTCATCGGCTGGGCCAACACGGCCTTTGGTCCCCTTCCGCAACTGGTTAATATTCCCAAGTCGCGGGTGGTGGGCGCAGAACTCGAGATCACGGCTCAGCCCGTCGATGGATTGCGCGTAATCGCAGGCGTGACCTATATCGACTCGAAGGTAAAGAACGACCCGGCCCTACCGCTCGATTCGTTCGGTCAAGCTGCTTCATATGTCGGCGAGAGCTTCCCGAACACGCCCAAGTGGAATGGCCTCGTCGACGCGGAATACAGCTTCCCGATGACAGGCCAGCTCAATGCTTTCTTTGGAGGCTCGGCAACCTTCCGGACAAAGACGAGTTCGTTCTTCGGCGGGCTGCCCGACTTCAGAATGCCGGGCTACAGCTTGTTCGACGTTCGCGCCGGGTTCGAGAGCGAGGATGGTGTCTGGCGCGTGCAGGCATATGGCCGGAACATCACGAACAAGTGGTATTGGGTCAATGTCGGCGTGGAGACCGATGCGATCCATCGCGCACCGGGCATGGGGGCAACTTATGGCCTGGGGCTCAGTTACCGCTATTGACTTGACGCTTGCATAATCGGGGGGAGGGCGGACAGCGCAACTGTTCGCCCTTTTCCATCACGAGCACTTGATCGGCAAGGTTGTAGCATCGGCCACTGCTCCTCGCCCTTCAGTCAATTCGGGAACGTGGAGAGGATGATGAAAGATTTCAGGGACAGAGTCGCTGTCGTCACAGGTGCCGCATCGGGCATTGGGCTTGGGATCGCCAGTTCGCTTGTAAAGCGGGGCGTGGCAGTCGTCATGATCGACGTAGAGGCCACCACACTCGAAGCCGCCGCGGCGAAGCTTTCTGCAGATGGCGCGCACGTCATGCCCCTGCTCGTTGACGTATCCGACCGCAAGGCGATGTACAGCGCTGCAGACCAGATCCGGAGCGTGTTCGGCCGACTTGACATCGTCGTGAATAATGCTGGTGTCGTCTACAATTCGAAACCTCTGCACGAGATACCTGACGAAGCCATCGACTGGTGTATCAACGTCAACATCCATGGCGTGCTGAACGGCATAAAGGCGTTTGTCCCGATTGTGGTTGAAGCGGGAAATGGCGGTCATGTTGTCAACACGGGCTCGATCGGTGGGTTTCAGGTCCGAAAGAGCGAGCATTGGCATCAGGGGCTGTACGCTGCGACGAAATACGCCGTAACGGCATTGTCCGAGGGACTCCGGCTCGATCTTGAGCATCTCGGTATCGGCGTGTCCGTCCTCGCACCTTCGGCGGTATCCACCAATATCGGCACGTCGGACCGGAATCGACCGGAGCGCTACGGCGGTCCGACACGGGGAAGTCTGGATCCCCAGGTCGATCAAATGCTTCGGACCACGGGCGTCGACCCTGACATGGTCGGCGAGCGCGTCGTGCACGCGATCATCGGCAACGAGGCCTACATCTTTACCCATATGGACGTTCGGGAATGGATCGAAGCACGACATCGCGAGATCGAGACGGCGTTCGACGCAACCCAGAAGTTCTTGGCGGCGCGGTAGCGCGCACCCCGCCACTATGCGGCTAAGAATGGGCGGTTTGTTCACCGAGGAGCGCCGATGACCGGACAAGACAGGATTTGGCTCGAAGTGGCGCTCAACGGCGGTTGGGGCAGGGAACGCCAACCCTTGATTCCGGTCCGGGTCGACGATCTCATCTCGGAGGGTATAAGCTGCGCGCGCGCGGGCGCAGCGATCGTGCATTTCCATGCTTATGACGACAACGGCGTTCCGAGCGATGACCCTGGCATCTACGCCGCAGTAATTGAAGGCATACGATCGGAGGTAGACGCGATCGTTTACCCGACGATCGCCTTTGAGGGCGACGATCGTTATGTTTTCGTGGAGGCGCTTGCACGTCAGGGCCTCCTCGAATGGGCCTCACTCGACACGGGTTCGCTGAATCTAAGTCGGTTCAGCGATATCGCCTCCGGAAAGATCGGCTCGATCTATATCAACGACGAGCGTGGGATGAAGCGCGGCCTTGATCTGGCGACGGAATTCGGCTTCCACCCGTCCTTCGCATGCTATGAACCCGGCTTCATCCGGCTTGGTGCGGCGCTACAGGCTGTGCATCGGGAAGTGCCCCAGCCAATATACAGATTGATGTTTTCCAACGGAATGTCATTCGGATTCCCGCCGAAGCGCTACGCGCTTGATGCCTATCGGACACTCCTGCAGTCGGAGGTGCCAGGCGCGCCGGTCATGATCGCCGGACTGGACGTCGATGTGTCGGAGCTTATGGCTGACGCCGTCGACGCCGGGATTCACATAAGAGTCGGACTCGAAGACGCACCGCTCTTCAATCGCAATACCAATGTCCAGCTCGTCGAAGCGGCTGCTGCAAAGATACAGCGCCCGACCGCGACCGCCGCAGAGGTCCGGCTGGCTCTCCGGTCGAGGCCTGCCGGATAAAGGTGCCCCGGCCGCCACGAACGGCTGCAAAAGCCTGCGCGTGTGCTCCCGCTCCGTTTCACCGCCGGAGCAGGAAAATCGACGGGCGTCCGTAAGAACAGGCTGATAAACGAGGCTACGAGAGTAATGCACCAAGGGAATGCCTTCAAGCTCGGCACCTTCGCTTCCAATTGCGCGAGCGGGCTGACGATTACGAAGCACCCGGATCGCTGGTCCGGTAGCTGGGAAGATAATCTGCGCCTGGCCAGAATGCTTGATGAAGCGGGCATCGATTTCATGCTGCCGATCGCGCGCTGGCTTGGCTTCGGAGGGGAGACGAACTTCCACGGCCGGGTTCTCGAGACGATGACATGGTCCGCCGGCTTGCTGGCCGTCACCAGGAACATCAGCATCGTTGCGACCATGCATACGGTGGCGACACACCCCCTCGTTCTTGCCAGACAAATTGCGACCATTGACGAAATCGGTCGCGGACGTGCCGGGCTCAATATCGTCGCGGGCTGGAACGACCCGGAATATAGAGCGCTCGGTCTCCGGCTTCCCAAGGATCACGAGACCCGCTACGCCTACGCCCAGGAATGGTTCGAGATCGTCGAGAGACTCTGGAGCAGCTCCAAGCCCTTTGATTATAACGGAAAGTTCTTCCAGCTTGAGGGGGCCTACTGCGATCCCAGGCCCGTCCATGGCCGGCCACTTATCATCAACGCCGCAGGGTCCAGCCAGGGTCGTGAGTTCGCCCTCCGCAATGCCGACATGTTGTTCACACCCGTAATCGAACTCGCGCGCTCGGCGCGAGAGGTCTCGGACCTGAAACAACTGGCTTCCCAGGCCGGGCGGACGATCGATGTGCTAACAGGCTGTCATATTGTTTGCCGGCCGACAGAGAAGGAGGCGCGAGACTACGCCGCGCAATTCATGGGTGATATGGTCGACAACGAAGCGGTCGACCAGCTCATACGCCTGCAGTTTGCTCATGCGCAGTCGATTCCGCACGACGCCTTGGCGCTTATCCGTGACAGAATGGCGATGGGGCACGGAGCTTATCCCCTGATCGGCACCCCGGAACAGGTTACCGAAGGTCTGATCGAGATCCATCGCGCCGGCTTCAGCGGCAGCACATTCAGCTTCTTCGACTATAATGATGATTTCCCCTATTTCCGCGACACTGTATTGCCAAACCTCGTCCAGGCTGGCCTGCGTGAAGCGCAACCTCATGCGTTCGCGTAACAGGGAGCTTTTTGTGGAGCGATATGCGCGGGCTGAAATCAGCGGTCGATGATCAGCGACTGGCGTCGTCCAACAACTGCATCGCTTCTGAACCAAGTGTAAGGTGGGCCGCCTTTATCAACTCTCCCAGTTGGTCGACGCTGCTCGCGCTAACGATTGGGGCGGTTATCGCCGGCCGCGACATCAGCCATGCGAGCGCAACCGCCGTCGGGCTCGTGTCATATTCCGACGCCACGCGATCCAGCGCCTCGAGAACCTTCAACCCGCGCGCGTCGAGATATTGCGCAACCCCGGCGCCACGTGCGTGACGCGCGAGATCGTCTGGTGTCCGGTACTTGCCGGTCAGAAAACCACTCGCGAGTGAGTAATAGGGTATTACGCCAACCTGACGAGAGAGGCAGAGCTGCTGAAGCTTCTCCTCGAAAGTGGCTCGTTCCATCAAGTTATAAAGCGGCTGTACCGTAGTATAGGAGGCGAGCCCATTGAGTTTGCTGCAATCAAGCGCTTCTTCAAATCTCTCTGCACTGTAATTCGAAGCGCCTATGGCGCGAACCTTTCCGGCTTCAATCAAGTCGGAGAACGCGCCATGGGTTTCCTCAAGGGGGATGCTGGTATCGTCAGTGTGGGATTGGTAGAGGTCGATATAGTCCGTCTTCAGTCTGCGAAGAGACTCGTCGACGGCCGTCTTGATGTAGTTCGCGGACAAACCGCTCTTCCCGTCACCCATGCTCCCGCCGACTTTGGTCGCGATAACAACGCGATCTCTAACGCCGCGCGATTTAAGCCAGTGCCCGATAATATCCTCGGATTCGCCGCCGACATTCCCAGGCACCCAGTTTGAGTACATGTCTGCCGTGTCGATAAAATTGTACCCGGCGTCTAAAAGGGCATCGAGCAGGGAAAATGACTCTGTCTGGTTTGCAGTCCAGCCGAAGACATTGCCGCCAAAGCATAGAGGCGGCACCTTGAGGCCTGAACCACCCAGATTACGCTGTTCCATAGGATGCTCCCATCTTTCTCGCTAAAGAGGCGGCGACGCCGCGCCCGCATTTCAGTCTCGGCTTTCGGAGGCTTGGCAGCACGTTTCTGCACGGCAATAGTTTCTGCCGCGATTTACATGAGCGTCAACCGCGGCGGCGGAAGTCATCATGCCGCTAATTCAGAACGTAATCTTCTGCAACATTGGGGTTCACTCCTATGGCCCGCAAAATCTTCAGCAGGTAGCGAACTGCTACTCGCGATCATTTCCGGTTGGTATACACCCGGCTCCGGCTCAGGGAAATTGACGAGTTATGGTGACCTTGGCCGCCGTCAGCGATCAATTCCGCCATGCAACGGGTCGGTTGGTGCTCTCGCCAGCCTCGTCTGCAGGAAATCCAGGTGATCGACATAGGTACTCGGACGCGCATTATCGGGCAGGCAGAAAGAATTGTTAACGACGAGGGCATCTCGCCGCTAATATGGCTTGATGGTGGATTTGCCACGGCAGTGAGGCAAGTATGAACGTGGATCGTCGGGTTGCAAGCGCATGCCCAACATGCCGTCGTTGGACGCTGATTGGCGGCAGCCGGTGACCGGCGGGGTCGAAGCCGCCGTGATGACGGCGTTGCTCAGCGATGCGCCCGGCAAGGCCGACAGTCTGCGGGTGGGAACAGTGCCCCGGCCTAGCCCCGGGGCGGGCCAGGTCCGGCTGAAGGTCGCCGTAGCGGGGCTCAATTTCCCCGACGCGCTGATCATCGAGGACCGCTACCAGATCCGTCCGCCGAGGCCCTTCTCGCCGGGGATCGAGGTCGCCGGCATTGTCGACGAAGTCGGGGAGGGCGTCGATGCGGCGCTGGTTGACCAGCGCGCGGTGGCGTTCGTACCCTATGGCGGGATCGCCGAATATGTTGTCGCCGATGTTCATCTGACGGCGCCGATCGCCGCCGGGCTCGACGATGCCATCGCCGCATCGCTGGTCGTGACCTATGGCACGGTGTGGCACGCGCTCGCGGATCGCGCGCGCCTGCAGCCGGGCGAGAAGATGCTGGTGACGGGTGCCTCGGGTGGTGTCGGCCAGGCCGCGGTGCTGCTCGGCAAGGCGCTCGGCGCGGTCGTGGTGGCTGCTGCATCGTCGGCCGAGAAGGCCGAGGCGGCGCGCGCCTTGGGGGCGGACGAGGCCTTTGTCTATCCGGCCGAAGGCGGGGACAAGGCGTCTCTGACCAAATTGTTCAAGGAACAGGCGGGTGACCGGCTGTTCGATGTGGTATGCGATCCGGTTGGCGGGCTTTACGGCACCGCCGCGCTTCGGGCGCTTGCATGGGGCGGGCGTCAGCTGGTGCTCGGCTTCGCGGCTGGCCTGCCCGAATATGCGGCGAACATCGTGCTGCTCAAGTCGGCGGACGTCGTCGGCGTGAGCTGGGGTGAGACGGTGGGCCGGGTGCCTGGCCTGTTCGCGCAGCATATGAGCGCCCTGTTTGGCCTGATGGAAGGCGGTCGGCTCGCCCCGCCTGCGCCGCGCGTGGTGCCGCTCGAGCAGGCTGCAGACCGCATCGCGGCAATGGCGAACCGGCAGGCTGTCGGCAAGACCGTCGTAGCCATCGACCAACGGGCCTGAGCAATTTGGCTGCCGCTCGTCCAGACGAGGATGCCGTCGCGCTTGCGGCGCGGGTGGAAGCCTTCGTGCGCGAGCAGATCATACCCTATGAGAGCGATGCGCGACGCGATAGCCATGGTCCGCTCGACAGCCTCGTCGCCGAAATGCGCGACAAGGCGCGCGCCGCGGGCCTGCTGACGCCGCATATCCGCGCCGACGGTAGCCACCTGAGCCAGCGGGCTACCGCACGGGTCCTCCAGGCTTCCGGCCTGTCTCCGCTCGGCCCGCTGGCTCTCAACACCGCCGCGCCCGACGAGGGCAATATGTTGCTGCTGGGCAGCGTGGCAACGGCCGCGCAGAAGGCGCATTTCCTCGCCCCCATGGTCGCCGGCAACGCCCGTTCCGCCTTCCTGATGACCGAGCCTGCTGCCGAGGGCGGCGCGGGATCCGATCCTTCAATGCTGCAAACCGTGGCGGTGCAGCAGGGTGACGAGTGGGTTATCTCCGGCCGCAAGGCCTTCGCCACCGGCTTTGCGGGGGCGAAGATCGCGATCATCATGGCGCGCACCGATGACGGATCAGGAGGGATCGCGGCGACGATGTTCCTGGTGGACCTGCCTGATCCCGCGATCCGGATCGACCGCATCCCCCACACCATCGACAGCTCGATGCCGGGCGGGCACGCGATCGTGACGATTGACGGCCTGCGCGTGCCGGTGGCGAATATCCTGGGAGAGCCCCATGCCGGCTTCAAATATGCGCAGGTCCGCCTGTCGCCGGCGCGTCTGTCGCACTGCATGCGCTGGTTGGGGAGCGCCATGCGCGCGCAGGAGATCGCCTCCAACTATGCCTGCCGCCGCGAGGCCTTCGGCAAGAAGCTGGTCGATCATGAAGGCGTCGGCTTCATGCTCGCGGAAAACCTGATCGACCTGAAGCAGGCCGAGTTGATGATCGACTGGTGCGCCGATGTGCTCGATGGCGGCTCGCTGGGCACAGTCGAAAGCTCGATGGCCAAGGTTGCGGTGTCGGAGGCGCTCTACCGGGTCGCCGACCGCTGCATCCAGGTGATGGGCGGCACCGGCGTGTCGGGCGATACGGTGGTCGAGCAGATATTCCGCGAGATCCGCGCGTTCCGCATCTATGACGGCCCGACCGAAGTCCACAAATGGTCGCTCGCCAAGAAGATCAAGCGCGACCATGCTAGGACGGATCGACATTCAGCGTAGCCAGTCCATTGCGGCGGCGAGGAATGCGAAGCCTATGAAATGGATTGTGCGGCGTTCGTAGCGCGTGGCGAAGCGACGGCAGTGCTTGAGGTGGTTGAAGCATTGCTCGATGCGACTGCGCTGTTTGTAGACAATGGCGTCGTGCGGGAAGACGACCTTGGGGGTGCGGTTTGAAGGGATCACGGCGATAGCGCCTATTTGGGCGATGATGGCGCGCAAGACATTGCTGTCATATGCTTTGTCGGCCAGCACCGCACCGCCTGTCTGTCCTTCGAGCAGGGCAGGAGATTGGGTGACGTCGCCCACCTGGCCTGCGGTGACGATGAAGCGCAGCGGTCGGCCCAGCGCGTCGGCGAGCATGTGGATTTTGGTGGTCAGTCCACCTCGGGAGCGCCCCAGCGCCTACCGCAATGATCCGGCATTGCCGCTGTCGCAGCGATGCAGGGCGCGGCAAGCGCCCGGATCCGGGTCGCGTCGTCGGCCGAGAGGGGTGTATACACCAGCAAGGTGAGATCCGGCCGGCCATGGACAGCGAACGCTGAAAATTCGAGTGCGATCTTGCCGAGTTGAGGGTGGCGCAGGCGCTTCAGACCCTCGCAGGCGCTGTGTACCTCGCTGTCGCCCCACATTGCAGCAAAGTCGGGGCTTTTCGCGCACAGCTCGTCCACCAGCGGCTGCACGGTCGCAGCCGCGCCGGCGCGCGCGGCGTCGCCCCGGAAGACCCCGACTATGAACCGCGCGACGCTCTCCCAGTCGAAATCGGCCGCGCGTGTCTCGGGATCGAGGAAGATCAGGCGGAGAAGATTACGCTCCGCCGGTGGCAGCGCACCGTAGTCAGTGAATACGGCGGCGGCGGCCCGGTTCCAGGCGACCACGTCCCAGGCGGCGGTCCGGATCATAGCTGGGCAGGCGTCCAGCGCGTCGAGCACGCGCTGCAGCCGCGGCGTCGCCCCGCCCGGCGGCTGGTAACGGACTTCCGGCGGCCGGCCGAGCCCCAGCAGGAACACGTGTTCGCGCTCTGCCTCCGTCAACATGAGGGCGTCGGCGAGCCGATCCAGCGCATGGGCGGAGGGCGCGCCGCCGCGACCCTGCTCCAGCCAGCTGTACCAAGTGGCGCTGATTCCGGCACGCTGCGCCACCTCCTCGCGCCGTAGGCCGGGTGTGCGCCGCCGGCCGCCGGCATAGCCCAGAGCTACTGGGTCGAGACGGGTGCGGCGTTCGCGGAGATAGGCACCAAGCGGGTTGTCGCAGGGCATAAAGGGATGGAGCCTGTTGGGGATTATACCAGGATAAGCTCTCAACTTTACACCAGAGATGCTCCCCCCGACAACCGTCGGCGTACTATCAGGAGATTTTGCGATGCGCGTGTTCGTGACGGGCGGCACCGGTTGGGTGGGCCATGAGGTAGTGGATGACTTGCTGGACAGCGGGCACCAGGTGCTCGGCCTGGCACGGTCAGAGAACTCGGCGAACGCGCTCACCGCAAAGGGCGTGGAAGTGCTGCGCGGCACCCTTGACGACCTTGACCGGCTCACCGAGGCGGCCGGCAACTCCGATGCGGTCATCCACCTCGCTTTCGACCATGATTTCTCGAGGTTTGTCGAGAATGCCGAGCAGGAACGGCGGGCGATCGAGGCGATGGGCAAGGCGTTGGTCGGGACGGACAAGCGAATCCTCATCACCGCCGGGCTGGCGCTGCTCACCCCTGGCCGGGTCGTGACGGAGGCGGACATGCCGCCACCTTTCGATCCCAACTTTCCCAGATTGAACGAGGTCGCGGCGGCTGCGCTCGCCGAGCGGGGTGTAAGGGTCGGCTCGGTCCGGCTCGCCCCCACGGTTCACGGGATCGGTGACCAACTCTTCCTGGCAATCCTGGCGGGGCTGGCGCGCCAAACCGGCGTATCGGCTTACATAGGCGACGGCACCAATCGCTGGCCTGCGGTGCATGTGTCTGACGCCGGCCGGCTCTATCGCTTGGCGCTGGAAGCGGGGGCGCCGGCTCGCTTCTATCATGCGTGTGCTGAAGACGGGGTCCCGTTCCGCGCGATTGCCGAGGCGATCGGTCGCGCGCTCGACCTGCCGGCCGAGGCGCGCCCGCCGGAGCATTTCGGCGCTCTGGCACCTTTCGCCGCAGCCGATGCTCCCGCATCAAGCGCTCGCACGCGCGAAACCACCGGCTGGAGGCCGACTGGGCCGACTTTGCTCGCCGACCTGGCCCAGCCGGCCTATTTTGCCAGATAGGCTCAAGCGCGCTGCACTCTGGACTAACTTCATCCGAAATGCGTCAGGACATCGTAAATTTGATAGGCATTCGTTTGATCGCGCTAACGTTGATCGACCTCGATCGCTCGACATGGCCGGTAAGCTCAACCGAGTTCACGCGCCGAAAAAACTCTTCGAAGAATATCCGCATCTCAAGTCGTCCCAAATGTTGACCGAGGCAAATATGTGGGCCGTATCCAAACCCGATCTGGGGGTTTGGCGTGCGGTTCGCTTTGAAGACGAAAGGTTCCTCGAAGACGTCCTCGTCGCGATTGGCGGATGGGTATGACAGCATCAACCAGTCCCCCTTGCGAATGGTCTGGTCCCGCAAGGTATAATCACGCTCGGCTGTCCGCATGAAGCTGAGCAGAGGCGACGTCCATCGGACACATTCCTCGACCAGTGCGGGAATGAGCGAGCGATCGTTCTTCATCATGGTGAACTGGTCAGGCGCAGCCGCCAACGCGGCAACCCCGCCAGCTGTCGATGAGCTGGTCGTATCGTGCCCGGCCGTCAATATCGCGATATACTGACTCGCCACGTCCCAGTCCGGCAAAAGTTTATCGTCCACCCTGGCATTGGCGATCAGTGATGCAATATCATCGGTGGGGTTAGCTCTTCGCGCCTTGATAAGGTCGCTGAAAAACTGGTTGAATTCGGCAAGCGCACCGAGATCATATGAACTTGCCTCGCTCTCGTCGACGTCCGAGCGCGTCTTGCTCATGTCGGGATCCTGCGGATTGAAGACCTCCTGCGTAAGCCGCAGCATCATATCCTCGTCTTCACGCGGCAGACCCATAAGCGAGAGAATCACTCGTAGCGGATAACGGAGGGCTACACTCTCGGCAAAGTCACACGAGCTTCCTTGTGCGGCCATTTCGTCAATGGACTCAACGGCAAGCGCCCGGATACTTTCCTCAAGACCGCGAATGCCTTTGGGTGTAAAGTTCTTGAACGTCAGCCGACGATAGACAGAATGTTCTGGCGCATCCATCGTGACAAGCGCTCTAATAAACGGAACCTCATCGCGAGTCTCGAGATATTGCCTTTCCGCGGATTGGCTCAGAAGCGCACAGCGATGGTCGTTATTGGAGAAAATCAGGGGCTGCCGACTGATCTCCATAAGGTCGGCATGCTTGGTGACCAGCCAAAATGGATCGAAGCCGGGGGCCTCCACCAGGCCAAGGGGGAGAGTCTTTCGCAACTCGGTGAACGCTTCATGGATAGCGTCCCAGTCTGCATATGCAGCCGGACTCACCACCTGCTTTGCGATATGCGCTGGAACTACGGCTGAATCGGAGATCAGGTGCTTGCTGGCCATGATCTGCTTCCTCTCCCCATTGATTATATTTAAATTCTGTCAGTCATTCGAATGATTGTCAAGGCGTGTAGATTGAGGGGAAGATTTGGCCAGGGTCGGGATCATCCACATCGACGCTCAACGGCGTGCGGGACATCGGCTCGCCAGAGGCAAACCGGTCCACCGCCGCAGATTTTTCGAGGGTTCCGATTTGTGAGAAGGCGGCGGCGCCATGGCGGAGGCGGCTAATCGCCTCTACAGGGCTGAAGGTATCTGGCGCCAGCGTTAGGGGTGGTGCGGATCACAAAGCCGTTCAAACACCATTGCGGCGATTTCGGTTACGTCCTCAATCATCGCGTCGATTTTCTGCTTGTTCAGTGCTTCGGGCTTCAACTGGATAGGCATTGCAGCAGCGATGCTCACGCAAGCGCGCAGCACTTCCTCGATGCGATTTCGAGGGACCGCAGGGAACATCCTGCTCAATTGCTCGACATACTGTTCACGTAGCTCTTGAAGCTGCGCCTCCATTGCCTCCATGCCGATGTCGGCATGGGCGAGTTGGGCGACGACGATACGAAGATAGCTATGGCCGCGTTTGGTATCTGCGTCACTTAGGAGCGGAGCAAGATAGGACCGAAGCAGGTATCGCAGGCGCTCGGCGAAGCTTCCTCCTGGGGGGAGGGCTTGCAGATTGGCAAGCCGCTCGGCTTGGCTCCGTTGAAGGAAATCATCAATAACTGCGAGGTAGAGCGCCTCTTTCGAGCCGAAATAATAGTGCGCGGCCCCTGGGTTGACGCCGACTTCCCGCTGGATGGCGCGTTGGCTGGCGCCCAGGAGGCCATGCTCTGCAAAATGGAAGGCGGCTACCGCAATCAACTTGTCGCGAACGGATGTGTTATCGATGGCATCCTGTTCAGGCTGTTCTTGGGCATTTTTCAACATTGCGCGGTGATGCCACAATCAAACGCTCGACGCAATCAACTGAAGGGTCGAACCCATCGCGCGCAAGAGGCCTCCGTCGTATGCGATGCCCCTTTGACATTCATCTGATTGATTGATATCGAATCGACGAGATATGGGAGGTCTTGATCCTGTTATGGTACGGTTCAACAAAGGGCTGCATGAAATTGGCAACGGCTGCTGGGCCTGGATTGAGCCGGATGGTTCATGGGGCTGGAGCAATGCCGGATTGATCACAAGCGGGGAGTGCTCGCTTCTCGTCGATACGCTATATGATCCTCATATGACGCGCTCGATGCTAAGCGCAATGCGCGATGCAAGCCCCGCGGCACGGCAAATCGACATGCTCGTCAATACTCATGCAGACGGCGACCACACCTATGGCAACCGGGTTGCGGGTAGCGCGCGTATCATCACCTCAGCGCCGACCGCGGGGGAGTTTTTCAAGCTAACTCCCGAAAAGCTCCAGGCGATTATCGACGATGCGGACACGCTTGGCGAGGGAGCGCAGCTCATCGCCGCCTGGGGAAAGAATTTCGACTTCAAAGACAATATACTGGTGCCCCCTACGGAAACTTTCGAACGCGAACTCGCGCTCAAGGTCGGCGACAAGGATGTGCATCTTTTCAATGTTGGCCCGGCGCACACCACGGGAGACACGGTGATTCACTCGGTGCAGGACCGAACGGTCTATACCGGCGATCTTCTTTTTATGGACGTTCATCCAGCGATCTGGGAGGGCTCGCTCGATGGCTGGCTTGCCGCGTGCGACTTCATGCTCGGCTTGGACATCGATGTCGTCGTGCCGGGCCACGGGCCGCTGACGGACAAGGCCGGCGTGCGGATGTTCAAGACCTATCTGGAAACGCTTCGCCGCGAAGCGCGTCTTCG
The DNA here is from genome assembly GCF_001890385.1 of Tardibacter chloracetimidivorans. Classification (NCBI taxonomy): domain Bacteria; kingdom Pseudomonadati; phylum Pseudomonadota; class Alphaproteobacteria; order Sphingomonadales; family Sphingomonadaceae; genus Tardibacter; species Tardibacter chloracetimidivorans. Next base: position 2,068,033 of record NZ_CP018221.1, on the reverse strand, counting down.
GTTTGAAGCCGGAATGGCGGTCGAAGAAGCCGCGGACGAAATCGTCTTCGATCCCCCTTATGACTCCTGGCTTTGCCCCGAACGGGTGACTGGCAGCGTGAACTTCCTGTTTCGCCAATGGGGTCATCCGAACGCCGAGACGGATTTCATGCGCATTTTCGACATGATGGCGCGTCACGCCAACCGCCGAGCCGAATGCCTGGCCGGCCGGCATAGTGCTGGATGCAGGCATCCGCACTGAGGCAACCGCCCTTTCCTCCAAATTATTGAAGGCCTTGCCTGAACGGTTGCGGCGTCCGATGAGGCTCGTGAAATTCTGTCGCTATACGGCGCTGACAAGTCGCATTCGCAGCCTGCCACGATAGGAAGCAGCGCAGGCGAGGCATGCTCGGGCGGCATCCGCCACCGTGCGCCTGTATTGGCAAGGCAGGATATTAGCCCTACTGCGCACGTGAGCAAAAGCCGAGGCAACGGGAGCGAACCGGTATGAGTGTAGTCGGCGATAGGCAGGCAATAATCGATGCAGTCAAAGGACGTCGCTCGATCAGGCGTTTCCTGCCAACGCCGGTGGCGGACGAAACCGTGCTCGAGATTATCGAGATCGCCGCGCGCGCGCCGTCCGGACAGAATATGCAGCCTTGGCTGATCCATTTCGTTACCGGGGAAACACGCGACGCCCTCTGCCGTCAAGTTACCGAAGCAGCGGATTCCGGAGAGCGCAGCGATGATTATCCCTATTTTCCCACGGAATTTCGGGAGCCTTATCTTTCTCGGCGTCGGAAGGTCGGCTTCGATCTCTTCGCGATCTACGGGATAGAGCGTAACGATTTCGAAGGGCGCAAGCGCGCGCTACTACGCAACTTTCAGTTCTTTGGTGCGCCAGTTGGTCTGTTCTTTACGATGGAACGGGACTGGGGGCTCGGCGCCTGGATCGATCTGGGCAACATCATGACGAACGTTATGACAGTTGCACGGGCCTACGGTCTCGAAACATGCCCTCAGCAGGCGTGGGCGGAATATGGTCGGCCGGTACGGAAAGTGCTCAATTTGCCGGACCAACATGTAATTGTCTCGGGGATGGCGCTCGGCTATGCTGACTATGAAGCAAAGGAAAACCAGCTTGTTACAGAGCGCGCTCCGCACCAGGACTTCGTCATACGGCACTGTTGACTCTGCCAATCGCACATCGACTCCTGCCAACGGATCCCGCTCCTGGCGCGCCGGCCACTTTCGGCTACCGAGCAACAACTGAACCAGAAATGGACGGCCTCAACAGGTCGGCGCCTGGCATGTGACGGCTCAAATATCTAGCCGGTCCGCTGTATTGGAAGAAATCGTATGAACTTTGACGACCTCAAGACCCGTTTGCGGCTTCCCGTCGTCGCAGCACCCATGCTGCTGGTCTCCGGTCCCGACCTTGTAATCGCTGCGGGGCAAGCCGGCATCCTCGGTGCCTTTCCAGCGCTTAACGCTCGGTCGACGGATCAACTCAAAGGCTGGCTGGAGAAGATCGAAGGGACTCTGGACGAGCAACCCTATGCCGTTAACCTCATCATACAGGGGCCTGGAGCGCCGCGCTTCGCCGATGATTTAAGACTGCTCGAAGCGATCAAGCCTCCCGTGGTGATTACGAGCGTGGGCAATCCCGCTGAGGCGGTAGAGCGAATTCATGCCTTTGGTGGCCTTGTGTTCCACGATGTGGCTACCTTGCGCCATGCCCAGAAGGCGATCGCGGCGGGTGTCGACGGACTCATTCTCCTGACCGCCGGGGCGGGCGGACACACCGGCACCGCCAACCCTTTCGCGTTCGTGTCTCAAGTCCGTGCCTTTTGGAACGGTCCGATCTTGCTCGCCGGTGCGATTTCCGACGGTAGCGGTATTGCCGCGGCCCGCGCGCTCGGCGCCGATCTTGTATACATGGGCACTCGATTCGCCGCGTCCGAAGAGTCGCTCGCGTCTGAGGCTTACAAGGCGTTGTTGGTCTCCGAAACCATGGCCGATGTCGTTCTGACCGATAGAATCTCCGGGCTACCGGCGACATTCCTGCGCGGTTCTATCGTGCGAGCAGGCTTGGATCCCGATGCCCTTCCCGATCGGCTCGAGCTTTTCAAGCCCAACCTTCCGGAAGGCATCAAGGCGTGGCGTGATGTCTGGAGCGGTGGTCACGGCGTCGGCTCAATCATCGATACGCCGCCAGTTGCCGAGATCGTTGATCGACTTGTTGCAGAATATGAGGCTGCGAAAGCCAGGATCAAGGCTATTTGACCGGCCTGCTCGGCTTCATTCCATAGCCTTGTCCGGGTGGATCCGAGTTGCATCAAAAAGCCAAGGTGGAATGCTTTTGGTGAGCGTAGAGGTGCTGCCTGCTGCGTCGCGCGGGGAGTCCAGACTCCTTGACATCCTGCGCCGTTTGCTTCAATCGATCGACTGAATGGGCTGACACTCTTTTCCGAGGGTGACGAGGCGCGCGTCTGCTGTTCTGTTGCCGATCGGCCAGCCCTCTGCATATTCGGGAGTAGCATATGGCTATCGATCACACGCATGTCGCCAGCCGGCGTAGCTGGGTTGCAAGCGCCAACGACCATGGAACAGACTTCCCGCTTCAAAATCTTCCGCTTGGCGTTTTCTCGAAAGCGCCGGACGGGCCACGATGTGGAGTGGCCATCGGAGACAAGATTCTGGATCTTCGCACCGCGGCGGAACGGGGGCTTCTGCGTCAACCTGCGGCAGAGGCGGTGCTCGGCGAAAATCTGGATGCTCTTTTTGCCTTGGGCCGCAGTCCAGTTACAGAGTTGCGGCACGATGTTTTCGCCATTCTCGACTCCGAAACGGGAACTCCCGACGACAGCCTCCTGCACGAGATGTCCGATTGTGCTATGCACCTGCCGACTTCGATCCGCGGCTTTACGGATTTCTTCGTAGGAATCCATCATGCCATAAGGTGCGGAGAGATAATCAACGGCCCGCACTACCAGCTGCCCTTGAACTATCATTATATCCCCACGGCGTATAACGCCCGGGCTTCGACGGTTCTGGTCAGCGGGACGGAACTGCGCCGCCCGCTTGGCATGCGCAAGCGCCTTGATCAGGACCCCTTGCCAACGTTCGGCCCTTCCGTCTGGTTCGACTTCGAACTCGAAATGGGCTTCTTTGTCGGCCCAGGCAACAGGACGGGCGAGCCCATATCAATTAGCGACGCAGCCGACCATGTCATCGGCTTCTGTCTCCTTAATGACTGGTCTGCTCGGGACATTCAAATGTTCGAAATGGCACCCCTAGGCGCGTTCAACGGCAAAAGTTCGGGCACAACCATCTCGCCGTGGGTGATCACGGTGGATGCTATGGAGCCGTTTAGATTGCCGGCCATGGAGCGGATGCCCGGCACTGCCTCGGTTCCGTCTTACCTGATCGATTCTGCCGACCAACGTGAAGGCGGGATTGATGTCGCGTTGTCTGCGACTATCTGGACGGAAAAGATGCGCGCGGCTGGCGAGCCCCCTGCTCCTCTCCTCAAGACCGGGTCGCGCTACATGTACTGGACCCCTGCGCAGATGCTTGCGCAGCATTCCATAACTGGTTGCCGCCTGGCCCCAGGTGACCTCATCGGAACAGGCACGATATCCGGCCCAACAAGGGCGGATCTGGCAAGCTTTTTTGAACTTTCGACCGTGGGCAAGGAGCCGATTACACTCCCGAATGGCGAAACACGTGAATTTATCGACGATGGTGATGAGATCGCACTATTCGGTCGGTGTGAGCGCGGAGGTTTCGTGTCAATCGGTTTTGGCCCTTGCATGGGACGCGTCACGCCCGCCCTTGAGTCCGTCGGTTAGGAACGCAAGCCGCCTCAAGAAGTACCCGGCTTAAAGGTCAAAAAGCCACAAGGTTTGCACTCAATCCGCACCATCCAATGCCAGGACTAAACATCTGGAGTTGTGGCCACTCGGACCCGAACTCGCTTTAGGCGTGAAGGCACATCATGCGATCATTTGTGGGCGTTCTCGCAAAGCGGCCTTGCGCAGGAACTCCCACACCAACCGTATGCGCCTGTATCCCTTGAGTTCGAGTGGCATCGCCATCCAATAGGTGCGCTCGAAGCGCACTTCGCCGTCAAGAATCACCTCGAGACCCATGTCCCGAGTGATCAGGTAGGTCGGGAGGATCGCGATTCCGGCACCCGCGATCGCGGCAGTCCGCTGCGCCAGAATGCTTGTGCTTTTCAGCGGGACATAATCCGGGGCGAGCAGCGGCTGCGCAGCGGGCAGGTCCTTCGCGATCGTGAAATCCTCGACATAGCTGATAAATCGGTGACCTTTCAGATGCTCCTTCGTGGTAATCGATGCCGTATTCGCCAGATAGGATTTGGAGGCATAGAGGCGGAGCACGTAGTCGGCCAACTTGACGGAAACATATGGGCCCCGCTCTGGCCGATCAATCGTGATTACGATATCCGCTTCGTTGCGAGGCAGCTGAATTACCCTTGGAAGCGCTAGTAAATCGACGCTCAAGTTCGGGTATGTCGATGCGAGATCTACCAGATGACGCGGCAGGATCGTGGTTCCATAAGCCTCGCTGCACCCGATGCGAACGAGTCCGGACGGTTCTCGACTTTCGCCGGTAAGCGAGCGTTCAATTCCCGCAAAGGCCTGCTCCATGGCCTCGGCGCGCGGCAACAACTTCCGGCCGGCCTCCGTCAGCGCATATCCAGACGCGCTTCGTGTAAAAAGCGGCGCCCCGGCACTCGCCTCGCACGCCTGGACGCGGCGGGACACGGTTGTATGTTCAACGGACAATCGCCGCGCCGCAGCCGTCAGCTTTCCCGTACGCGCAAGTTCAAGGAAGTAGCGGAGATCGTCCCAGTTCACCCCTGATCTATAAGCACGGTGTGCATCTTCGCACAATGCCTCTGCAGATGCTCGCGGTGCAGCTACGCGCTGATTGTGCAAACAATGTTCTCGGCGCTTCAACCTGATGCGCCCAACAATAATTATGGGAGGGACGTCGGCGACAGAGATCCCAATGGCTCAGCGTCCGGCCACGGTGATCGCAGCGATTGCGCTCAAATACGCTTTACATGAAGCCCATCTGAGCGAAAGCGAGATTGGCTTCTCCTGGATGCGGAGGCCATTGGCGCTGCGTTGCATATGGCTGAGTTGCAGCCCGCGAAAGCTGTATTGCCCAAAAAGTACTCGCGTCACACGCACTCTCCTGGCCACCGATTAGATCGGCACAGCGGGAAAAATCAGACAGAATCCAAAGAAGGGAAGGCCAGGATGCAGACATTTACAGCAGGCTGGAAATTTCTCGAGGGCCTGAGGTGGCGGGATGGGCGCTTCTGGGCGGTGGACTGCTTCGGTGGCAAGGTGATCGCTGTTACCCCCCAGGGCAATGCAGAGACAATTCTAGCTCATGATACTACTGTCTCGAGCATAGGCTGGCTGCCCGAAGGTGAACTGGTCATCGTGGCGATGCACGACAGCCAGCTTCTCAAGCTGGACGCCAGCGGTCTCCAGCACTTCGCCGATCTCTCGTCGGCGCAGCGCGGCATTCCCAATGACATGGTTACCGACGCCTTTGGCCGGAGCTATATTGGTACGATGGGGTTCGACGTGCAAGGTGGAGCACCGTTCGCCCCAGGAGCGATCCTGCGCGTCGATCCAGATGGGTCGGTCCACATTGCTGCCGACGATCTTCTGTTCCCCAACGGCATGACGTTCCTTGATGATGGACAAACCCTGGTTGTTGCTGAGACCTTCGGACAACGGCTGACATCCTTCAGAGTCGAGAGCGATGGTGGACTGACGGATCGGTCTATATGGGCAAGCTTCGGTCCACCTATCCGAGACTCTGATCTCCCGGATTTCGTACCTGCAATGGTGTTCGGCCCTGACGGAATTACCGCCAATGCGGAAGGCAACGTCTGGGTTTGCGATCCGTTTGGCCGCAAGGCAACTGTTCTAGGGTTGAGACTCAATCAGAGCCAGAAAGCCACAGCGGCAGCGAGGCTTACGGCTGAGAGGAAGTTTCGTGCAAGCTTGTCGTAGCGAGTAGCGATCCGGCGGAAATCCTTGAGGCGGCAGAACATAGCCTCGACCCGCCAGCGATCTTTGTAGCGGCGTTTGTCATATTGGATCGGGCGCTTGCGGTTGCGGCGGCCGGGGATCACCGGGGTCGTGCCCTGTTCGCGCAGGATGGTCCTAATGCGATTGGCGTCGTAGCCGCGGTCGGCGATCACCCGCTTCATTCCCGCTGTTTCGTTGATGAGCAGGTCGGCGCCCTTCACGTCCGATGTGTTGCCGGGCGTCAGGACGAGACGAAGCGGCCGTCCGAGGACGTCGACAAGGGCGTGGATCTTTGTTGTCCGGCCGCCACGCGAGATCCCAATGGCATTGGCTCGCGCCCCCCCTTTGCCCCACCGGCGCTACGGTGAGCCTTGATGTAGCTGCTATCGATCTGCCCGGTCTCGGCGATCCAGCCTTCTTCGGTCAGTGCAGCCAGGATGCGTGTCCAGATGCCCCGCCGGCTCCACCTGTTCCATCGGTTGTAGACCGTCGTCGCCGGCCCGTATTCGGCGGGGCAATCTGCCCAGCGACCGCCGCACTTGAGCATGTGAACGATGCCGGAGATCACCCGCCGGTCATCAACACGTCGTGCTCCTGGCTGGTTCTTGGGCAAGTGGAGCTCGATTGCTGTCCACGCTTCATCCGATAGCCAGAACAACGAACGCGACATCCCCAAGGCCTCCTCTTCAGCGAAAACGCCTTGAATCAATGAGACCAACGATTTTCAAGAGGCTGATTGAGTTTGGACCCTAGTCGCGCCGGGTGGATCGATTATGAAAGAATATCGGGTTGAGGAAGGACTGGGCGCTTACTCGTGCGCGGTCGGCGGCAATGACAGAGATATACTTGCCGTATGCGTCGCAGCCTCTCATGATCTGGCATATGTAAATAATAATCCAGATAACTCGAAGCTAATAGCGTTCAATATCCGAGACATATTCTCGGATGAGTAACAGATGGACTGATAGCTCAAAACGTTCATTTGGACGAGAGTGCGGACAAAAACACAGAACGCAAAAATAAATATATGAATTCACATCGTTTAGGGGATGGAAGCATGAATAATATCGTACCTGTTGAAGTAGTGCGCTACCTTCTGCTTGCGAGCGCGGCGATGGGGGCTACCGGAGCATTTGCGCAGACCAACTCGCCGACTCCTGGTGATAAGCAGCCCGAAGGTCTTGAGGAAATTCTGGTGACCGCACAGCGTGTCTCGGAACGCCTCTCGCGTATACCAGTCGCAGTCACTGCCGTTTCAGGATCCGATCTTGCAAAGCAGCGCATTACGGATGTTCAGTCGCTGACGGGCTCGGTACCCAATCTCAATTTTGGTTCCTATGGCGGGACTGCTCGCATCGCGATACGCGGTGTCGGATTTGACTCGATCAACACAGGCGCCGAAGGGCGCGTCGCCTATTATGTGGACAATGTCTACTATAGCAGGCCAGCCACTGCAGCCAGTGGGTTCTTTGATGTTAGCCGAATCGAGGTTCTAAGGGGACCACAGGGCACGCTGTATGGCAGGAACGCCACAGGCGGCGCGCTGAATGTTATAACCGCTGATCCGACCGAGGATCTGTCGGGCTATTTCAGGCAAACGATCGGGAATTATTCGCTTTTCACAGAAGAAGCGGCTCTGTCTGGACCGATTGCCGATGTTGTGCAGGCGCGGCTGGCCGCCCAGATCACGAATCGTGATGGTTATGGAAAGAACCTTTTGACGGGCCGCAAAATCGATAACGCTTCAACCCAGAGTGTTCGTGGAAAGCTCAAGATACTCCCGGACGGCCCCCTGACCTTCCTGGTTGCCGTCGACTATCACCACGAGAAAGACCGAAACTTCGCGGCGCATCGCGGTGGTCAGGCTTTCCCGATGTTTACCGAATTTGTCACACTCCTGCCGGTGACGTCGCATGGTGCGCCCGTACCCGCAGATATCAGAGATATTAGCTCTCAACGCGACCCTTACAACCGCCGGGACTTCTGGGGAGCCGGACTTACCTCGACCTACGACTTCGGGGAGATTTCTTTTAAGTCGACCACTGCATATAGGCACACGAAATACGAAAACCTTTTCAATCTATCTACCGGCGATGCATTTATGCTCACCATCGCCGAAAAATCGGACCAGTATAGCCAAGAGTTCCAACTCTCCAAGCAAACTGGACGCCTGCGCTGGGTTGCCGGAGTTTACGGGTTTCACGAGCGCATCAAAGGCAGTGTCGAGATTCCGTTCGGGTCCGAAGCAACCAATCTCGCGACCCAGACGTTTGGGCTCACCCTTCCATCGTCGCCCAACGGATTTCTACAGGGGTATTGGGCTGGGGGTGTAGCCAAGACCGATACGGTCGCCGGGTTTGGACAGGCAACCTATTCTGCTACGGACAAATTAGACCTGACCTTTGGCATTCGTTATGCTTGGGAGAGAAAAACTGTACAGGACGCGAACCAGTTTGATTTGTTCGATCCTTACAACTTCAGTAATCCGCTGACATCGTTGCCACCGTTGACTGATCCGCAGGCGTCGGGTTTGTACCATTATGACACTCACGCGGGCAAGCTGAGCGACACCTCCTTTACTCCGAAGGTAACGATCAGCTACCGCTTTACACCCGACGTAAATATGTATGCGACAGTAGCAAAGGGATATAAGAGCGGTGGCTTTGACCTCGGATCGGTTCAGCCTGCCTTCAAGCCCGAAACACTTTGGAATTACGAAGTAGGATTGAAGGCGGAACTGTTTGACCGTCGTCTCCGGATTGCAGCATCCGGTTTTTATTATGACTATAAGAATCTGCAGGTTGCACTCGTTAAGCAGACGACGATCATTACCCAGAATGCCGCATCTGCGCGCACTTATGGAGCGGAGATTGAGGTCCAGGCGAAGATAGGTGACCACATCCAGTTCACTCTTAACGAAGGATATCTGGACGCGAAGTTTAAGCGCTATGTCACCGCCGACCCGACGCTGCCAGGCGCGCCGGTAATCGACTATGCCGGGAACTACCTACCCCAGTCGCCTCGTTTGCAAGGCAAAGCCGGCTTGGAATTTGGACTGGACGCCTTCAACGGATGGCTCTCTCTGCGGGGTGAGGTGGAGCACGTAAGCAGGGTATACTTTACGCCTTTCGGGAATCGCGTTGTCTCTCAGGCAGCCCATGCCAAAGGCAATGCTTTCCTCGAGTACAGGGGGCCGTCGGACAAGATGAGTATCTCGCTCTGGGTCCGCAATATTACGGACAAAACGACCATAAGCGCATCGACCGTCACGAGCACGTTGATCGGTACCCCTCTCGTTTCATACCTTGCGCCGCCAAGAACGTTCGGCGTCACCGGTGAGGCGCGGTTCTGAGATCGACCATATGCAAGATCGGCTGAAGTGACTGGTTTGACAGGGCCGGCCGGTCAAGCCGGCCCTGCGATCCTGGTATGCCGCTCCGGGCACGATAGCGGCGGCCAACGGCAGGCCCCTGGGCGGGCCTGAGCAGTAACCAGGATGAGCGTGGAGGATGTGAGATGAGCACTGATGACATTGCCCGCGACCGAGAAGGCGAAGTCGCTCTGATCACGGGCGGCAGCGAGGGCATTGGGTTCCAAGTTGCAAAGGAACTGGCCGCCAAAGGTCTTACGGTCTTGCTGGGCGTGCTCGACCTGGAGCGGGGCACGCGAGCAGCGAGCACAATCAACGGGAAGGCTCACGCGATAGTGCTCGACGTCGCTAACCCGGCGTCGATTGCGGCCGCGGCCGAACTCGTCCGTCGAGATTTCGGCCGCCTCGACGTGCTTATAAACAATGCCGCGATCCTGCAGAGGGGAGGGTTGCCAGCTGGAAGATCGTTCGATGAATATTCCCGGCTAAGTCATCCAAGCAGAGTCTCGATGGATGAGGTTCGCGCCGTCTGGGAGACCAACGTGTTCGGCGTCCTGATGGTTACACAGGCGATGCTGCCGCTTCTCCGCAAGGCGCCTCAGGCGCGGATTGTCAATATGTCGAGCGGAGTGGGTTCGCTGACATTGAACGCAGATCCAGCCGGGCCCTACCGATCAATCTACGGGCCGCTTTATGGTGCATCCAAGACTGCCGTGAATGCGATCACCGTCGCCACGGCAATCGAGCTGGAAGGTTCTGGGGTCAAGGTCAACGCTGCATGTCCCGGCTTCACGCGGACCGGCCTCACAAACAACACGGGGACGCAGACCGTGCGGGAGGCGGCGCGAAACCCCGTACGGCTCGCCCTGCTCGGGCCTGACGGTCCAACCTGCTCCTTCTCTGACTTCAATGGGCCGCTACCCTGGTGAAGTTCATCCGGCGGGTGAATGCGCCTGTCGCCTAATAGTGGACTGGAGACATGCGCCGGAGGGCAAACAGAACCGGACTTCAAAATAGTCGCGGGTTTGTAAAACGTCGGCCCTGAGGGCCTGTGAAGGAAGGAGATCGCTGTGGCATTTGAGATTAGGCGTGTTGTCACGGGGCATGACGATGAAGGCAACGCGATCGTCCGGCAGGACGAGGTCATGCGGTCGCAAGAGCGGCTTCCGGACTATCAGGCGATGACGGTGTGGTGCACCAGTGAGCTTCCCGTCAACAACGACGAGAGCGCCTTCAACAATGGCGAGCCCGGCCCCAAGGGCCAGCGCGTGCTGCTGCGCATCGGCGAGCTGGGGCCTGATGCGCACAGCGCCAGCGTCATGCACCGCACCGAGACGCTCGATTATGCCGTGGTGCTGGCGGGGGCGTGCGACATGGAGCTCGACAATGGCGAGATGATCCGCGGTCTGAAGGCCGGCGACGTCGTCATCCAGCGCGGAACCAACCATAAGTGGATCGTCAGAGGATCAGCACCAGTGCGCTTTTTGTTCGTGCTCATCGACGCCAATCCGGTCCGCGCCGGCGACAGGATACTCGGCGACGACCTCGCAAACCTCCACGGCAAAATCAGCCCAATGCCAACCCCCGCACAATAATGAGCGGCCAGCAAGACCGAGAAAACAACATGACGCATGTCGCATTTATAGGCCTTGGCAACATGGGCGCGCCCATGGCCGAGAATCTGCTTAAGGCGGGCTACACGCTTTCGGCACATGATTTGAACGAGGTCGCGGTTCGGCGACTGGTCGAGCTGGGCGGTCGGGCGGCCTCCTCGGCATATGATGCGGCAACCGGGGCAGACATCGTCATCACGATGCTGCCCAATGATGCTATCGTGAACGCCATCTATCAGGGGTCGGGGGGGCTCATCGAGCGCCTTGCGCACCGGCCGCTTCTTATAGATTCGTCGACCATCGCGCCAGAGACGGCGCGAACTCTTTCCGGCGCGGCGAAGGCGAAAGGCTATGCCATGCTCGACGCGCCGGTGTCCGGCGGCCCCAAGGGCGCCCGTGAGGGAACGTTGAGCTTCATGGTCGGCGGGGACCTCGAAGCGTTCGCTGACGCTGAACCCGTGCTCCGTGCGATGGGCCATGCCATCTTCCACGCGGGCCACAGCGGCGCGGGGCAGGTTGCCAAGATCTGCAACAATATGCTCGCGGCTATACTCATGGCCGGCACTGCCGAGGCGCTTGCGCTCGGTGTAGGGAATGGGCTCGATCCCGCGGCGCTGTCTGACATCTTCAAGCGGAGCAGCGGCAACAACTTCATGCTGGATCGATGGAATCCGTGGCCGGGGGTCATCGAAGACGCACCGGCAAGCAACGCCTTCCAGGGAGGCTTTCAGACGCGGTTGATGCTCAAGGACCTGGGTCTCGCGCTCGCGAATGCGCAGGTTCGGGATGCCTCCGTCCCGCTCGGCGCGCTCGTCAGGAACTTGTTCTCGCTTCATGCTGCGGCCGCGCAAGAAAACGGTCTGCAGGATTTCTCCAGCATCCAGCGCTTCTATGCGCCCAGCCTCAATCATCAGGCCTGAATAACACGGAGCATAATTATGGACGATCTGACGCATTTCATCGGGGGTGAGGCGTATAAAGGAGATGACGACCGCAGCGGCGTCGTGTTCAACCCGTCGGATGGCTCGATACTCTATCATTGCGCCTATGCGAGCAAAACGACGCTGGACCATGCTGCTGATGTCGCGTTCAGCGCTGGCCGAGCATGGGCCAATGCCTCGCAAGCTCGTCGCCTGGAAGTCATTTTCCGCATGCGGCAGTTGGTCGTTGAGAACACCGATAAGCTCGCCGATCTGATCGGGCGCGAAAACGGCAAAACAATCGCGGATGCGAAAGGCGAGATCGGTCGCGCGCTTGAGGCGGTGGAGTTCGCCACGAATGCCGCTCAGATCACAAAGGGCGAATATTCCCGTAACGTTGGCGGCGGGATCGATACCTTCTCGATCCGTCAACCGGTCGGGATCGTGGGCTGCATAGCGCCCTTCAATTTCCCCGTGATGGTTCCGCTGATGATGACCTCGATGGCCATTGCCTGCGGCAACGCCGTCATCCTCAAGCCTTCCGAACGGGTTCCCGGCGCGTCAGCGTTTCTCGGCAAGCTGTGGCGTGAGGCGGGGCTGCCGGATGGCGTCTGGAACGCGGTCAACGGCGACAAGGAAATCGTGGACGCGATCTTGAGGCACCCGAAAATCGCCGCGATCAGCTTCGTCGGGTCGACCCATGTCGGCGAGTATATCTACCGTCAGGGCTGCGCGAACGACAAGCGCGTCGCGGCATATACCGGCGGCAAGAACCACATGGTCGTCATGCCCGACGCCGACCTCGAGAGTGCGGCGTCCGCCTTCGTGAGTGCGGCCTACGGATCCTCGAGCCAGCGCTGTATGGCGGTGTCTTTATTGCTCGCGGTCGGCGAAGGCACCGCCGAGAAGCTGCGCTCTCTCGTCGTCCCGAAAATCCAGGCGCTCCACGTCGGGGCGTATAACGACCCGAAGGCCGACTTTGGCGCGGTGATTACGGCGGATGCCAAGCGAGTCGTGGAACAGGCGATCGCCGACGGCGTCGCGGCTGGTGCCGAGTTGGTTCTCGATGGCCGTGGCCTGGTCGTGCCTGGCCTGGAGGACGGTTTCTATGCCGGGCCGTCCCTGCTTGACCATGTGACGGTCGAGATGGAGTTCTGGAAGAAGGAAGTATTCGGTCCGGCGCGCGGCATCATGCGGCTGAAGGACCTGGATGAGGCCATCGAGGTCACGAACGCGCACGAATATGGCAATGGCGCCGTCATCTTCACACGCAGCGGTCATGCGGCGCATCGCTTCGTGACCGAGGTCGAGGCAGGGATGCTCGGCGTCAACGTGCCCGTTCCGGTTCCCGTGGGACATCACAACTTCGGCGGCCTCCGTCGCTCGAAATTTGGCGACGCTCACATGTTCGGGCCTGATGCAGCACGGTTCTATACCAAGATGAAGACCGTTTCGCAGCGATGGCCGGAGCCCGAGCAATCTGCGTCCTCATCCTTCTCGCTCGCCTTCCCGAGCAATCAGTGAGCGACAGATTTGCCATTAGGGCGACGGACCGCAGTTTATGGAGGTACATGGATGACAGAACAGTCAGCAAATCGGCCGCTTACAGGCAAGGCCGTCACATATAAGGGTTCAGGTGGCTATGAGGTCATCCAATTCCTGGAACGCGCCGTCCGGGCGCCTGCGGCTGATGAAGTCCGTATCGAGGTGAAGGCGGCGGCGGTCAATCCGACGGACCTTCTGCTGCGCGACCGAGGCTTTGACAATCAGGGCTCGCCTGTCGTGCCGGGCATGGATGCCGCAGGTATCATCGAATCTGTCGGGACGGGCGTGTCGCGCCTTCGTCCCGGCGAGAAGGTGATGGCAGCAGTCATGCCACGGCGTCCGGAAGGGGGCGCCCAGGCGCAGCACATCGTGGTGCCCGCTGCTTCGGTCGTCCCCATGCCTGAGGGTGTATCCTTTGCGGAGGCTGCCACCCTGCCGATGAACGGGCTGACGGCGCTCCGCGCGCTGGAACTCGCCGAGTTGAAAACGGGGCGGTTCCTGGCCGTAACCGGCGGGGCCGGGCTTCTCGCCAACTACGCGATTGCCGTCGCGAAACGGCGGGGAATAAAGGTGATCGCCGACGCGAAGCCGGAAGAGGCCGGTCTTGTACGGAGCTATGGCGCGGACGTCGTGGTCGAGCGGGGACCAGACTTCGCCGATGCGGTTCGCCGTGAGGTGCCGGAAGGTGTTGATGCGCTCCTCGACACGGCGCTTCTTGCGGAAACGTCGTTTGGTGCCATCCGTGACGGAGGCGTGTACCTCCCGGTTCGGGGCTGGGGGGATAAGCCCGCCGAGCGCGGGATTGAGATCAGGCCAGTGTTCGTGTTCGAGGTGCTCGAACGTACTGACTGGCTCGAACTGCTTCGCAATATGGTCGCAGCCTCGGAGATCAAGCTGCGCGTCGCAGGGGAATATGTGCCCGAGCAAACCGCCGATGCGCAGCGCGCGCTCGCAGCTGGCGGGCTTCGCGGTCGACCGGTGATCCTCTTCTAGCGTCCTCTCTGTAAATGGTCGATAATTTTATATGCAATATGGCATTTCGTAGATATAACCCATTTTCATAATTAAAGGACCAGGGGGGGTGAACAGCGCGGCGTCGGCCACATCGGGGGTTTTGGCCGATCGCTGCCGGCCACATTTCGTGCCGCTCAGTGCCCGCGGCAAGCGGGCCGCCGTTCAGGTCACCCGTCGAATTACATCTCCCCTTGATGCTCATGTGAGGAAGAAGAATTGATGATTACCGGAAAAGAGATGCGGTCGACCATCAGCGGCGACGGGCGCCTCACGCTGTCGATCGAGGAAGTCTCGATTGATGATCCCCGTGAGGATGAGATCGTCGTCCGTGTCGAGGCGACGCCGATAAATCCGACCGATCTCGCCCTTCTACTCGGGCCCGCAGACGTCACCTCGGTGATCATGTCGGATAGCTCGGAACCCGAACTTACCTTCACGGTTCCCCAGGCGCGCATGGCTACCGTCGAAGGCCGGCTGGGCCTGTCTTTGCCGATCGGCCTGGAAGGCGCCGGCACGGTCATCGCCGCCGGGCCGCAGGCAAAGGCTCTTGAGGGTCGAGTCGTTGCGACGATGAGCGGTGGAATGTTCGCAGAATTTCGCAAGGTCTCCGCGCGCGACGTCATTGTACTCCCCGATGGAAGGAGTGCAGCCGACGGTGCTTCCATTGTAAACGCCATGACCGCGCTCGGCATGGTGGAAACGGCGAAACTCGAAGGACATCGTGCAATCCTCCATACTGCCGCTGCTTCCAATCTAGGGCAGATGATGCAGAAGATCTGCTCGGCCGACAGCATCCCGCTGATCAATATCGTGCGTTCCAAGGAGCAGGTGGATCTGCTGCGTGGCATTGGCGCCGTCCATGTGCTCAACAGCGTCGACGGCGATTTCCGTGACCGCCTCATCGACGCGATCGCGGAGACGGACGCGACAATCGCGTTCGACGCGATCGGTGGCGGGACGATGGGCGACCAGATCCTTCAGGCGATGGAGCGCGCGGCGGTCAGGAAGATGACCAACTTTGTTCGAACGGGATCGGACGTCTTCAAGCAGCTCTATATCTATGGCGCTCTCGATCTCTCGCCCACCGTGCTTAATCGTCCGGCGTTCGGCTACCGGTGGGGCGCGGCCGGTTGGATTATATTCTCCTTCCTTCGCAGCATCGGCCAGGACGGTTTGGACCGTCTCACGCAGCGCATGCTGAGCGAACTCACAACAACCTTCGCCAGCCACTATACGCGCGTCATTGGACTGAGAGAGGCCTTGCAGCCGGATATTCTCCAAGCCTACCAGCGGAAGGCAACGGGCGAAAAATATCTGATTGACCCGACCCGCAGCTGACCCGATTATCGAAGATCCGCAGCTTTACGGCCGCCGCGACGCTGATGAGGGATACATGTTCCTCGGACTGTCACGGCGGCCTCGCTCCGCTGTTTGTCCGGCAAAAGATAAGTCATAATTGGGAGGAATCATGCGAGGTTTGATGCAGTCGTCGCCGCTGATGATCAGCGGCATCCTACATCATGCAGAAGTGGCGCATCCCGACCGTGAGATCGTGTCGTGTGTGACCGATGGCAGCATGTGGCGCTATGACTATTCCGCTTTCGCCGAGCGTGTGCGCCGCTGCGCGAACATGCTGCGTGACATCGGCGTGCGGCCAGGAGATCGAGTGACGTCGCTGGCCTGGAACACTTACCATCACATGGAGCTGTTCTTCGCGGTTCCTGGCATCGGCGCGGTGCTGCATACCGCCAATCCACGCCTGTCCGATGACCAGATCGCCTACACCATTGTCCATGCCGGTAGCCGCGCTCTCTTCTACGATCCGAACCTGGCAGAGATTGTCGATCGATTGCGTCCCAAGCTTGTCGACGTGCAATCGTTCGTCTGCTTGGAAAGCAACAAGACCCGGAATGATCCTTGCTATGAGCCGATGCTTGCTGCCGCATCGTCGCAGCTCGAGTGGCCGCGATTTGATGAGAATGAGGCGGCTTTCCTCTGTTACACCTCAGGAACAACTGGCGATCCCAAGGGCGTTCTCTACTCGCACCGCTCAGTCGTACTGCATGCTATTACGGCGGGGCTGAACAGTGCGCTCGGCTTCAGCGCCTTTGACTGCATCATGCCCTGCCAATCGCTATATCACGCGACCGCCTGGGGCCTGCCCTTCGTAGCGGCCATAAACGGCTGCAAGGTCGTGCTGCCTGCCGATCGGTTCGATGGCGCCAGCCTGCAGCAGCTGATTCAGGAAGAGGAGGTCACGTTTTCCGGCGGTGTTCCGACGATCTGGACGATGTACCTGAATCATCTGGAGCGGACGGCCGAGACTACGGGCTCGCTTCGTCAAATCGTGATCGGCGGATCGGCGGTGCCGCGCGCGATGGCTGAAACCTTCCAGAACCGCTTCGGCGTTCAGGTCCGCCAGATCTGGGGCATGACCGAGATGAGCCCGCTGGGCGTACTGTCCACGCCCACGCCAAAGCTCGCCGAAGCCGGGCAGGACGTGCTCGACGACACCATCTGGACGCGGCAGGGCCGCCGCCAGTTCGGCGTCGAACTGAAGATTGTTGATGAAAAGGGGCAGGAGCTGCCGAGCGACGGGGAGAGTGCCGGATCGGTCCTCGTCCGCGGACCCTGGGTGATCGAGCGCTACTATCTCAGCGATGCAAGCGCACTGGATGCGGACGGCTGGTTCGACACTGGCGATATCGCCACGATAGACGAGTACGGCTTCATGCGCATCACCGACCGCAAGAAAGACGTGATCAAGTCTGGTGGCGAATGGGTGAGCTCGATCGATATCGAGAACGCCGCAGTCGCCTGCCCCGGCGTGAAGTTCGCGGCGGTTGTCGGCGTTTTCCATCCCAAATGGGAAGAGAGGCCGATCCTTATCGTCGAACCGCATGAAGACTCCACCGTGACCGCCGAGGCGATGCTGGCACATCTAGCGCCGCACATGCCGCGCTGGTGGCTGCCGGATGTCATCATCTTCGAGACGGTTCCGCTGACCGCGACTGGGAAAATCGACAAGAAGGTGCTTCGTGAACGCCATGCGCGCCGTCTCGTCCAGGATGGGGCCGCCGCATGACCGGCAAGACTGGCGCGCAAGGACCTCTGACAGGCATCATCGTCTTGGAGATCGCCGGCATTGGCCCTGGTCCGCACGCGGCGATGCTGCTGGCGGATATGGGCGCAACCGTGGTCCGCGTCGACCGACTGGGCGGCAATGGCTGGCCCAATCCGGTGGTGGATCGCGGCCGATCGGTTTACGAACTGGACCTGAGAAGCCCGGCCGGCAAGGAGCGATGCCTGGACCTGATCGATTCCGCCGACATTCTGATCGAGGGCTTCCGGCCGGGCGTGATGGAACGCTTGGGATTGGGTCCCGACGTGCTGCATGCGCGCAACCCTCAGCTGATCTATGGTCGCATGACAGGGTGGGGCCAGGATGGCCCGCTCGCCAAGGCCGCCGGCCATGACATAAATTACATCGCGCTGACCGGGGCGCTGGCTGCGCTCGGAGATGATGAAGCGCCACCTCGTCCGCCGCTCAATCTGGTGGGTGACTTCGGCGGCGGATCGACCTTTCTCGTGATGGGCATTCTCGCGGCGCTGGTCGAACGAGCGCGCACGGGCGAGGGGCAGGTCGTCGATACGGCGATTGTCGATGGCGTCGCGTCGCTCATGTCATTCTTCGCGGGACTGCTCCCATCTGGCGCAATCTCGCTGGAGCGCCAGAAGAATTTGCTCGGCGGGGCGGCTCCCTTCTACCGTTGCTATCGTTGCGCTGACGGCCGCGACATCTCGGTTGGCGCGATTGAGAAGCCGTTCTACCGCGAGCTTCTCGAACGCATCGGCGCGCCGGCGTCGCTGCTGGAAAGCCAGAACGACCCGGCGCGCTGGGCGGCGGATTCGGCCGTTCTGGCCGGGATTTTCGCGACGCGCAGCCGCGACGATTGGTGCTCCCTCCTCGAAGGTACCGACGCCTGCTTTGCGCCGGTGCTGACGCTGGAGGAGGCGGCTGACCACCCGCATAATCGGGCCAGAGCTCAGTATGTCAGGCGCGAAGGAGTGCTGTACGCCGCCCCCGCACCACGTTTCTCCCGAAACTCTGGCTCGGCGTAAACCCGCTTCGAGCTGGACCGGATTTTTGACGGCACGCCGGGAGGCGACGTCGCAGAGTTGGCCTCCCGATTCCGGACCGCGTCTTGGCGGTCGCACTGGACGTCACGGATCGAGGACGGGTCGACGCGCTGGTAGCGGCAGCGGAGGAGGGCTTCGGCCGCGCCATCCTCATCGCTCAAAACGACGAGTGGCCAGTGCAGCGTCCGCGCTATCGGACGCGGAAAACCAATTCCGAATTAAGCGATGGTCCGCTGGTCAGCCTGCCAATCATGGTCGCCTGACCGCCGGCCTGGCCGAAGTCGTGCACCACGCCTGCGGATGTTCCACGAAACGATAGAACGCCTCCTTCGAGCCCGAAGATGGTTTGTAATGAACTCGTGACGGCCGCTTCACGCCGACTCGTGTCCTCGACACTGTGCTCCGCGAAATATCGTTCGGCGGCTTCGAAGAGTCTCCGCCGGACGTTCGGTTAGCACCATTTAGGCCTTGCCGCGGGGGCTTTCTGGCCAGCCTACGCCCGACCGAAAACGTACAGGCCGTGGTCCCGTGCCCTGCTGTTGACAGCTTTGGTTACAGAGACTATCAATCGACTGAACGGCACAAAGCCGACGCTTGCTGACAACCAGCTTTAGGGGAGGAGAACATGATTCATATGTCGTCGCAGATCGGTTTGGCCGCGCTCGCGGTCGCACTTTCCTCAGCAGCCGCAGCGCAGGCGCAGGTTGCGGCTCAAACTTCGCCTGACGCCCCGGTCGCGGATGCGACAACGCCTCGCGACTCTTCCACTGCAACTGCTGGCGCCAATCTCGGCGAAGTCGGCGACATCGTGGTCACCGCACAAAAGCGCTCCGAGTCTCTGCAGAAGGTGCCGCTGGCAATAACCGCGATCACGTCATCCGAGCTTGAGCGCAGCGGAATCAGGGATTTGCAGGGAGTCGCTGCGACCGTGCCGGGCCTCAACCTGGGTGAGCAGCTTGGCGTGGCCAAGATCAGCTTGCGCGGAATCGGCCTGGAAAGTCTGCAGCCTGGCGCCGAGGGCAGCATCGCCTTCCATGTCGACGGGGTGTTTATATCGCGCTCGGTCGCCGCGCTTGCGAGCTTCTACGATATCCAGCAGGTCGAGGTGCTGCGTGGACCGCAGGGCACGCTTTATGGGCGCAATGCGACCGGCGGCTCGATCAACATAACGACGCGCGGCCCGACGGATGATCTCTCCGGCTACGCCAGCCTTAGCGTCGGCAACTATGATCAGATCGTCGCCGAAGGCGCGATCGGCGGCGCCATCGTTCCTGGATTGCTTTCCGCGCGCGTCGCCTTTCAGACACAGGATCGTGACGGCTACGGCAAAAACATCGTCACTGGCAACGACATCGACGATCTGAACAGCCGCGCTGTCAGAGGCAGTCTCCGTTTTACTCCGACCGACCGGCTGACCGTCGATCTCAAGGCTGACTATTATCGGCGGAACGATCATTCGGGCGGCTACCACTATCTGGGCGCGGGCGGATTCTCGGCGCCGGGAGTCCCCATTACGCCGTTCGGTATCACCGTATTCGGTGGACAGGTTCCGTCTGACAGGCGGGATCTGGCGAACAACTTCGATCCGAGGAACAGCGTCCGGTTCTGGGGCGTCAGTGGCAGGATCAACTACGCACTGACAGATGAGATTGACCTCGTTTCTCTGACCGCTTACCGGAAGCTGAAATATCAGACGGCTTCTGACATCGACTCAACAAGTGCGCTGGTAGCTCCGATCTATCAGGCAGAGCAGGACACACAGTTCAGTCAGGAACTCCAACTCAGCGGAAAGCATGACCGCCTGAACTGGTTGGTTGGACTATTCTATTTCCGCGAAAAGGATAATGGGCAGCTTGCCATTCCTTTCGACAATTTCGCTTTCGTCGCGCCACCTTCGAATTACCTGACAACCGGATATTATGGCGGCGGCTTCATCAATACCAAAGCCGTTGCCGTCTTCGGGCAGGCGACATATGAGGTCGCGGAAGATCTGCGACTGACACTCGGCGCGCGTTACAGCACCGAAAAGAAGAAGGCATTGGACAATTTCCTGTTCGATGTGGTCACTCCGTTTGATCCGAACACGTCGGCAGCCCTTGTGCTGCAGCCGCCTGCCGGAACGATATCGCTGCCGGGTCAAAAGCGCTTCAACTCGTTCACGCCGCGCGTCGCACTCGATTATCAGGTCACTCCTGACATGTTGCTTTACGCTTCATGGTCGAAAGGCTTCAAATCCGGGACATATAACCTCGGCACGCTGGGCAACCCGGTGAACCCGGAGAAAGTTTCAGCATTTGAAGGCGGTATCAAGTCAACGCTGTTTGACCGCCGTCTTCGCTTGAACGTCGCCGGCTTCTATTATGATTATACCAATCTTCAGGTCGGCAAGGTCGAAAGCACGTCCACCGTGCTTGAGAACGCGGCTACGGCGACGATCTACGGGGCCGAGGTCGAAATACAGGCACGGCCCGTCGAGCGCGTCCAGCTGGATGCAAACGCCGCCTGGCTGCACGCCCGGTTCGACAGCTATGAAAGCAGGGATCTGGCACGGCCCTTCGGCGACGGAACTACGCTCATAAATGGTAATCCCGGGTTCAATCTCGCGGGCAACACGCTCAGCCAGTCTCCGAACTTCACCTTCTTCGCCGGCGCTCAATATACCCTGCCGACCACAGCCGGCGACTTCACCCTGCGCGGCGAGGTTTCTTATCGTAGCCGGTCTTACCTGACCGCGTTCAACGTAGATGAGGTCAGCCAGCCCTCCTTTGCGAAGTTCAACGCCTTCCTGAACTGGACCTCATCCGACGGGAATGTCAGCGGCTCGCTTTTCGTTCGCAACATAACGAACAAGGCGACCGTCAGCAGTGCCTATGTCAGTTCGGGCTTGTTCGGCTTCCCGATCAATGGATATCTCGAGGAGCCCCGCACTTACGGCGCCAGAATAAGATATGAATTCTGAGGAGTTTATCTGATCGGCGGAGTGATCTCACCTGAACCGGAAAATAATTAGGTCTGCCCAGAGCTACCAGAGGAGATTAGTATTTATGCGTGCGATGAAGGTCGGTAATCCCGCGACGATTGATAGTTTGGAACTCGTGAATCTCCCTGACGCCGGGCGGCCAGGGGCAGGTGAGATACTCGTGAAACTGTATGCAAGCTCGCTCAATTACAAAGACTATTTGGTTGCCGAGGGCCTGCTCCCGGTCGAGCCTGGCCGGATCCCCCTGTGCGATGGGGCTGGTGAAGTCGTCGCGGTGGGCGATGGGGTTGACGATTTCGTTATCGGCGACCGCGTCGTAGCCGTCTTCCATACACGCTGGATATCAGGCGATATGCCATCCGACGCCATGCGCGCGGCACCCGGCGACAGCCTTGATGGTTTCGCCCGGGAATTCGTCGTCGCGCCAACGAAATGGTTTTCTCGCGCTCCGCGCGGCTATAGCCACGCCGAGGCCGCAACGCTCACTTGCGCCGGTGTTACGGCGTGGCGGGCGATCGTGCCGGACGGTCCCACCTTTGCGGGGCAATCGGTTCTCGTACAGGGCTCCGGGGGCGTATCCATTTTCGCACTGCAGTTCGCGAAGGCGATGGGCGCAGTCGTCATCGCTACCTCATCAAGCGACGCGAAGCTCGAGCAACTGAAAGCGCTCGGTGCGGACCATGTCATCAATTACAAAGCCACACCGGAGTGGGGTGAGGTTGCCTATAATCTGACCGGCGGTGTCGACCACGTCGTCGAAGTCGGCGGTGCAGGCACGCTACCGCAGTCCCTCGCAGCGGCCGGCTACGGTGGCCATATTTCGTTGGTTGGCGTGCTTACGGGCCGCGCGGGCGAGATACCGTCCAATCTGATAACGAGAAAGCGGCTCCGGGTGCAGGGCGTGCAGGTCGGAAGCAGGGAAGATCATCTCGACATGGTCGCTGCCATCAACGCGACCGGGATCCGGCCGGTCATCGATCGGAGCTATCCGTTGGAAGACCTGGCAAATGCTTTGCGCGTTCAGGAGAGCGGCGTCCACTTTGGCAAGATTACCATTGATATTCAGTGATCATCTTGTTCCGCTTCACAGCGAGGTTTGCGCGTCCTTTTCAAACGATGCGAGCTATGCGGTTTTGTCCGGAGATCACGAGCGTGGCTTCAACGCTTGTGTTGAGCTTTGTGATCGGCATGTAGGGAGTGGGACGGCGCTCCGCTTCCTGTCCGCTACCGGGGAGGTCGAGGAGTTCGACTTTGCCACGCTCCGGGCGCGTGTCTCGCGATTTGCCGACCTTCTGACGGCGATGGGCGTCCGGCCCGGCGAGCGCGTCGCCGGCCTCCTGCCCCGCACGCCCGATCTTTTGACCGTTCTCCTGGGCACGCTCCGGGCCGGCGCCGTCTACCAGCCGGTGTTCACCGCCTTCGGTCCCAAGGCGATCGAGACGCGTCTTTCCGCAAGCTCGCCCAGGCTTGTCGTCACGGATACGGCCAATCGCTCCAAGCTCGACGGACTCGACATTCCCTCCATCCTCGTCACCGATGCTGCGGACGGGCCGGAAAGCCTCGCTGCCATGCTTGCCGGTCGGCGCGAGGACACGGCTCCCGTCCTGCTGTCGGCGGATGCGCCGTTCCTGATGCTTTTCACATCGGGCACGACCGGCACGCCCAAGGGCCTCTACGTTCCCATTCACATGTTGCGCGCGATCTGGGGCTACATGCGCTACGGTCACGATCTGCGCCAAGGTGATCGCTACTGGAACCTTGCCGACCCGGGCTGGGCTTACGGCCTCTATTACGGCATCATCGGTCCCCTTCTCATCGGGCAGGCCGCAACCCTAAGCGAGGCGGCGTTCTCGGTCGAGCGCAGCTACGAGGTTATCCGCCGTTTGGGCATCACCAACCTGGCCGGTGCGCCCACCGCCTATCGGCAGATGGCTGGGGCCCCACTTCAGCCGCCCTCGGGCGTGCGTGCCATCAGCAGCGCCGGCGAGTTGCTCGACCCCGGGACCGCAGCATGGCTCGAGCGCGGCTTCGGCTGCCCGGCGCGCGACCATTTCGGGCAGACCGAACTCGGCATGGTGCTGTGCGACCATCACGGCCTCGAGCACCCGCGCCGCACCGGCACGATCGGCTATCCGATGCCCGGCTTCCAGATTGCGACGGTAACACCGGACGGCAAGGAGTGCGCGGCGGGCGAACCGGGCTTGCTTGCAATCGACCGCACCTCGCCGCTCTTCTGGTTCAAAGGCTATGACCAGCGCTCCGAGCAGCCGTTTATGGGCAATTATTACATCACGGGCGACAGTGCCGTTCGAGAGGCGGACGGGGCGTTCCGCTTCGTCGGGCGCGAGGACGACGTCATCACCTCCTCAGGCTATCGGATCGGCCCCTCCGAGGTAGAGGCGGCGCTCATCGAGCATCCGGCGGTTGTGGAGGCGGCGGTCATCGGTCGCCCTGATCCCGTGCGAACCGAGGTGGTGAAGGCCTTTGTCACGCTAAGGCCGGGGCATGAGCCGAGCCCGGCGCTCGCCGAGGAGATCAGCCTCTTCGTCAAGAAGCGCCTCGCCGCTCACGCCTATCCGCGCGAGATCGAGTTCGCGCAGACTCTCCCCAAAACGCCAAGCGGCAAAATCCAGCGCTTTATCCTGCGGCAACAGGCGGCGGAGAAAGCACGGGCAGGCGAAGATTGAGGTCGCCGACGCCAGAATATTTGCCGAGATGTTGAGGCAAATGCTGTTGCCGACGGCCCCGGATTGCGGCGCGACTAGTTCCACGTCGTTATCGTGGAGCCAGCCCTGCCGTCAGTATGTCAACCATGGCCTCCGCGACATCGGAGATGCTCCGCCCTTTGGCGGGGTTGTACCAGCGTCCTGGCCAGTTGAGCGCGCCGGCAAGCGTGAAGGCGATCATGGTGACATCGCCGGCTGCGATCGACTTGTCTTCAATCCCTGCGCGGACGAGGTTGCGCAGCGCCGCGTCGATCTCGCGTTTCATCTCGCGCAGGCGTTCCGCGCTTTCGGGGGCCAGCGCCTCCTCGCCCGTCCGGATCACGCTCTTCCCGAAATCACGCATGTTCACATCGGCATAGCTGCGCAGAAAGGCACGCAGTCGGTCCAGGCCCGTTCCGGGCAGCGTCTGCGCTTCTTCGGCGGCCGCGCGCAACTGCATGAGGCCACGGGTCAGGCATTCGAGCAGCACCTGATCCTTGTTGCCGAGATAATGATAGATCGTCGGTTTGCTGATCCCGAGGCTGGCCGCCAGGTCGTCGAGCGAGGTGGCGTGGAACCCGCGCGCGTTGAACATCTCCACGGCCGCCTTCAATACCGCTTCGCGTTTCTCGATGCGCTCGAGGTCACGCTCCTCACGTGAGCGAAAGGGCGACGGCCTGGTTTCACCAAGACGAGCAATCAACCCACTCTCCTTTCGTCCCCGAATTGACAGCAAACTCCTGATGATGCAATATACTGCACAGTATATATTAGACTCATTGGTTTATGCTCCTCACTGAAACCCAATCCGCCATTCGTGATGTGGTTCGCGCCTTCGCGCAGGAGCGCATTCGTCCCAACTCGGCAGCTTATGAGGCGTCCGGTGGCTATCCGCTGGAGCTGTTTCACGAGCTGGCGGGCCTCGGCCTGATGGGCATGACCGCGCCTGAGGAGATGGGCGGGGCAGGGGCCGACTATGTCTCCTATGCCCTCTCGCTTATGGAGATCGCGGCGGCGGACGGAGCTTTGTCGACGATCATCTCGATCCAGAACAGCCTCATCGTCTCGGGCCTCCTGAAGGATGGCAGTGTCGAGCAGCAGGCGCGCTTCCTGCCCGAACTGCTGTCGGGGGGCATGATCGGCGCCTTTGCGCTCACCGAGGCGGATGCCGGCTCGGACGCATCTGCGATCCGAACGCGCGCCGAGAAGGTGGACGGCGGATATGTGCTGAATGGCTCGAAGCAGTTCATCACGTCAGGCCGGATCGCGAGGCTGGCGATCGTCTACGCGGTGACGGACCCGCAAGCGGGCAAGAAGGGCATCTCGGCCTTCCTCGTGCCGACCGACCGGCCCGGCTATTCGGTCGACAAGGTGGAGCACAAGCTGGGGCAGGGGGCGTCCGATACCTGCGCGATCCGCTTCGACAACCTGTTCGTCGAAGACGAGCTGCGTCTGGGTGCCGAGGGGCAGGGCTACCGCATCGCACTCTCCAACCTCGAGGTCGGCCGCATCGGCATTGCTGCGCAGGCGGTCGGCATGGCGCAGGCGGCCCTTGAGATCGCGGTCGCCTATGCCAAGGACCGCTACTCGATGGGGAAAGCCATTATCGGGCATCAGGCGGTCGGCTTCCGCCTTGCCGACCTTGCCGCCAGGCTCGAGGCGGCGCGTCAGCTCACCCTCCATGCCGCTTCCATAAAGGATGCGGGTCTGCCCTGCCTGACCGAGGCCTCGATGGCCAAGCTCGTCGCCTCGGAGACGGCCGAGGCGGTGTGCTCGGGCGCAATCCAGACGCTTGGCGGCTATGGCTATCTGGAGGAGTTCGGCCTCGCGAAAATCTATCGCGACGTGCGCGTCTGCCAGATATACGAAGGCACGTCCGATATTCAGCGCCTGGTAATTGCGCGCGCACTTTGAACGGCCGTGCGCATGATATCGGCCAGGTGCGTCGTTCATTGGAGAGACCATGATAACAGAAATCGCGCGGATTGAGGTGACGCCCGGCTCGGAGGCTGCCTTTGAGGCCGCTGTTGCCGAGGTCGCCCCGCTTCTCGAAGCCGCCAAGGGTTGTCACGGCTTTCAGCTGCAGAGGGGCATCGAACGCCCTAGGGTCCAAACTCAATCAGCCTCTTGAAAATCGTTGGTCTCATTGATTCAAGGCGTTTTCGCTGAAGAGGAGGCCTTGGGGATGTCGCGTTCGTTGTTCTGGCTATCGGATGAAGCGTGGACAGCAATCGAGCTCCACTTGCCCAAGAACCAGCCAGGAGCACGACGTGTTGATGACCGGCGGGTGATCTCCGGCATCGTTCACATGCTCAAGTGCGGCGGTCGCTGGGCAGATTGCCCCGCCGAATACGGGCCGGCGACGACGGTCTACAACCGATGGAACAGGTGGAGCCGGCGGGGCATCTGGACACGCATCCTGGCTGCACTGACCGAAGAAGGCTGGATCGCCGAGACCGGGCAGATCGATAGCAGCTACATCAAGGCTCACCGTAGCGCCGGTGGGGCAAAGGGGGGGCGCGAGCCAATGCCATTGGGATCTCGCGTGGCGGCCGGACAACAAAGATCCACGCCCTTGTCGACGTCCTCGGACGGCCGCTTCGTCTCGTCCTGACGCCCGGCAACACATCGGACGTGAAGGGCGCCGACCTGCTCATCAACGAAACAGCGGGAATGAAGCGGGTGATCGCCGACCGCGGCTACGACGCCAATCGCATTAGGACCATCCTGCGCGAACAGGACACGACCCCGGTGATCCCCGGCCGCCGCAACCGCAAGCGCCCGATCCAATATGACAAACGCCGCTACAAAGATCGCTGGCGGGTCGAGGCTATGTTCTGCCGCCTCAAGGATTTCCGCCGGATCGCTACTCGCTACGACAAGCTTGCACGAAACTTCCGTGCCTATCCGCTTGACGCATACACCCACTACATCTAGTGGCTGCCTTGTGGCGCGCGCCTGACTTTTCCTGCGGCTTGGTGCCACCCAAAGCGGTTGTAAAGGGTGGGGATTGTGGACGTTCTTGACCGCGACAAGCTGCCGTTCCCGAAATCCCTCCCCGAGTTCCAGCGGCTTTTCCCGGATGATGGCGCTTGCGCGTCCTGGCTTGAAAAAGCTCGCTGGCCTGATGGATTTGCGTGCCCACGCTGTGGCGTCGTCGGCGATCCGTTTCGTTTCACCACTCGGCCTGTCATCCTGATGTGCCGCTCGTGTCGCCGTCAGACCGGCCTGATGGTCGGCACGGCCATGGAACGAAGCCACATCCCGCTCAGCGTGTGGTTCTGGGCCGCTTACCTGGTTGCGAGTCAGACGACCGGCATATCTGCCGTCCAGTTGCAGCGCCAGCTTGGCCTGACCCGGTACGAGACGGCCTTTGGCCTGCTCCATAAACTGCGCGCCGCGATGGTGCGCCCCGATCAGGATCGGATCGGCGGGCAGAGCGGTCAGCATGTCGAGGTCGATGAGACCTGGATCGGCGGGCGAACGCGCGGCGAAGGCCGGGGAACCCACCACAAAACGCTGGTGGTCGCCGCCGTCGAAGTTCGTCACCGGGAGCCTGGCACTGGCCAGGACCGCCGCCGGAACGGACGCTATGCCGGAAGGGTTCGATTGGCCATCGGTGCAGACCGCAGTGCCGGTGCCCTTGGTGGCTTTGTACAGAGCGCGGTCGAGCCGGGAACGCTGGTCATCACCGATGATTGGAGCGGCTATAGCGGGTTGCAGGGCGGCGGTTACGACCATCACGCCATCGCCCAGTGTGGCGACCCGGAGGTGTCCGAAGAGTTCCTGCCCATCGTCCATCTGGTGTTCTCAAACCTCAAAGCGTGGCTCAACGGCATCCACCACGGCGTCAGCACCAAGCATCTGCAAGCCTACCTCAACGAGTTCACTTTCCGCTTCAATCGCCGCTTCTACCCGTTCAACGCCTTCCGATCCCTCCTCGGGATCGCCAGTGATATCGAGGCGCCGACCTTTGCCGAACTCTACTCAGGCCAATGGACCCACCATACCATATCTAGTGGGTGTATGCCTTAAGCGGATAGGCACGGAAACTTCCTCTCAGCCGTAAGCCTCGCTGCCGCTGTGGCTTTCTGGCTCTGATTGAGTCTCAACCCTAGCCATTATCTTCTGCTGGTCCTCTGGGACAGTGTTGAAGACCATATCGTGACCTTCCGTGGCTCGCCCGGCTTCGCGCGCTGGCGCGAACTCGTCGGTCCCTATTTCGCGGCGACGCCCGATGTGGAGCACGTCAGGGCCGTTATCTAGCTTCGAGGAATCCTATGTCGTCTGATCCTGTTGTCATTGTGTCTTATGCCCGCACGCCGATGGGCGGCTTTCAAGGGGCGCTGTCGTCATGCAGGGCCACCGAGCTTGGCTCGGCGGCGGTTAAGGCGGCGCTGTCGCGCGCCGGCGTCTCCGGAGAGGCTGTCGAGCAGATCGTGATGGGGTGCGTGCTTGCCGCAGGGCTCGGACAGGCGCCGGCCCGGCAGGCGGGTCTGGGGGCGGGCCTGCCGCTGTCGGCGGAGGCCGTGACCGTCAACAAGATGTGCGGCTCGGGCATGCAGGCCGCCATCATGGCGCATGATGCGCTCGCCGCCGGCAGCGCCGCCCTGATCGTGGCAGGCGGCATGGAGTCGATGACGAACGCGCCTTATGCGCTGCCGAAGCATCGCTCGGGCGCGCGCATCGGCCATGACCGCGTCATCGACACGATGATGATGGACGGGCTCGAGGACGCCTACACGCCAGGGAAAGCCATGGGCGCCTTTGCCGAGGACGCGGCGCGCGAATACCAGTTTACCCGCGAGCAGCAGGACGCCTATGCGCTGGAGTCGCTTGCGCGCGCGCAGAAGGCGATCGGGACGGGTGCGTTCGAGCGCGAGGTAGTGAGCATCGAGGTGAAGACCCGGAAGGGCCTGGAGACCGTCTCCATCGACGAGCAGCCGGGAAAGGCGCAGCCCGAGAAGATCCCGACGCTCAAACCAGCCTTCGTCAAGGACGGCACGATCACAGCGGCCAACGCCTCCTCGATCTCGGACGGTGCGGCGGCACTCGTCATGACCCGGGCAAGCGTCGCCGAGAAGCTGGGCCTCTCGCCTGTGGCGCGCGTGGTGGCGCATGCCGCCCACGCGCATGAGCCGGGGCTGTTCACGACAGCGCCCGTGCCGGCGATGAAGAAGCTGCTGGCAAAGGCCGGCTGGACCGTGGGCGACGTCGACCTGTTCGAGGTGAACGAAGCCTTCGCGGTCGTCGCGATGATCGCGATGCAAGAGCTGAGCATCCCGCACGACAAGCTCAACGTCAACGGCGGAGCAACAGCGCTCGGCCACCCGATCGGGGCGTCGGGCGCCCGCATCCTCGCGACGTTGCTGGCGGCTCTCCAGAACCGTGGGCTGAAGAAGGGCGTGGCGTCGCTGTGCATCGGCGGCGGCGAGGCCACCGCCATGGCGGTCGAGCTCATCTGAAGGACGGGGAAATCGCGCCGGGCATCTTCTGGACGCCGATGCTCGCTGGCCTGCCGCGGGCCGCGCAGGACTCACCCGGCCAGCAGGTGCGGAGTGGGGCGATGGGAGGGAACGATGCCTCCCTCCGATCACTGGAAATGGAACGGCGCGCCGACGCCTGCGCCTTCAGTAGCCCAGGAAGACGGGCGACCGGCCCTCCTTGTGCGCGTCGATCGCCTCTGCGACATCGCGGCTGAATTCCAGTTCGCGCCGGAGCTTATTCGACAGCAGGCGTGCATCAGCCTTGCCGGGCGCCTGTCGCACCTTGGCGACTCGCTTCGTGCCCCGAAGTCCGATCGGCCCCTTCGTGGCCATGTACTGAGCGCGCTGCACGACTTCGTCCAGGAATCCTTCGTCAGGAAAAACGTCGAGTACCAGCCCATAATCCTTCGCTTCCCCGGCGGGTACGGCGCGAGCGGTGCACAGCATCTCGATCGTGCGCGCATAACCTACGATCATCGGCAGCCGGAGCGGCGCACCGCCACCGGGGAAACCGCCCATATCCGCCTCGTGCTGCTGAAAGCTGGCGGAGGCGGCCGCATATCTGATATCGCAGGCCAGTGAGATTTCAACGCCCGAGCCCCTGGCCGGCCCATTAACCGCAGCGATCGTGATCTGCGGCAGATTTTCGAGGTCGTCGATCAGCATATTGCCTTCTAGGACCATTCGAACGATCGTATCCTTATCGGTTGCGCCACGAGACGCGGGATCGAACGTGCCGTAAGAAAAATGCGTGCCTTGCCCCGTCAGCACGACGACCTGTGTTTCATTGTCCTCCTTGAGCGCAGCAAAGATCGCCCACAATTCCTTGCGCATTTGCAGGTCAAGGCCATTGTTTTTCTCAGGGCGCGCCATGGTTATAGTGCAAACCTTGTTTTCGTATTGGACTTTCACGGCTTCGAGCGACCCGTTTAACTGGCTCATTCTGCTTCCTCCGATTAATGTCTTGCAACTTCCGCCGACATGGCATCCGGCCGCGCGCGGCGTCCTATAATGTGAAATTGAGTAAGCAGGCCGGCCGCCACGAAGCCCGCGATCCCCATGAGGATGCAGCTTCCGGTAATGCCCAGCCTCGACGAAATCAGCACGCCGCCGACCAGCGGGCCAATGGCCGCGACCCAACGGCTGATGCCGACGATGAAGCCCATTCCGGTTGCCCGCACTTCGACCGGATAGTTCTCGGCGATGAGTAGCGTGAGACCGACGATCGGGCCGAACACGAACATCCCGGCGATGACACCCAGGATGCGCAGCAGGTTGATGTCGGCCGGAGCTATTCCCACCACGAAGACCGCGGCGCCCATGCCCATCAGCAAGGTTGCCAGCACCCGGAAGACACCGAGCTTGCGGATGGCGAACCCCGTGATCGGTGCACCCAGAACGCCGCCGATGTTTGTCGCGACCGACACCGTGGTGGCAACTGCGGGCGAGAAACCCAGGTCGGTGACGATCTGCGGCAGCCAGGCCAGGAGGAAATAGGCGGTGAGCGTATAAAAGCAGTAAATGGCCGACAGGTAGATAGTAGTCCGCAGAAACTCCTTGCCGAACACGCGGCCGATCGGCGTTCGGCCCTGATGGGTCGGAGGCGGCAGGCTTTCGACGGGCGATTGCCCGATCGACTTCAGATAGCTGTTCACCCGCTTCAGCGACGAAGGCCTTGGCTTTTCAATGAGGAGGCCAAGCGGCTCGGGAAGCCAGCGAAGAGAGAGGAGAATAACCAGTGGGGGCAGCACAACTCCCGGTATGAAGGCGGCGCGCCAGCCGAAGACGGCGATGAGTTCGGAAGCGATCAGGCCACACACCGCGCTGCCAAGCGGAAAAGAGATGACCATCAGTGCAAGCGTTATCGGCCGGCTCTGGATGTTCGAATACTCGACCGACAGCGGATAGGCGACGGAAACGAGTGCGCCGACACCTGCACCCGTAATAAACCTCCAGACCATGAGTTGCGTCATGTCCGGCGCCAGCGCGGAAAAGGCCATGCTGGCCGTCAATAGAGTCAGGCTGGCGAGAGCCATCGGGCGCCGTCCGATACTGTCAGCCAGTGGGCCCAGGACCAGGCAGCCCCCCGCCATGCCTATGATGCCGATCGAGAACAGGGCGCCCAGCATGGCCTTGCTCGTTCCCCATTCGGCACCGATGCCCGGCATCGCAAAAGTCACGGCGACGAGGTCGTAACCATCGATCGCAAGCATCGCGCAGCATAAGGCAACGGCCAGCCGCTGCGCCGACGACATCGGGCTTCGGAGCACAATCTCGCGCGGATCGCGGGCTGCCGCGCCCGAAGCGTCTAGCGAAGCCAAGATGCATTCCTGCAGATAGGGAACTCCCGGAGGGCTGGTTGCATGGGGAGCCGGCGGTCGATCTGCCGTGACTCGATGGATGCCAAGGCTGCTGGATGCCTTATGAGATAACCACCTTCCATGAGTCCTCCCGATATTTTTGTAGGCAATATAGTGTTTCGTATATATAAGCGTTTTCAGAATTCAATCGGTAAAGGTGAGCGATGCCGTATCTTCGTAACTGCTGGTACATGGCGGCCTGGTCCGACGGCGTCGGTCCCGGCAAGGTCATCGGACGCACCATCCTCGACGAACCCGTCGCCTTGTTTCGCGATACGGTCGGTCAGATCGGAGCGGTCGAGGATCGCTGTCCGCATCGCTTCGCGCCGCTCAGCGCCGGCAAGGTCAATGATCGCGGCATTCTCGTCTGTGGCTATCATGGGCTCGGCTTCGATCGCACTGGCGCATGTGTGGCAAATCCACATGGCGCCGTTCTTCGCGCCGCCCGGGTGCGCAGCTGGCCTGTTGTCGAGCGCTACGGCATAATCTGGATCTGGATGGGCGACGCAGCGCGCTGCGATCCAGGGCTGATCCCCGATTTCTCATGGCTGGATGCGGCGCCTGCCTCCGCCAGAAGTCATGGCGAAATCCTCTCCGGTGGAGGCGGGTATGAGCTCTATGTGGACAACATCATGGATCTCAGCCACACCGACCATCTTCATGCCGACACGCTCGGCGGAGGCGGGGTGGTTTTTAACAAGCCTAAGGTCACGTCGACTGACGAGTGGATAGAAGTTGCCTGGCAATCCCGCAGTACGCGTCCACCCGCTTTTTATCCGCGCATGATCCCCAACTTGCCCGAGCTGGTGGATCTGACGCTAAGAGTCCGCTGGTTCGCGGCGTCGGCCATGCGCCTCGATGCGGAGGTGCGGCACGAAGGCAAGGAGGGGGATGATTGCCATCGCGGCACCGCCGCGCATATCTTCACGCCGGAAAGCGAGGATAGCACCCATTATTTCTACGCTATGACGCGCAATTATGCTGCGGACGACGAAGCCGTCAATCAAATGATCGCGGAAACACGGGCGCGCATCTTTCAGACCGAGGATAAGCCAATGATCGAGCGGGTTCACGCCGCGATGAAGGGGAGGGACTTCTGGGACATGAAGCCGCTGCTGCTGCGTATCGACGAGGGCGGCGTCCAGGTCCGCCGCCGCCTCTTGAAGCTGATCGAGGACGAAGCGCGGCGCGAGCCGGCTTTGGCCGCCAGTTGACGAAAGCCTTTGTCAGCCTGTCGTAGCCATTCTAACATTTAAGTCCGGAGCTACCCGCTCGGTTTACCATCAACGAGGATTGCCAGGAGCACATGTTTTCGATCGCCAAGGCCGCTGAGCGCTATGAGCCCGGATCGGGTAGTCAGGCGAGCTTCGCCTACGACTCCATCCGGGCGGACATTCTTTGCGGCCATCACATGCCGAACAAGAAGCTGAAGGTTCATGAGCTGGCCCTGAGCCTGGGCATAAGTCCGGGCGCGGTGCGCGAGGCGCTGTTTCGCCTCGTCTCCGAGCATCTCGTCGAGACGCGCGACCAGCGCGGCTTCGCCGTGACGCCGGTCTCGATCACCGACCTCCAGGAGTTGACCGACCTGCGCTGCGACATCGAGTCGATTGCCTGCCGCCGCTCGGTTGAGCGCGGCGGAATCGAATGGGAAGGTGGGCTGGTCGCTGCCCAGTACAAGTTGCGGGCGACCTCGGCGCGCTTCACTGAAGACGGCGAGGTGTCGCTGGAATTCCTCGCCGCGCATGCCGCGTTCCATCAGGCATTGGTCGCCGCGGCCGGCAATCAGCGCCTGCTCGTGATACGGGCTCAGCTTTACGAGCAATATCAGCGCTTTCGTGCTTTCTATTCCCATGTGGCAGGCAGGCGTCACCTTGCAGCAGATCATGACAAGCTGGCCGAGTTTGCCCTGGCGCGTGACGCCGACGCGCTTGTCGAGACGATCGTCGATCATGTGAGCCAGACCACTCGGCGGATCATCCAAGCGATTGAGCATTCTTGACCGCAAAATCCAATTTTATATACAAAAAATCGTAATAGATATTTGACCATCTAATATATTTGATATACCCCTCTTCCCAAGGCTTAGAAACGGCGAGTCCATCGCCTTGAAGCTGAACCATGGGGAGGGAGACAATGAAAATCAATCAACCGATTGGGATATCGCTGCTGATCGCGGGGCTGTGGTCGAGCACCGCTCTGGCGCAAGTATCCGCGCCTGATTCCACCAGCGCGCCCGCCGCCGACACCGGCACCGGCATCGAGGAAATCATCGTCACCGCCAATCGCCGTTCGGAAAACCTGCAGAAGGTGCCGATCTCGATTGCCGCGTTCGAAGGCAGCACGCTGACGCGGCTGGGCATTCAGAGCACCAACGACCTGCCCCAGATCACGCCGGGCCTCAGTCAGAATCGATCGATAGTCGGCATCAACGCCTATCTGCGCGGTGTTGGGCAGAACAGCGCCGGCTATACGACCGAACTGCCCGTCGCGACCTATCTTGACGGCCTTTATCTTCCGAATGCCGCCGCCGCCGCCTTCTCGTTCAATAATATCCAGCGAATTGAGGTGCTCAAAGGCCCCCAGGGCACGCTGTATGGCCGCAACACCACTGGTGGTCTGATCCACGTCATAACGAAGGATCCGGGTGACGACGTCAGCGTCGACGCGTCGGCCAGCTATGGCAACTACGATACCACGCAACTGAACTTCTATGGCTCGACCCCCCTCAGCGATACGCTGGCGGCAAATATCGCTGCCGTGTATATCAACCAGGCGGACGGCTGGGGGCGCAATGCCTTCACCGGCAGCGAGGCCTACACGTTCGAGGATTTCGGCGTTCAGGGCAAGTTGCTGTGGCGACCCGGGCCCGACACCAAGATCACGCTACGCGGTTTCTATGATCGCACGAACAGCGACCAGGGCCTGGGCGGCCAAATCTATCGCGGTTCGGTTGGAGCCGATGGCACCGGCAATCTCGGCGAGTATGTGATCAACGAACGACGTGATCCATTTGCCAAGCAAACCCAGATCATCGTCTCATTGAAAGCCGAGCAGAACTTCGATTTCGCGACGCTGACGAGCACGACCGGGTATATCAACAACAAGTCCCCGGTGTTCCTCATCCAATCCTATAACGTCGGCAACCCAGTAGCAGGACAAAGCGCGATCAACTTTGGCCTGGACCAAACGGCGAAGACGTTCAGCCAGGAACTTCAGCTGGCTTCGGACAGCAGTTCGCCCTTCTCTTGGATCGTCGGCGCTTTTTACTATCACGACAACACCCGGATCGTAACCAACGTGTACGGCACCTGCGTGGATGCGGTGTGCGCGGGTGCGGTTCCGATCGAGACCGATGGTTCGCAGAAGACCCGGTCGGTCTCGGGCTATGCCGACGGCACTTATGCGATCACTCCGACCACGAGACTTACCCTGGGCGTGCGCTACACCAGCGACACCAAGCGGATTGGCGGCATCGCCACGCCGCTGCCCGGCTTCCCCAATTCGGTCCCGGCGTTCCCGGCGAGCCAGGTGACGCAGCCGGGCCAGCCTTTCAGCGGCTTCCCCGACGGAATCGACACCGACGTCACCTTCAACAAGCTGACCTACCGCGCGATCATCGCCCAAGACGTGGCGGAGGACGTCAACGTCTATGCCTCCTATAATCGGGGCTTCAAGTCGGGCGGTTTCAATCCTGTTGCGTTCACCAACCCGGCGACGAAGCCCGAGGTACTCGATGCATTCGAGATCGGCTTCAAGTCCCGGACGGCGGATCGCCTGCTGCAGCTCAATGCCTCGGCCTTCTATTATATCTATAAGGACATCCAGCTTCGCACCACGGCGCCGCCGGCGCCTCCGGGCGGCACGCTGCTGTTCAACGCGGCCAAGGCGCACATCAAGGGCATCGATGTCGACGCAGTGCTGGCGCCGGCAGAGGGGCTGACCCTAACTGCCGCAGCCGAAGTCCTGAACGCCAAATATGTCGATTTCCCCGGCGGCGTCTGCTCGGCTCCGCGTGCCATCGGCGGTGATGTCCTCGGCGGCTACGGCACGACCCCCTGCGTCCTGGCTGGCCGCCGTCTGCCTCAGGCGCCGGAGTTCTCCTACACGCTTGGGGTAAATTATGCGCTGGAGACGGAGCTGGGTCTGTTCGAGTTCAATGCGACCGATGGTTATAAGTCGCATGTCTTCTGGGAACCGAACAATCGCCTCAGGCAGGACGGGTTCCACGTCGTGAACGCATCGCTCACATGGAAGCCACTCGACTCCGGCTTCAGCCTGCAGGTCTATGGCCGAAACCTGACCGGTTCCTATTATTACACCGGCGGCGGCGATGGCGCGGGCGGCAACGACTTCGGCATTCCCGGCGCCCCCCGCACATATGGCGTCAAGGCCAGGTATCAGTTCTGAAGCGGAGTGCAGGCGGTCTCAGTGAGGCCGCCTGCGCCTTTCGATCGATCAGACCGAGTAACTATCCAAATATCGAGGCCGCTAACATGATGCCGATCGACGCGACGCACGAGCCCTCCCGAAAAAGCTGGGTGGAAAGCGCGAACTCGCCGGACACTGATTTCCCCATCCAGAACCTGCCGCTGGGGATATTCAGTCGGGATGGGATCGATAGGCGCCCCGGCGTGGCAATTGGCGCACATATTCTGGATCTTCGCACGCTGGATGCCGCGTCGCTGCTGCCGGAGGATCTGAGCCTTCTTCTGAAGGGCGGCGATCTCGATCCGCTTCTCGCGGCGGGGGTTGACTATATCGGGCGGTTGCGAATCATCGTGGGCGATTTGCTGGATGCACGTTGCGATCCAGCTGTCCGGGCGGCAATTCCGCAGGATGCTCTGGTTCCGATGGACGAGGCGCAGATGCACCTGCCATCCTCGGTGCGCAGCTATACCGATTTCTTCGTTGGCATCCATCATGCCGAGGAAGCCGGCCGCATCTTCAAATTGAATCCCCTGCTACCGCGCAGCTATGCGAGCATGCCGCTCGGCTACAACGGACGGGCCTCCTCGGTTCGGATCAGCGGCGAAGGTGTCCGGCGTCCACTCGGGCAACGGCTGATCGACGACCGGCCAGAGTTCGGAGCAAGCCGCTGGCTGGATTTCGAGCTTGAACTCGGCATGTTCGTGGCTGGGGCGAATGCCTTGGGCGAGCCGGTGCTGATTGGTGAAGCCGAGCAGCGCATGGCCGGTTTCTGCCTGCTCAACGACTGGTCCGCCCGCGACATCCAGTTCTGGGAGACGGCGCCGTTGGGTCCCTTCAACGGCAAAGGTTTCAGCACGACGATTTCCCCCTGGATCGTTACGCAACAAGCGATGGCGCCGTTCCGCACCGCGCTGATGGACCGGATCGCCGATCAGCCACATCCTCCAGCCTATTTGATCGACGCTGACGATCAGGCGAATGGCGGTTTGTCGATCCGGCTGGAAGCGCATTTGTCGACCGCCGCCATGCGCGAGGCCGGCGACGAACCCGTCAAGATCGTCGGCACGGACGCCCGCTATCTCTATTGGACCTTCGCACAGATGATCACGCATCAGAGCTGCGGCGGCACCAATCTCTGCCCGGGCGATCTCGTCGGTTCAGGCACTATATCCGGGCCCAACCGCGAAATGTTCGGCAGCATGTTCGAATTGTGCAATATGGGGGAATTGCCCCTTACGCTTCCCAATGGGGAAACACGCACCTTCCTTGAAGATGGTGATGAGGTCAGCTTCTCGGCCCGGTGCGAGCGGGCTGGCTTCGCACCGCTTGGCTTTGGGTCGTGCACGGGCCGGATCGTTTCGGCGCTTCCGCTGTAGCCACGCTGCCGTGCAACGGTCGATGCGCCGCAGCCAATGCTGAGAGACGCTGAAGCCCGTCAGGAGACGCTGGAACCAACGCTGAACGAGCCTGGTTCGGAAGATGCGCCAGGCTTGGCGGGCTCACCGGCCACGACCACCCAAGATTGAAGGAGATCGCTGTGGCATTTGAGATTAGGCGTGTTGTCACGGGGCATGACGATGAAGGCAACGCGATCGTCCGGCAGGACGAGGTCATGCGGTCGCAAGAGCGGCTTCCGGACTATCAGGCGATGACGGTGTGGTGCACCAGTGAGCTTCCCGTCAACAACGACGAGAGCGCTTTCAACAATGGCGAGCCCGGTCCCAAGGGCCAGCGCGTGCTGCTGCGCATCGGCGAGCTGGGGCCTGATGCGCACAGCGCCAGCGTCATGCACCGCACCGAGACGCTCGATTATGCCGTGGTGCTGGCGGGGGCGTGCGACATGGAGCTCGACAATGGCGAGATGATCCGCGGCCTGAAGGCCGGCGACGTCGTCATCCAGCGCGGAACCAACCATAAGTGGATCGTCAGAGGATCAGCACCAGTGCGCTTTTTGTTCGTGCT
Source organism: Tardibacter chloracetimidivorans (assembly GCF_001890385.1). Lineage (NCBI taxonomy): Bacteria > Pseudomonadati > Pseudomonadota > Alphaproteobacteria > Sphingomonadales > Sphingomonadaceae > Tardibacter > Tardibacter chloracetimidivorans. The sequence continues at coordinate 2,029,448 of NZ_CP018221.1, read as the reverse complement.
CATCGACGCCAATCCGGTCCGCGCCGGCGACAGGATACTCGGCGACGACCTCGCAAACCTCCACGGCAAAATCAGCCCAATGCCAACCCCCGCACAATAATGAGCGGGACTAAAGGGTGGCGCGAATACGGTACTGAAAGGATCGCTGCAACGTCCTGTAGTGGCTTTGCATCCGCCCCTGTTCAGGTCGGTGGGGAGCCGCTTTCAGTGCAGTCGGGCGTCCTTGTAAACAAGTCGCCAGCCTCCGCCATCAAGCCGCGCAAAAAACGCAGGGTCAGGCGGATTTGCGCAGTCTCGGCTATGTCGGTGTCGGCAACCATCCAGTAAGACCGCGTCAGCGATATTTCATTCGGCAATATCGGGACCAGCTCGGGCGCGGTCCTGGCAACATAGGCTGGCAGAACGCACAAGCCGAAGCCCGCGACGGTCGCGCTGAGCTGGGCATGCAGGCTGCTGTTCTGCAGCCGCGCGCGGAGGTGCGGGCGGATTTCCGACAGATAGTTGAGGGCACGTGTGAAGATCAGGTCATCGACATAACCGATGAACGGATGGTCGCCGAGGTCGTCGCGCGACCTGATCGGCGGGGCAGAGGCGAGATAGGACCGCGACCCGTACACGAACAAGCGATAGTCGGTGAGATGCTCGTGGAGGAAGTTCCCGCCCGGCGGCAGGGTCATCGTCACCGCCACATCCGCCTCCCGGCGTGACAGCGCCACGATCTGCTGGATGGTGATCATCTCCACCGCGAGGCGGGGATGCGCCGCCGCCAAGGCGCCGATCCGGGACGCGAGAAAGAAGTTGCCGAAACCCTCGGGCGTGCTGATCCGGACCGCCCCCACAAGCCCTTGCTGTTTTCCGGCCGCGGTCTCCTCGATCCGCACCGCTTCCGCCTCCATCGCGGTTGCCATGCCGAGTAGTGCCTCGCCATGCTGGGTAAGGTTGTAGCCGCGCGGATTGCGCTCAAAGAGTTGGAGGCCCAGTGCCGCCTCGAGTGCCGATATCCGACGACTGACGGTTGCATGGTCGGTCCCAGTGCGGCGTCCGGCCAGCGAGATGGTACGCGACCGGGCAACGGCGAGGAGGAAGCGGAGGTCGTTCCAGTTGAAGGGCGGAGTGGTCATATGTGCAATTCTACACAGAATTGGCGCGAAATCCCAGATTTCTGTGAGGACAGCTTGATGTTACGAAGTTTGCTGAAGCCTAAAAATCAACAAGATGATGAGGGGTGGTTCTCATGCCGGCGATCTTCCTACCGCGCGCGATGCGCATGGGCGCCGGCGCGCTGGATGAGCTGCCTGCCGCGCTTTCGCAGCTCGGCTTGCGCGCGTCGGCGATCCTCACGGACACCTTTCTCGCCGGCAGCGGGGCGCTTGATCGACTGGTTGGCGTCCTTGCCGCCGCCGGGATCGAGGCCCGATCGTATAGCGAGGTGATCCCTGATCCAACCGTCGCCTCGGTGGATGCCGCGGTGGCCTTCGTGAAGGAGGGCAGCCATGATTGCGTCATCGGCTTCGGCGGCGGCAGCTCGATCGACACCGCCAAGGCAGTGGCGGTGCTTGCGGCACGCGGCGGCACGATGCGCGCGCTCAAGTCGCCGCACCAGGAGAATATGCCCGGCCTGCCGATCATCGCCATTCCGACCACGGCGGGCACCGGATCGGAGGCGACGCGCTTCACCATCATCACCGACGAGACGAACGACGAGAAGATGCTGTGCGCAGGCCTTGCCTATCTGCCCACGCTCGCGATCGTCGATTATGAGCTGACCCTCACCAAGCCGCTGCGCCTCACCGCCGACACCGGCATCGACGCGCTCACCCACGCGATCGAGGCCTATGTCTCGAAGCACGCCAATCCCTTCTCGGATTCGATGGCGATCGCCGCGATGCGGTCAATCTGGCCGAACCTGCGGCGCGTCTGCGAGGCCCCCGGCGACCGCGCCGCCCGCGAGGCGATGATGGTCGGCTCGCTGCAGGCCGGTATCGCCTTCTCGAATGCATCGGTCGCCCTCGTCCACGGGATGAGTCGCCCGATCGGCGCGCATTTCCATGTCGCACATGGACTGTCCAACGCGATGCTGCTCCCGGCGGTGACGGCCTGGTCGGCACCCGCCGCGCTCACCCGCTATGCGGACTGCGCACGCGCCATGGGAATTGCGCAGGACGGAGAAGGCGAGCAGGCAGCCGTCGCCCGTCTCGTCGAGGCATTGCGCGACGTGAACCGCCATCTCTCGGTCCCGACCCCCAAGAGCTACGGCATCGACAAGGCGCGCTGGACCGAACTGCTGCCGCTCATGGCGGAGCAAGCGCTGGCGTCTGGCTCCCCTGGCAACAACCCCCGGGTCCCCGACGCCGAAACCATCCAGTCGCTCTACCGCCAGGCCTGGGCCTGACGCTTCCGAAATCTTCGCCTTTTCCAGGAGCTAGCCTTGTCCCAATCTGTCCTCGTCGATCACGTCATCCAGGGCCGCGTGCCCGCCGCGCCTGAGAGCCGGTCCGACATATATAACCCCGCCACAGGGGAGGTCAGCGCGCAGCTCGCTCTTGGCGGCACGCGTGAGGTCGACATGGCGGTGAAGGCCGCGCTCGAAGCCTTTCCGGGCTGGGCGGCGACACCGCCGCATGTCCGCGCCCGCGCGCTCTTCCGCTTCCGCGACCTCATCGAGCGCGATCTCGACCGGCTGGCGGCGATGATCACCGCCGAGCATGGCAAGGTGCTCTCCGACGCAAAGGGCGAGCTGATCCGCGGCCTTGAGGTCGTCGAGTTCGCCTGCGGTATCCCACAGATGCTGAAAGGCGAGTTCTCCGAACAGGTCGGCAACGGCATCGACGCCGTCTCCTTCCGCCAGCCCTTGGGCGTGGTTGCCGGCATCACGCCGTTCAACTTCCCGGCGATGGTGCCGATGTGGATGTTCCCGGTTGCGCTCGCCTGCGGCAACGCCTTCATCCTGAAGCCTTCCGAACGCGACCCGAGCCTCGCCAACGAGCTGGCAGCCCTCCTCGCCAAAGCGGGGTTGCCGAAAGGCGTGTTCCAGGTCGTGCACGGCGGCAAGCCGGTGGTCGACGCAATCCTCGACCATCCGGGCATCGAAGCGGTCTCCTTCGTCGGCTCGACGCCGATCGCTGAATATGTCCACCAACGCGGCACGGCGGCGGGCAAGCGCGTGCAGGCGCTGGGTGGGGCCAAGAACCACATGATCGTCATGCCCGACGCCGATCTCGACAAGGCGGTCGACGCACTGATGGGCGCGGCCTATGGCTCGGCGGGCGAGCGCTGCATGGCGATCTCGGTCGCGGTGCCGGTGGGGCAGGCGACCGCCGATGCCCTCGTCGAGCGGCTGGCGCCCAAGGTCCGCACACTCAAGATCGGGCCGGGCACTGATGTAGAGGCCGAGATGGGCCCGCTCGTGACGCGGGAACATGCCGACAAGGTGCAAGGCTATATCGACGCAGGCGTGGCCGAGGGCGCCGAGCTGGTGGTCGACGGACGCGGGCTCAACATCCAGGGCTATGAGAAGGGCTTCTTCGTCGGCGGCACGCTGTTCGACAAGGTGACGCCCGAGATGCGCATCTACCGCGAGGAGATATTCGGGCCGGTGCTCTCGGTCGTGCGCACCGAAAGCTTCGACGAGGCGCTTGGCCTCATAGACGCCCATGAGTTCGGCAACGGCACCGCGCTCTTCACCCGCGACGGCGATACGGCGCAAGCCTTTCTCAGCCGGGTGCGAGCCGGCATGGTGGGCATCAACGTGCCGATCCCGGTGCCGATGGCCTTCCATTCCTTCGGCGGCTGGAAGCGCTCCCTGTTTGGCGACCATCACATGCATGGGCCTGAGGGCGTGCGCTTCTACACGCGCCTCAAGACTGCGACGCTGCGCTGGCCGAAGGGCATCCGCGCCGGCGCCGAGTTCGTCATGCCGACGCTGAAGTAGAGGATATCCGATGACCGTCGAGCTGTCCGCCCGCGAAGTGGAGACCGCGATTCATGGCCGGCTGGGGGTGATCACCCTCAATCGGCCCAAGGCGCTCAACGCGATCAACCTCGCCATGGTCGAGCAGCTCGATGCGATCCTGGCCGACTGGAAGGACAATCCGGCTGTCGATGCGGTGCTGATCCGCAGCGCCAGCGCGCGCGCCTTCTGCGCCGGTGGGGATGTACGCTCGATCGGCATCCTGCCCGATCCAGCCGAGCGCATGGCACTGGGGCACGCCTTCTTCGGCACCGAATACCGGGTCAACCACCGGATCAACACCTTCCCAAAACCGTTTATCGCGCTGATTAACGGCATTGCCATGGGCGGTGGTCTCGGACTCTCGATTCACGGCTCGCATCGCGTAGTGAGCGAAGACCTGCGGATGGCCATGCCCGAGACCGTGCTAGGCCTCTTTCCCGATGTCGGCGGCACATGGTTCCTCAACCGTTGCCCCGGTGCAATCGGGCGCTACCTCGCGCTAACCGGTGTCAGCATCGGCGCTGCCGACGCGCTGATGGCGCGTCTTGCCACGCACCATGTGCCCTATGCCGCCTTCGACGGCCTCGTAGCAGCCCTCGGCGCAGCAGACAGGCTTGATGCGGCAGTGGTGGGCGAGATCATAGATGCGCATGCCGTCGTTCCGAACGGCGGGACGCTTGCCGAACGCAAAGAAGATATTGCCCGGCTGTTCGGCGATGACGATCTCGACGTCGTCGTGGCGGCGGTCGATGCTGCCGCATCCAACTCGGATTGGATCGCCGAGGCCCGGTCCGCACTGCGTCGTGCCTCGCCCACCAGTCTGCGGGCGACGTGGCGGCGGGTTGTCGAGGGCAGGGGCCAGTCGGTCGAGCACGTCCTGGCAGACGATCACCGCATGGCGGTCCGGATCGTCGGTGGCCATGATTTCGCCGAGGGCGTGCGCGCAATCCTGGTCGACAAGGATATGTCTCCTCATTGGAAGCCGAGAACGCTTTCGGAGGTTTCTGCGACTGATATCGACACGCTGCTATTGCCGCTCGATGGCGAGGACGCTGCAAGCGGAGAAATCAATTTAGATTGGCAATTCTGCGTAGAAGGGGATGCCAGATGATCGGGAATGTCGAAGGAGGAGCTAAGTCTGGGGAGATTAAATACTCCTTCGTTGCTGGTTTTGCAGCAACGATCCTGGTTGGAATAGCAGGAGCCTTCATCTCCATTGCGATGCCTGGCATTCTCCTGGCAATATCGCAGAGCGCAGAGTTTCCGGCTGATCGAGCCGCAATGTTCGCTTCCACGGAACTCTGCGGCATGCTGGCATCGATACTCTTTATCGGGAAACTTCTTAATTCAAAGCATCGAAAAACGATACTCGTGTTTGCGATGGCAGCTATCATTGTCGGCAATTTCGCTTCAGTATTTGTATACAAATCGAATGTTCTTTTGCTTGCTCGTCTCCTCGCGGGAATCGGCGAGGGCGTAGCCGTCGCTGCGTTGGGTGCGGCAGCCGCGTCATTTTCAAATCCTGACCGGCTTTTTGCGTTGTTCATGTCTACCAACATGGGGCTGGTTACGGCCTATCTCTTCTTCCTGCCCAGGATCATCGCGGCCAGCGGCATCGAGAGTGCATTTCTTGTGCTTGTCGGTTTGGGCGTCGTTGGTTTGCTCGCACTGCCATATTTTCCGTCGGCGATTGAGAGCAAATCGGCGGCGCCCCGCTCGGCCGCCAAAGTTCGACCGCGTGGCTTCTCTGCAGGAGCGGTGCTGGGTCTGGCTGGCTGCCTTGGTTTGAACACTGGTGTCGGTATGGTGTGGCCCTTCATGGGAGCCCTCGGCAGTGCGCGCGGCATCTCATCTGAAGCGATATCTACTGATCTCGCGATGGCTACATTCGGCGGGATTGCTGCCGGTTTTAGCGCGGCTCTACTCGGATTGCGCTGTGGCAGGCGGCTGCCACTCATCATAGGAACGCTCGCACTGGTGTTGAGTTCTATAGGGTTGGTATCAGATACTGCAAATTATTCTCTTTGTGCGATACTGTTCCTGTTCTCCTGGGTATTTGTGACCTCATACTTCATGGGAACGGTTGCCGCAGTAGAAGACGGCGGCAGGGCTGCGGTCTTTATTCCCGCGGCACAGCTGGGTGGTTTGGCGCTCGGACCGCAACTATCCGCGTTGGTCATCGACAATTTTTCATTGTCTTGGATGGTGGCAGGAGGGAGCGCCATCTGCATAATGAGTGCACTGTGCGCCCTAATCGGCAACTCGTCTCGTCAAAAGCAATTAGCGGCGTAGAAGTCTGTGGACTAACTGTATTGCTAATTCGATGACGGACGGTGTGGGGGTATTTCGGGGATAGTTTTGCGGAATATCGGAGAGGAGCGATACCCTCATGCCTCTGATGGAGACCGGACTTTCGCGTCCGCTTCAGCATAGGCCGCCTGACCACTCAGGGTGCCGGGAATGTAATCGGTGCGGCAATCCATATAGCTGGTGGGGTCATACTTCTTAGGCCGCCGCTGGCGAGGGTCGATGCCACGTCAGAGATGACCCTCCGCTGTCTTCAGCTCTAATCTAGGTGGCTACGGTGCCCTTGCAGAAAGGGGCATCACACCCTCATTCTAGGCCGCAAATCCCGGAACAAGACCGGTCAAATACGACAAGCGCCATTACAAACGACGCAACAAACGACGTAAGCCACCTCTCTAGCTCCGTGGCCGGTCCGCTGCCATTGCCAGCCTCCCAAAAAGCTGGCTCCCATGAATCAGGGATTTTGCCTCTTGGGAATCCCAAAATTACCATTCTGCCAAAGTAGTGCCAGTGCTGTCCATGAGGTGGGCGGGCGCGGATGAAGATCGGTCTTCTCGAACCGGTATTCGCCGGCCCGGATTTTCAGTATCCCGAGTTCTCCGCCAAGAAGCAAATCAAGGTGATCAATGAGGTCACAATCAATGAACTGATTTCGCGGAGCGGCGTTGTGGATTTGTCAATGCTCCAGCGGATCGCCGTAGCATTCCAGGCTTTCTGAAAGGTTCAGCAATGCTGCTGTTTGACACTGAACTGAGAGCAAGCGAAATTCACGGAATTGGTGTTTTTCTGCTGGAGCCGGTGAAGGAAGGCGATGTGATCTGGCGCTTCGATTCCCGTATTGACCGAGTATATAGCGAGAATGAACTGGGTGAACTGCCTCCCAGGTTGCGGCAGTTTCTGCGTGTATATTCAACCCTTCATGCGGAATCGGGATTGTGGGTGTTGTGCGGTGACAATGGCCGGCATTTCAATCATTCCGATACGCCGAACACGGTCTCATTGGGGATCGCGTTCGGTGACGATATAGCTTCCTGCGATCTTCCGGTAGGGACCGAGCTTACATCGAACTATCGAACGATCTGCGACAGCGTGCGGATAAACGGTTTCGAGTTCGAGGCCCGTCAGGCTGCCTGATCAGAGATAGCCAAGCTGTGCGAGGCGCTGCAAGTCCCCGGCAACGAGCCTTTCGCCAATATCCAGACGATAACGCATGTTTGGAATATGGATGCGGCCGGCGCGGGCATAGGCAGCATGCCGGCTCTCTTCAACCGTGGGGCCGCAACCGGTGACCACCATCGTCCAGCCGTAAAGGCCGCTGGTGACGGGCGCACCATCAGCAAGGCCGATTTCGCCGAAATGCAGGTTCCGCTGGTCCTCTTCATCCAGCGCACCTTCAAAAAGGATCGGCAATCCGGTGGGTTCGGCCACCTGCTTGCGCGTATAGGGAAACGGCGGTGTCGTAAGCAGCACGCCGACGGAGAAGCCGGGGTGCGTGATGAATTCCGAAGGCCGATGGCGCAGCATCATGCAGAACAGCTGGCTCCATGGCGTCTGTTGCAATGGGGATAGCACGGCAAAGCCCGGATAACCGAAGCGACATGTGAATTCGAGCGGCCAGATGCCCTGCTCATTCACGATGGTGTTGAGATTGATGTAGCCGACATGATTATGATCCCTCAGCAGCGGCTCGATGCGCGCCAGAGTGCGTTCGAAGAACAAGGCGCTGCGATCGAAGGTGGCGACGGTTCCCATCTCGCCGGTCAATTCCCCCATGTCGCCTGCAAAGAAGCGCTTATGCTCCCAGTCCAGACATGCGGGCTGGATGAAGTGCGTGCCGTCGAAATAGGCGCCGATGCCCATTTCGATACCTTCTAGGAAATCCATGAGAATGAATGTGCCATCCACGCCCCCGCGCCTGCGGAGCATTGCCTGCACATCCCGGCCATCGGCCGACCAGCCGACATAATTATCGCTGGATGCAAAGTCCGGCCCACTGAACTTCAACACATAGCGCTTGGGATAGGTGTCGATGAAACGGTCAGCCTCGCCCGCATCGTTGAATTCATGGATATGGCCCGCCGGGAATCCCAGGCCGGCAAGCAGTTGCTGTGCGAAAGCGCGGTCATTCTCCAGCCGGTCGCCGAAGGCGCTTCCGCCGATGACCTGGAGGCCATCGGCGCGCAGGGCATCCTGCAAGGCGCCGAAACCTTCCGAGACGCTTTCGAACAGGATCACGCCATCCCGGCCCGCGGCGCGGATCCAGTCCAGTTCGGCCCGCCAGTCGTCCACCCGCTCTACCAGGCCCGCAAGCGTGCCATGGGCTTCGGGATCGCTGATCGCGACCTTGACCTCATGCCCCTCATCCTTGAGGCGAAGGTAGAGCGCGCCCAGATCGCAGGTTTCAGTCACGCCCAGGAAATGCATCAGCCGCGCTCGAATATCGCGGCGATCAACGCGATGCGATCGACCTCGGCATAGGCCAGATCCGCGAGTTCCTCGCCGAATACGTCCGGATCAAGCTCGCGATAGCGGAGCGTGCAGTGGTGCTTCTCCGCCAACGCATTCAGGCGATCCTTCAGGGCGTCTGTCCCGCATATGATCGCGCTGCCCGAATAGAGGATGAAGCGCCCGGCTCGGTTCAGGCGCGGCAGGATGGCCTCCGCCATGGTGCAACTGATCTGACCCCCATGGAAGGCGCCGCCGTCCCGATAGAGGCGCTGCTGCGCGTCGATCAGATAAGGTGGATTGGCCAATGCGATATCGATGGTCCCCTCGATGCCTTCGATGCAATTCCCATGGTGGGCGGTGACGGACACATTGGCGGCCGCTGCGTTGATCCGTGCGAACCTGAGCGCAGCGGCATTGATTTCGGTCATCGCCACCGAGGCCTGGGGAAGAAGGCGGCCGATCACAATCGCCCCGACGCCCGCACCGCTGCCAACGTCCACGACCCGCTTGCCAGACCCGAGCGTGTGATCGGCAATTTCGGCCCTGATCAAATCCGCGAAACGATAGCTGTCCGGACCGAAAAAGACCGCGTCTTGATCGTCGGTTGGAAATGCGGAATGCACATAGAGGCAGTCGGCCAGGCTTGAAACCCGAACGAGGCTGTGAAGCATGCCATCCGTCTTCATGAGCGCTTCGGCTTCATCCAGATACTCCATGATCTGCGGATCGATCACAGATGGTTCAAATGGTAGGGACCAACCGAGAATATCTTCCAGCGATCGCGCACGTTTGCGATCAGGTCTGGCAATGACCCGCGCATGAGTGGCAGGCGTAGGGGTGACGAAGCGATAATCCTGCTGTTTCAGTAGCCGCAACAGGCTCAGGAGTGCTTCGTCGGTTGGGGTCATGACATACGATAATCGGATGACGGAAATATGGTTCCGCCCCCGTGCGGATTTATTGGGCCAGGCATAAGATATCCGCCCGGCGTCCAGTCGGGGCATGTCGCGGATCGAGTATCGCGCCCGCGCGTTAAGGACTCCATTGCTACAATTTGAAAGATATTTGAATGGCCACGTCCTTTCACGTCGTCGGGTTGTGCCCCAGTGCGTCTCAATTTCTCAACGATGACTTCCAGCGCGGCCTTGCCCGGTGGAACCGGGAGCGGCTAGCCCCGCAGATGATCGAACCGGACTGGGCGGACCGGCTGGCCAGCGATCAACGCATGCTGCGGCTTGAAGGCGCCTTTCTGGAAGAACTCCGGCAGGAAATTGCAGCGAAAGCTGCAGAAGCGCCTGAAGACGCGGAAAGCTTCCTGGCTTGGTTCGAGCTTTTGAAGGTTGAGGGGCCGGGCCAGGGCGATCCGCTTTTCCCCTGGCTGGCGGAAGAAGCCTCAACCGACGCGCTCCGCTTATTCTTTGAGCAGGAGGCGGCCGGCGAAGCGGGCTTCGACGATCTTGTCGCCTATACCCAGATCAAGCTGCCCTCACGGCCAAAGCTTGAGTTGGCGCGCAACTATTGGGATGAGATGGGCCGGGGCAATGCCAAAGGCATGCACGGCCCAATGCTCGGCGATCTGGCGGCAACGCTCGCGGTGGAGCCGCGTATCGAACACACCGTGTGGGAAAGCCTTGCTCTTGCCAACGCCATGACGGCAATGGCGACCTGCCGCAGATATGTATGGCAATCGATCGGGGCCTTGGGCGCGATCGAAATGACGGCGCCAGGGCGGTCCGCGATGGTTGCAAAAGGGCTGCGCCGCATCGGCCTGAGCGATCGCGAGCGGCGCTACTTCGATCTGCATGCCGTGCTTGACGTCAAGCATAGCGAAGCATGGAACCGGGAAGTCATAGCGCCCTTGATTGCAGAAGATTCGAGGCGGGCACGGCCCATTGCCGAAGGCGCCCTCATCCGTCTCACATGCGGCGCCCGCTGTTTTGAGCGTTATCGTTCCATTCTGCGGTCGCCCGAGCATGAATGACAGCAGGAATCAAACCCTGGATACCGTCGCTGATGGCCAGCTATATCTCCCGCAAGGCCGCAGCGACCATTGCTCCCTCCAGCATTATGCAAAGGCAGGACGGCATGAGAAAGAGCGTAAGGCTCGGCTGATGGCGCAGGTCGAAAAATAGTGCCGTCCGAATCCTCCGTCCGTCCGCACGCCAGCACGCGGAGCGAACCTGGCGCCGTCTCGACGCAGGGGGCTTGTGATTGCCTGATTATCGGCGGCGGTCCGGCGGGACTGACGGCGGCGATTTATCTGGCCCGCTTCCATCTCTCCATCACCGTCATTGATGCAGGCGAGAGTCGAGCAAGTCTCATTCCGCTCACTCGCAATCATGCCGGCTTCCCGGAAGGCATCTCAGGCCCGGATTTGCTGACGCGGATGCGGGAACAGGCGAGCCTCTATCGCACGGCACTCCGCAACGGCCATGTGGAGTCCCTTGAGCAGCACGAGGACGGCTTCATCGCTCGAACCGCTGAATTTACGATAGGCGCGCGCGCCGTCCTGCTCGCCACCGGGGTCGTCAATCGCCGCCCGCCGATGATCGATGACGAGACACACATCCAGGCGCTGGCCAGCGGCAGGTTGCGTTACTGCCCGATCTGCGACGGTTTTGAGGTGACCGATCGCTCGATCGCCGTCATCGGTACCGGGCAGCGGGGATGCACCGAAGCTCTTTTCCTGCGCGGGTATACTGCCGACATAACGCTGGTCGCGCCTGGATTGAAACATGAATTGTCCGCCCGGGAACTTGCGTCCGTGCGCGATGCAGGCATCAAGCTCGCCGAGGATTATCGCGGCGTCCTGCTGAGGGACGACAAGATTCTGCTCGATCTGCCGTCCGGGCCGCATGCGTTCGACAGCATCTATCCCGCCCTTGGATCGGAGGTCCGCTCGGAGCTTGCGGGCCAGGTCGGGGCGCACCGCTCCGAGGATGGCTGCCTGACGGTCGACGCGCATCAGCGGACCAATGTGCCGGGTCTTTATGCTGCTGGCGATGTCGTGCTGGGCCTGGATCAGATCAGCCACGCCATGGGCGAAGGTGGTGTCGCCGCAACCACGATCCGTAACGACCTGGCCGCGCAGACACCGCTTCTGCGATAGGTCAGGCGTCCGGCTTCGCGTCCAGGTCGACTTCAAGTTCGCGCGGCCAGAAGCGCAGTTCCCGGCAAGCTTCGATGAACGTGGCCGCGTCCACTTCCTTGGCAAGTGGCAGGCAGGCTTCGTCGAGATCCTCCGATATGCCTGCCGCGACGAAGATCGCTTCGGCATCCGCGCCGACCCCGATGAACTTGCAGTGCGCAAATGCGTCGGTAACAAAATCCTTGGCTGCGGCATCGCGCGACAACAGCGCTGCGCCCTCGGCGGAGACAAGGACCACCACTGCATCGAACAGGACCGAGGGGCCGCCGTCGATCTTATGCTTCGCGGCTACCGTCGTGCCGTCTGAGAGCGTCACGCCACCGATCTTGGGTGCGACAACTTCAAACACCGCGCCTTCAGCATCGACAGCCTTCACCAGCGCAGTGAAGATCGCGGCGTCTGCACCATCGCTGAGCAGGATACCAAGCTTGCGCCCCTTGAAGTTTGCAGGACCGTTTTTGACGATGCTGAGCTTGTCGGATGCAGCCAGATCGGTGATTGGCGCGCGCGCGGCGACTGCACGGTCAGGGACGGCAAGCCCGAGCCCGTCGGCGACCGTCTCCGCAAGCGTCGCATCGATGTTGAGCAGATGCGACACGACCCGCGAACGGATGTCGGGCCGCTCGACCTTGGAGAGTTCGAATACAAGGGCGTCGCCGATATGCTTCTGCTCGATCGCCGTCTGGCTTATGAGGAACTGTCGCGCCTGGCTGTAATGATCGGCGAAGCTTTCCGAACGCACTCGCTGTTTGGGACCGTCGGCGGTCTCCGCGAAACTGGTGAAGCCACGAACCGGATCCTCGCGCGGTCCGCCCTGCGCCGCACCCCAGCTATTGGGTTCATAGTTCACACGGCCCTTGGGATTGCTCATCGCCATGTGCCCGTCCTGCTGGAAGTGCGCCATCGGGCATTTGGGCGCATTGATCGGGATATGGGTGAAGTTCGGGCTGCCCAATCTTTTGATCTGGGTATCGAGATACGAAAAATTGCGTCCCTGCAGCAGCGGGTCGTTCGAGAAATCTATGCCCGGAGGCACATTCTGCGTGCAGAAGGCGACCTGCTCGGTCTCCGCGAAGAAATTGTCGACCACCCGGTCGAGCACCAATCGGCCGACCACCCGGATTGGCACCAGTTCCTCCGGAATGATCTTGGTCGCATCCAGCACGTCGAAGTCGAAGCTGTCGGCGAAATCATCGTCGAACAGTTGGACGCCCAGCTCCCATTCGGGGAAGTTGCCGCCATTGATCGCATCCCACAGGTCGCGGCGATGGAAATCGGGATCGGCGCCGTTGATCTTGACCGCCTCGTTCCACACCACCGACTGCAGGCCCTGCTTGGGCTTCCAGTGGAACTTAACGAAGGTGGAGCGGCCTTCGACGTCGACCAGCCGGAAGGTGTGGACGCCGAAGCCCTCCATTGTACGATATGAGCGAGGGATCGCGCGATCCGACATGATCCACATGATCATGTGGAAGCTCTCAGGCGTCAGGCTCACAAAATCCCAGAAATTGTCGTGCGCGGTCTGCGCCTGTGGAAAGTTGCGATCCGGTTCGGGCTTGGCCGCGTGGATCAGATCGGGGAATTTGATCGCATCCTGGATGAAGAACACCGGGATGTTGTTGCCGACCAGATCCCAATTGCCCTCCTGAGTATAGAGTTTGACGGCGAAACCCCGCACATCGCGTGCAAGGTCGAACGATCCCTTTGAACCGGCGACCGTGGAGAAGCGGACGAAGGCAGGCGTGCGTTCGCCAACCCGCTGAAACAGGTCCGCACGTGTTACATCCGAAAGGCTGTCGGTCAGCTCGAAGAACCCGTGCACGCCATAACCGCGCGCATGTACGACGCGCTCGGGTACGCGCTCATGATCAAAGTGGAAGATTTTCTCGCGGAAATGAAAATCCTCAAGCAGCGCCGGACCGCGTACACCCTGCTTCAAGCTGTTCTGGTCGTCCGCAACGGGAATGCCTTGCTGGGTGGTAAGCGTTGCGATCCGATCGTCGGCAACCTGATGGGTTTCGCCGCCATCTGCCTGTGGCTCGGTATAGGAAAAGGAAATCTCAGCGTCCTGGGGTACGGGCGACGCCTTTTGCGGAGATTCTCCTCCGACATCCGCTCCTACCAGATCGGGAGGCGCCACCTTACCGACGGATTTCGGGGTCGCCTTGGGCGATGCGGGCTTCTTGGCCATGATGATATCCTCGTCGGTTGGTGTCGGGACGGGTAGGACGGCCGGAATCGCTCCAAGCACGCAGCCACCTCGCGGGGGCGGGGCATGAGGGAAGAACCCACGCGCGCACCTGAAGTTGCCAACGTCACATGGAAATTTATCTGCGTCACCGGGGAGTGTCCGTTATTTCGTGCGTGAGGCCGGTTGTCGTCAGATGACGAACCTCTCGCCAGAGATCACAGCGAACTGGCTCTTCGCCTCACCCCACTCATGTGGCGGCGCCGCCAGTTCTGGGCGATAGGCGGGTGTTCCGGTCCCAAGGGCCTTCTTCGAACGATTCCAGCGCGGCCATGCCGGCCTCCGGCGTCTCGGCACAATAGACGCTGCGAAGCGCCTGAGCGATTGGCTTGCGGTCCTTCCCGGACGCAAAGCTCATGCTGTTTCTGATCAGATGCACAGCCTCGATACCCAATATGACGCGCGCAAGGCCTATATCAGCAGCCAGCGCCAATGCGCTGGAGCGGCGCTTCTGCGAGATTCTCGCCGAGCATCTGGCGAACCAGGTGACCAGCATCGACGGCAAGGCCGAAGCCAACAGTCTCACAGCCAAGTTCGGCAGGTCGCCGGAGCGCTACAAACGGCTGCTTCGCCTCAGCAATCTTTCGCCCGGCATCGTTGCCGCTGTGTTCGAGGGCGCTCAGCCGCCCAGGCTGACCAACCGCTTCCTGCAGAACCTCGCTGGCCTGCCGCTGAGCTGGTCGGAGCAGGAACAACTGCTGCTCGCCTGACGGTCCCAGCTGACGCAAGGTGCTCAGCCTAAATCCCGAGACACACAAAAGCCGCGGCAGAGAAAAAATGCCCACGCGGTCAGCGACTTGGGAGAAATGAGAGTCTCTGCCGGTGCAGTCACCGCGCGAGCCTCTGAAAAACGGCAGAAAACCGCCATTCTACTGCATCGGCGCCAGGACAATTATTCAACTAAAACAGATACTTAGTCGCTGGTGACCCCTACGGGAGCCGCATGCCGATGCTAACTACTTGAAATTAAGCCGGTATTGTTCTGCTCGATTATTTCGATACCATCATTAATACCAACGGCCTTGCCGGATGTCGTGAGCTGGGGTGGCATTACCCCGTACTTCTATCCCGAGCGCCGGCAAATGAATCGTTTCGGCGAGAGCGAAATCGACGACGCGCATCTCCCTAATCCGTCAATCAGTAATCACGACAAACTCGGATTTCATTTCGTACACCGTTTTCGTAGGAAGTTCGGACGGCGGCCGCTTCAAGATGATCGACTAGTTGACTAAAAGTCGGGTTGTTTTGCCAATTTTTCTAAACAATGTCAGCAACTAGATGCATCTGCGCAAACTAGAGCAACGGGCGTGAAATAGGAATCAGGCCAAGGATTCCCAGCGACCGGAAAATATGATTCACCGTTGCTGGAGGTGGATCATGGGGAAAGCCTTTTCGAGCGATCTTCGGAATCGGATATCTGATCATGTGGCGGCGGGTCATTCGCGACGTGATGCGGCGCGGCGATTTGGAGTGAGCGTGAGCTGCGCGATCAAGCTTGTGCAGCGTGTGGCGAAGACGGGGTCGGCGGCTCCGGCGCGGCAGGGGCGGCCGCCGGGAGCAGGCAAGCTTGCGCCGTACATGACAATGCTGATCCGCTGGGTGGAGGCGCAGTCGGATATCAGCATGCCCGAGCTTGCGGCAAAGCTTGAGGCGACGACGAAGATGCGTGTTCATCCAGCCTCATTGTCGCGCGCCCTTCTGGGAGCGGGCTTCAGATATAAAAAAACAGCTTCTGGCCTCGGAGTGCGGACGCGATGATGTTTGCGAGGCTCGTCGGCGATGGCGGCTGCATCGCCAGCCGCGCATGCGCGAGCAGGCGCACCGCTTGGTATTCATCGATGAGACAGCGACCACGACGAAAATGACGCGTCTGCGGGGGCGGGCTCGCCGTGGCCAGCGCCTGAAGGGACGCGCGCCATTTGGCCATTGGAAGACGCAGACCTTCATAGCAGGATTACGGTGCGACGGCCTGACCGCTCCCTGGATCATCGATCGGCCGATGACCAAAGAGATCTTCGAAATCTACGTGGAAACCCAGCTCGCGCCGACACTCGATCCGGGCGACGTCGTGATCCTCGACAACCTGCCGAGCCACAAGAGCGAAAAGGCCAAGGCGATCCTCAAGCAGCGCGGCGCCTGGTTCCTCTTCCTCCCGCCATACAGCCCTGATCTCAACCCGATCGAGATGGCCTTCTCAAAACTGAAAGCGCACCTCAGGCGCATCGGGGCCAGGACGATCGATGACCTCTGGCGAGCCGTCGGCAGCATCTGCGACCTCTATCCGCCCGACGAATGCCGCAACTACTTCATCGCCGCCGGATATGCACACGATTAAACGCTCGATGCTCTAGTCTGCCTTGAGAAAATTGGTCCAATTCTGAAGAGAGCCCTTCGGGGAACTGAAGCGCTTGGGATTGGTGGTCCGGGTGCAGCGTTAGCTTCCGACTTGCCCGGCCCCGATCGGGGCCGGGCAAAATACTGATCCGGCAAGATATTCCGCCGGGCTCAGATTGCCAAAACCCATGTGAGGACGGCTAACATTTTAGTCCCGCCTCCGGGCCTCGATCAGCCGCTTCGCCTCGGGCAGCGAAGCGAACCAGTGGACGTTGAGACATTCATCCCGGAATGACCCGTTGAACGTCTCGATATAGGCGTTGTCGGTGTGTTTGCCGGGGCGGCTGAAGTCGATCCGCACACCATGGTGGTACGCCCACAGGTCGACCAGGCGCCCGGTAAATTCGGCGCCATAGCACAATGGGCGAACAGGTATTTGTGTCAACGGCGGCGTCCGAGCCGCCCGGCGCGGTGGTTGCGACCTTTGCCCGAAGCTCGGTCGCCAGCGCGTGATTGTGCGCCGAATTGGCGACGATTCGGACGAGCCGACGTTGGTCAAGGTCTTGAGCACCGTCATACGCCCAGCAGCTCCCGTCCGATCAGCATGCGTCTGATCTCATTGGTGCCCGCGCCGATGTCGAGCAGCTTGGCGTCGCGCATGAAGCGCTCGACCGGCCAATCCTTCGTATAGCCGGCACCGCCCAGCGCCTGCACGGCCTCGAGCGACACCTTCATGGCGTTCTCGCTGGCAAGCAGGATCGCGCCCGCGGCGTCGAAGCGCGTGGTCCTGCCGGCGTCACACGCCTTCGCCACCGCATAGACATAGGCGCGCGCGGAATTGAGCGCGACATACATGTCGGCGACCTTTGCCTGCATAAGCTGGAAGGCGCCGATGGGCTTGCCGAACTGCTTGCGCTCGCGCAGATAGGGCAGGACAACGTCGAGACACGCCTGCATGATGCCCAACTGAATTCCAGCGAGCACGGCGCGCTCATAGTCGAGGCCCGACATCAGGATGCCGACGCCGCCATTCAGCGGCCCCATCACATTCTCTTCCGGCACCTCACAGTCATTGAAGACAAGTTCGGCCGTCGGCGAACCGCGCATCCCCATCTTGTCGATCTGCTGGCCGATCGAGAAGCCGGGCATATCCTTCTCTATGATGAAGGTGGTGATGCCGCGCGATCCTTGCCCTGTCCTGGCATAGACGACGAGCGTATCCGCAAAGGGGGCATTGGTGATCCAGAACTTCGTGCCGTTGAGGATGTAGCGGTCGCCTCTCTTGTCGGCACGCAGCTTCATCGAGACGACGTCCGATCCCGCGCCGGCTTCCGACATGGCGAGACTGCCGACATGTTCGCCCGCGATCAGCTTGGGGAGATAGCGGCGTTTCTGCCTGGCATTGCCCCACCGGCGCAGCTGGTTGACGCACAGGTTCGAATGCGCCCCGTAGCTGAGGCCGATCGAGGCGGATGCACGCGCGACTTCTTCCTGTGCCACGACATGTTCAAGATAGCCCAGCCCTAAGCCGCCATCTTCTTCCTCGACCGTGATCCCATGCAAGCCGAGCGCTCCCATTTCGGACCAAAGCTCGCGTGGGAACCAGTCTTCGGCATCGATCCGCGCGGCGAGGGGAGCGATCCTTCCAGCGGCAAATCGTTGCGCCGTTTCCCGGATAGCTTCGGCCATTTCGCTGAGCCCAAAATCGAAGTCCGCCATATACTCTCCTGTCCTTACCAGTCTTTCAGTCTTTAGGAAACATCCTGCTAGAGAGAAATTGAAAAGGTGCAAAAGCATGGTATAAATAACATCTACGATAGATCTCTATTTCCTCCGCTATTTCCTGGTGATCGACATTGCAATGTATCGTAGCCAACTATCTCGGTGGGAATTATAAAGCTGAAATGCCTGCTGGACAGGCCGCTTTTCCACCGCATCGACCACCGAGTAGAACCGACCGAAGTGGGTGCACATCTGGCGGTTCACGCCCGCGATTGAGAGCGACTTCAACCTGTTCGAACGATCGATGATGGAAGCTCTAGCACGACGGACGCTGCGCCCCCGCGTGGTCACGTCCATTCCATCGTCCTGGATATTTGGTATTTGCGTACTCATGCCCCGAAACGGCGGGCGGCGGCGGAGATTTCTTCCAGTGTCCTGAACGTGTCATCATGAGGGATGCTCGGGAGCATGAAAACGCAACGCGAAACACCCATGGCCGCATACTCATCGACCCGATCGAGACTGCCCATGAAAATCGTTATCTCGACGGGGCCGCGCCCGGCTTTGACCGCGCGATCTTGCAATTGCCTAATCATCTCCGAGAGCTGGGCGAGATTGCCTCCATCTCCCGGCATCCACCCATCCCCATAGCTGAGGACGCGATCAAGAGACGACGGCGCCCAACCGCCGACCAGTATCGGCGGATGGGGTTTCTGAGCGGGTTTGGGCCAGGAATGAAGCGGCTCGAAATCGACGAACCGGCCATGATATTCGGCCTGATCATTGGCCCATATGGCTTTCATCGCCGCCATGCGTTCCCCCAGCAAGGTGAACCTGGTGCGCGGGTCGGTCCCGTGATTGCGCATTTCCTCTTCGTTCCAGGGTGCGCCGGCGCCGATGCCGAAAATCAATCGGCCTTGCGAAAGATGATCGAGTGTCGCGATTTCCTTGGCGAGCAGGATGGGGTCCCGCTGAACGACGAGACACACGCCTGTTCCGATCTTCAGCGTCGTCGTCACTGCGGCGATGGCCGCCAGCGTGAGCAACTGGTCCCTGTTTCGATAATAATCGCGCGGCATGTCCCCAGGGGATGCATCGAACGCATCGGTCGGACCGCCATAGGGAAGTCGGCGCGTGACGGGAACATGGGAATGATCCGGTACGAACAGTGACTCGATGCCTTGCGCTTCTGCCTCCTTCGCAAGGCGGACCGGATCCACGCACTCATCCGTATTCATCGTCAGCACACCAAATTTCATGGCGGTTTTCCTTATGAGCGAGAGGCGCTGTCTGTGCCGACTGGAACGCGCTTCATAGAAAAATCAATATATCTTCTACTGTCCAGTCACGCCATTAGCAGCAGCGTCGTGCTGTTTTTGTGCGTGATATTTTTCGGTTGCTTTTTGGATGGCGACACCGGTTTGGTTGCCGAGGGCGGCATATTGGGTGAGGGCATAGTCCTCGGCGGCCTTGAGCGCAGCGGTGCTGCCGCGGAAGCGCGGCGCGACCTCGGTACCAAAGAGCGCATAGGAGCGCCATGTCGCCTCGCGGTTGGCCCAGTCGTGCGACCATAGCAGGAAGGTGCCGAAGCCCCCCGAATGCTCCCACAATCGTGCGATCTGCGCGGCCGCGTCATCAGGCGTGCCGATGACCGCAAACCCGTTCTCGATCAGCACCTCGATCTGCTGGTCGACCGTATCCGCCCCTTCAGGGATAATGCCGAGCGCGTTGATCTTGCTGTTGTACCAAGCCCAGCGCGCCAGACCGTCGCGCACGTCGCGGCGCGCCTGTTCACGCGTCTCGGCGATGTGCATCGGGCAGACCAGCCGCCAGTTGCGGCGGTCGACCGTCTGGCCGTGCTGCGCGGCCTCATCCTCGGCAATGCCCCAGTTTGTCTTCAGGAAGTTCATCGACGCCGACATTGATGCGTTCAGGGACAGGATCGACAGTCCATGTTTGCCCGCCAGTTTCGAGCCAGAGGGCGAGACCATCGATGTCACTGCGACCTCGAAGCGCGGCCGCGTCAGCGGCGAAAGCTGCAGCCTGGCGTCGCGCAGTTCCCAGTATTTCGTCTTGCGCGTGACCGCCTCGCCTCGCAGCAGCGGCAGGATCACCTCCAGGCTCTCCTCCATCATCGGCCGCAGGTCCGTCGTCTCCAGTCCGTAGAGATAGGCGTCATAGGGCAAGGCCCCGGGACCCACCCCAAGGATCGCTCGACCCCGCGTCAGATGATCGAGCAGGACAAGCCGCTCCGCCACGTTGAAGGGATGATGATAGGGCAGCGAAATCACCCCGGTGCCAAGCCGGATGCGCTCGGTCCGCGCCGCCGCATAGGCAAGGAACACCTCCGGCGAGCCGACCACCTCCCAGCCCGTCGAATGATGTTCGCCCATCCACGCCTCGTCGAACCCGTGCCGCTCCATCCACTGGATCAACTCCACATCCCGATGCAGCGCAACCGTCGGATCCTCGTGCGACGAATGCACCGGAGACATGAACGCTCCAAACCTCAATGGCCAATCAAAATTCATCTGAACACCTTATGCGTCGTGCCTCTCGCCTAATATCGTTAGCAGCTACCTAATCTAGGCCAGAATCTTCGAACCATTTGCCAAATTGAAGTAGACGACCCGAGCGACCGAATAATTTCAGAATGCCTTTCCAATAGTAACGCCATAAGTTGCAGGCTCACCGAAGCCGACGGAGAAATAACGCGTGTCGGCATTTCCGTATATGGCATATGCCTTGTCCGTCACATTCTTGCCCCATACGCGGACATTCCAGCGATCATCCGGCGTGGAGAATCTCGCCGACAGATCGACCAGGACATAGGCGGACTGCTGGAATCTATTTCCTGCGTCCCAGAAATATTCGCCACTATAGGCCGCGCTGGCATTTAGCGTCAGCGTTCCTTCGCTTTTCAGCGCGAAGCTGTAGGTCGCGCCGATATTTCCGGTGATCTCCGGGGTTCTTAGCATCTTGTTTCCGCTTACATTCTCCTGTGTCGTATAGTTGCCGCCACTAGGCGAAGGGATCAAGACCTGTGCATTAGCGAAGTTCTGGTAACGCGCATGCTCCAATCCTAGACTAGCGCGGAGATTCAGCCCGCCATACGGAATCGCCTCAACGGCGAGTTCCACGCCATACATCTCCGCGCCTCCGGCGTTTTGAAGGAAGGCTATGCCTTGTCGGTCAACTGCGAAGGTCTGGAGGTCCTTATAGTCGTAGTAGTAGATGGAGCCATTGATGCGGAGAAATGCATTCGGATCAGCCTTGAAACCGGCTTCATATGCATAAAGAGTTTCAGGGCTGACGGCGGGGGCAGCAATTGAAGAGGCATTGAACAAGCCACTTTTGAACCCTTTGTTTGTCGTAGCGTAAAGAAGTAACTTCCGATTGATACGATAATCAATTGCGGCCCGATAGGTGAAGGAATTGAAGCGCTTTGATTGGTCCGCCGGGATCGTATCATAGCTGCCCAGTTCGTTGAGCGAAGACGCAGAGCCCGTCAGAGATTTCTTTTCGGTACTGTATCGAACGCCCCCCGTAAACGAAAGGCCGCTAGACAAGGTATAACTCCCTTGTGCGAATGCCGCAGCCGCCCGGGTGCTTTGACCAACCGCGAAGGATGCGAGAGGTGGCGCGTCCACCTGAAAATTAAGAAGCAGCGCCGGAGCATATTCATCCTTCGATGTCTGATAATAGCCGCCAACGATCCATTTGAAGGGGCCGCCGTCGTTAGAGACGAGTTGAAGCTCCTGAGTCACGAAATACGGAACTTCTTGGGGGGCATCATAGGAAAAGCTCGCGGGAATGACCAACTGAGGCGTGAGCTCCGAACCCGCGGGCAGCCCGGGGGTGATGCCAAGCTGTGTCGTGGACAGAACGCCGTCGGCGCTCGTGCCGTCACCTTCGACCTCATTCTTGATATCGAGACGTCGATACTGGCTCAGCGACACAAGGTTTGCAAAGCCAAGATCGAGCCGAAGCGTCGCATTCACGCCATATTCCTCCACATCGAACCGGGGCGTGAGGTTGCTGGCGAACTCGCCGCGCTTGCGACCGTAGAGTATGCCCGGCCCGGCAAGAAGGGGAGCGGTTCCTGGCAGCGGAAGATTGACATTAGCAATATCATTTTTAGATTTGGCATAGGAGAGGCCGATCACCAGGGAATTAGCCGCGCTAAAATCCCAGGCTGTTTTCGACCGAACGGCAACATATTCGCTTCGGCCGGCAGATTTACCAGTCAGCAAATTGCGGCTATAGCCCTGTCCCTGGTCACGAAAAGTTACCGCGAGATCGGAACTCAATCCATCGGCCAAGCCGCCCGTAACATAAGCGTCAGCGGTGATGGTATCATAGCTCGCATAGCCGGCCTGCCCCTCTATGCTTAGTTCGCTTTTGGGTATTCGCGTGATGATGTTGATCAGCCCCCCCGTCGCGTTGCGCCCGTACAGGGTTCCCTGGGGGCCCTTGAGCACTTCCACGCGTTCGATGTTGTTGAACGGCAATTGTGCGCCAGCGGAAACGCCCTGATAAAAGCCGTCAACATAGGTCGCTACACTGGGTTCGTCACCCAGGGTGATATTCGTTGATCCGACGCCACGCATGATCGGCGTCCCGAAGCCTATTGTCCGGTTGCTGTTGAAGCTTGGTGTAATCTTGCCGATGTCGAATGCGTCCACAACGCCCTGGGCTTTGAGCTGGTTCGCCGTGGCAGCCGTGATTGCAATAGGCACGTCCTGAAGACGATCGGCCCGGCGCTCCGCCGTGACGACGATATCTGCTATACCGTTATCGTCGGCGCGCTCAGAGTTTGCCGACTGCGCCGGGACGTTGCCTGCATTCTGAGCCAACGCATCAGTCGCCGAGAGTGCAATTGTGGAAACAATAGCCCTGCAGACCAGCCTTCGCATATCCTCCCCCTCATATAATACTTTTGTATCGCAAACACATCCGGTTTACAGAAAGTGCCTTATTCATACGTACTAGGGACTAAATCACTGCAGCCACGCCGGTTGCGGTACAGATCTCCACTTTATTTTGACGTTATTTGTTGGTATTAATGCTATGCTAGCAATATACTATTGACCCGACCTTATCTTCGGTGATATCTATTCCGCTAGAGGATGTGGGACCAATACTAAATCGGAGAGGGCTCCATGCGCGATAGGTATGACGAGGCTAAAAATGAAACCGAATTCCTGTCAGCCTCAGGTTTAGCCGCTACATCCCCCGTTCTGCGCCATCGGAGAGGGCGCACGGACCGTGCAGGAGCGGTGCAGTGAAGTTCGGGGTGGCTCTTTGTCCCGAAATCGGCAACTGGGCGATCGCAAAAAGGCTGGAGTCGCTGGGTTTCGACAAGCTATGGTTCGGCGACTCCCATATGTTATGGTCCGATTGCTACGCGACTATGGCGCTCGCCGCCGCGAACACAGATACGATCAAACTGGGCACCGGAATGACGAATCCTGGAACCCGCATCGCCCCAGTCACCGCCGCAGCCATTGCGACGATCAATCAGATCGCTCCCGGCCGCGTCTTTCTCGGAATAGGCACTGGTCATACGTCTTTGAGGCTGATGGGTCAGCCGCCGGCAACCGTCGCAGAATTCACGGATTATATCCGAACTGTCCGCCGGTTGCTAAACGGCGAAGCGGTCGATTACGTGTTGGCGGGGCGCACAACTGAAATCCAGTTCATGCACCCCCCCGGTGCCTATGCCGATATCAAGACGAGAATACCGATCTATATCGCCGCGCACGGCCCCAGGATGCAGCACCTGGCCGGAGAACTGGGCAATGGCTGGATGGTTGGCGGCGTCACGGGGGAACAGGCAGTGGAGAATATCGGCCAGGTGCGGGCCGGGGCCGAACGATCGGGGAGGCGTTTGCCCGATGGTTTCATGATGGGAAACACGATCGGCCTGTGCCTACTTCGACCGGGAGAAATACTCACAAGCGAGCGGGTCATCAATCATACCGGATCTCTCGTGACAACGGCTCTCCATCTTGTATATGAAATCTGGGAGAAGTCGCATCGGGACGATGCCGTCATTCCACCTTTCTTCATGGAGATATGGAGTGACTATGTCGCGCGGGTGGAGAATTACTCCCTGCCGCCATCGGGCCGTTTCCGGCAGATTCACGAGGGCCACGGGACGGTTCTGCTCGAAGACGAGCGGCGGTTCGTCACACCAGATGCCATCCGGGGCACGTGCGTGGTTGGAACCCCGGACGAAGTGATCGGACAGTTGCGCGATCTAGCCCAGATTGGCTTTACCGATATCTGTCTTTTGCCGCCTGCAGATTATCTGGAAGAAATTTGCTCGGAGTTCGCCGAGTTAATCATGCCGACCCTGCAGGACGTTTGAACATAATGGACATCGAACAAGTTGAGGGGTCTTGAAGATGGAGCCAAAATGTGGATGTGCGCATTAGCTGAAACTCGACAGCTAGTGTTAGCTCAAAACTCGGGCAGTAACTTTCAAGTCCAATAATTAGAGTCTTGGTGATAGTCTATATGAATCATATCGAAGAAAACAAGTCCGTCGTTTGCCGGTTTATGGATGCCTTCAGTGCAGGAGACTTGAAGACCATCTTTTCCCTATGGCACGAGGATCTTGATTACTGGATTTGTGGTCACTGGCCTATGGCCGGGCACCGCAACAAGGAAGAGTCAATCGATATGGTTTCGGGGGTGGGGGCGGCACTCAAGGAAATTAAGTCTTCTATAGTCTCCATGACAGCAGAAGAGGATCGTGTGGTTGTTGAGTTGGTCGCTAGCGGACATTGGATGGGTAAAGACTATTACAACACAGTGAGCACCACGTTCGTTATTAAAAATGGAAAAATATTAAAGATGCGCGTGAGAACGGCGGAGCAATATTCGACCACGGTAGCGGCGGGATAGTCCTGCTGCGGGCGGCGTAAAAGTCGTCCACCTTGAAGCCTTTCTGCCGAGTCAGGGAGGTGTGGGGATCTACAGCGTGGAACTTTATCTTCAGGTCCGTCTGGCTTGCGCGGATGGCATGAGCCAACGGGCGGCGGCGAAGCGTTTCAATGTGTCGCGCGATACGGTACGCAAGATGCTGTCGTTTTCATCGCCGCCGGGTTACCGGCGCCAGTCCGTACCGCAGCGCCCGAAGCTGGACGGGTTTGTGGCGATCATTGATGGATGGCTTGAGGGTGACCGCAGTGTCCCGCGCAAGCAACGCCATACGGCGAAGCGGGTATTCGACCGTTTGCGCACCGAGCATGGTTTCACCGGCGGCTATACGATCATCAAGGATTACATCCGGGAGCGCGAACAGCGCAGCCGGGAGATGTTCGTGCCGCTGGCGCACCCTGCGGGAGATGCGCAGGCCGATTTCGGGGAAGCGCTGGTGGAGATCGGCGGGGTGGAGCAGAAGGCCTACTTCTTCGCGCTCGATCTGCCGCACAGTGATGCCTGCTATGTGCGGGCCTATCCGGCGGCGGTGGCGGAGGCCTGGGTGGACGGACACGTGCATGCCTTCGCGTTTTTCGGCGCGGTACCGCGCTCGATCGTCTATGACAACGATCGCTGCCTTGTGGCGAAGATCCTGCCCGACGGCACGCGGCAGCGTGCCACGCTGTTCAGCGCTTTCCTGTCACATTACGTGATCCGCGACCGCTATGCTCGCCCGGGCAAGGGGAACGAGAAAGGCAATGTGGAGGGGCTGGTAGGCTATTGCCGGCGCAACTTCATGGTGCCGATCCCGAAGTTCCCGACCTGGGAGGCGTTCAACCTGTGGCTGGAGGAGCAATGCCGCAAGCGCCAGCAGGACAAGGTGCGCGGGCAGAGCGAGACGATCGGTGAGCGCTTGGAACGCGATCTCGCGGCCATGCAGCCTCTGCCCGCTACACCCTTCGAGGCCTGCGATCAGAAAGGCGGGCGGGTCTCCTCGCAATCCCTGGTGCGCTACAGGACCAACGATTATTCGGTTCCGGTGGCCTGGGGCCATCAGGAGGTCTGGATCAGGGCCTATGTCGATGAGGTGGTGATCGGCTGCCGCAGCGAAGTCATCGCCCGTCATCCTCGTTGCTATGCCCGCGAGGAGGTTGTCTTCGACCCGCTCCATTATCTCCCGCTGATCGAGCAGAAGATCAACGCATTCGACCAGGCTGCGCCTTTGCAGGGCTGGGACCTGCCCGAAGCGTTCACGACACTGCAGCGGTTGATGGAAGGGCGCATGCACAAACATGGCAAGCGCGAATATGTGCAGGTACTGCGCCTGCTGGAAACGTTCACCCTCGCCGATCTCCAGGCGGCGGTCGAACAGGCCATCGATCTTGGCGCCATCGGCTTCGATGCCGTCAAGCACCTCGTCCTGTGCCGGATCGAACGCGTACCGCCCAGGCTGGACCTGGACGTCTATCCCTTCCTGCCACGCACCACGGTCGAGAAGACCTTTGCCAGAGCCTATCTGAGCCTGCTCTCCGACCGGCAGGAGGCCGCATGAGCGATCAGGCCCCGGAGATCCTTCTCGCTCACCATCTCAAGGCGCTCAAGCTGCCTACGTGCCTGCGTGAGCATCACAAGCTCGCGCGGCAATGTGCCGCTGAAGGCGTCGATCATATCCGCTTCCTCGCCCGCCTCGTCGAGATGGAAATGATCGACAGGGAGCGTCGCATGGTCGAGCGGCGCATCAAGGCCGCGCGCTTCCCCGCCGTCAAAAGCCTCGACAGCTTCGACTTCGCCGCCATCCCCAGGCTCAACAAGATGCAGGTGCTCGAGATGGCGCGCTGCGAGTGGATCGAGCGGCGTGAGAACGCCATCGCTCTGGGGCCATCAGGCACCGGAAAGACGCACGTAGCGTTGGGGCTCGGACTGGCAGCATGCCAGAAAGGACTGTCGGTGGGCTTCACCACCGCGGCAGCGCTGGTCAGCGAAATGATGGAGGCCCGCGACGAGCGCCGTCTTCTGCGCTTCCAGAAGCAGATGGCCGGATACAAGCTGCTCATCATCGACGAACTGGGCTTTGTGCCGCTCTCCAAGACCGGCGCCGAACTGTTGTTCGAGCTGATCTCCCAGCGTTACGAACGCGGCTCCACCTTCATCACCAGCAACCTGCCCTTCGACGAATGGACCGAAACCTTCGGATCTGAGCGTCTCACAGGCGCGCTCCTCGATCGCCTGACCCATCACGTCAGCATCCTCGAGATGAACGGCGAAAGCTATCGCCTCGCGCACAGCCGGGCCCGCAAGGCCAAAACCAGACCCTGAAAATTACACCAATGCCGGGGGGAGTGGCCCTCGGGCTACGCCCTCACGCCACTCCCCCCGGCATGTAACACGATGGCCTGGTTTTACGCCGCCGAATGGCCGACTTTTGCTCCGCCGTTGACAAAATTCGCCGAACGTCTCATAGCATCGTTGAAAGCTGCAGGGGCGGATGTGAGCAATTGGATAACTGGCCCAGCGGGGAACGAGGGCGGTCCGCGCGCGCTGTGACATGGAGGAGTTTTTTGACATGACCCCCGCGATCGATGACGACGCAAATTCGCCTGTTCAGTCTGGACGAGGACTGCGCACTGACAGCGGTGCGACGGCCTTTCTTGATAAGGTTACGCCGGATGTCTTCAAGACGGCATTTCGTAATCATCCCGCAGGCGTTGCGGTGATCACTGCCGATGCCTGCGAGGGGCCTGTGGCGTTTACGGCAACTTCCGTCTGCTCGATCAATGTCGATCCACCGCTCCTGGCTTTTTCAATATCGGACCAATCGTCAAGCGCACCGGTCATTCGCAGAGCCGAAACATTCGTGGTGCATTTGCTCGGTGCGGAACAATATGATCTCGCCGTTCTTTGTGCAACGAGCGGCGTGGATCGCTTCGCTGACGCATCCAGTTGGGATCGTTTGCCGACCGGCGAACCTTTTTACCGATCGGCTCAGGCTTGGATTCGTGGACGCCTCAATCATCGCATTGGGACCAAAGGGGCACATATTTTGATCATCGAGGCATTGGACGCCAGGATCGCCTCACCCAATGTGTCCAGCGAAACGTTGCCACTCGTGTATCATGACCGAACTTGGCATCATCTCACTGAAGCCTCGCGGATCTCTCGATAATTCCATTGGCGGTATGCATTGTCCGATGTCCGGAGTGAACTTGCGACCGAGCGGTGTCCATCCGTCCGATTCAAGATCGGGCGACCTCAACGTTCCATACTATCAATGTTCCATACTAGAAGCATGTAGATGCAGCGCTCCATTGCTGCGTGCGCTGCCTCTCCGGTGACTCTTCCGGTCGCGAAAAGGCTGGCCTGACCCTCCATCACAGCCGCAAAAATATCTATAACGGAAAGCGCGTCGGCGCGATCCACCCCCTCAAGGGCGCGAAGATAGATTTCGTAGGATTTCTCGCGAATTCTACGGATGCAGGCCGCGACGTTCAGATCCGATGATCTGCTCAGCATGACCGAAATTTCGCAGAAACTCGGTTCCTGCTCGAGAAAGGAATAGTCGAGGCGCGTGACATTCGTGAATCGCTCGACATATGTGGCGCCCTGCACCGCATCGGATGACAGGAGCTTTTCGAAACAACCTTCGCGCCACCGCTCATAGGCATAGGCCATCAGTTCCATGCGTGATGGGAAATTACGATATAATGTGCCCAACGCCACATCCGCGTGCTCGGCTACCTCGCGCATTTGCACGCTGCCGCCGCCCGGCTGACGGATGAGATCGAGAGCGGCAACGATGATCCGTTCGCGCCGCGCGGCCGGACCTGAGAGGGGTTTTCTTGCGTCGATGGATGTCTTTGTCACTTGAGCGCTTACCTGGCCTTGCGGAATGTGCGGGATGATCTCTGTAAAATGGGAAGATTGCGCGGGTAAGTGCAAGCACAAATTGGCGGCAGCGGCGGAAGGAGTTGAAGCGGTTTTATACCGGGCCTTTCAGATGCAGGCTTGTTGACACGTCAAAAATATAGAACTAGATTTCAGTTCTTAAATTATCGAGGGTCGACTCGCGATCGACAGGGATCTCACGGACGTTCGCTTTGTCCTGCGGCGTGACCCCAAAACTGCATCCGAATTAATCATGGTGTGATGGAGGAGAGAATATGAAGCTGGGTGATGCGCTCGAGTTGGGCATCTTTATGATGCCCTCTCATCCGCCTGAAAGAGGAGTTTATGAGTCCGCGCAATGGGACCTTCAGGTCATTCGCTGGGCTGAAGAATTTGGCTATAACGAGGCGTGGGTGGGCGAGCATCTCACCCAGCGCTGGGAAAATTGTCCCGCCCCCGATTATTTGATGGCGCAGGCTTTCGCCCAGACGAAGAACATCCGCATTGGCGCTGGCACATATCTGCTTTCGCAGCATCATCCCTCGCAGCTTGCCATTCGCATTGCGTACCTGGACCATCTGTCTCAGGGCCGCCTCATGGTCGGTGTGGGCGTCGGCGTGGGTCATGCCGACTTCGAGATGCTCAACATCGATGGGGCTAATGGTGAGCATCGTGAGCGGTTCAATGAATGTCTCATTATTCTGCAAAAATATTGGAATGAGCGCGGCCCCTGGGAATATGAGGGCAAGTTCTGGAAGGTGCGGCGGATTCAAGACACCGATACGACCCGTCATCTCGATCCGTTTCAGTTCCCCCATCCGCCGCTCGGGGTGGCGGGAGCCGGCATTGCATCGCCGACGTTGGAAATGGCGGGCGAGCGCGGTTTTACGCCGCTCAGCCTCATGTTCAGTCGCAGACAGCTCATGGGCCAGCTCGAGGCCATAAAGCGAGGCGCGGCGCGCAGCGCAAATCCGCCGAAAAGGTCCGACTGGCGCGTCGTGCGGGATATCATGATCGCGGACACGGACGCCGAAGCCATCGATCTGGTGGTAAACGGGTTCCTGGGGAGAATGTGGACCGATTATTACATCAAGACGATGGTCGAGCATGGCAATGGCAATGCGGTGACTGACGATCCGAATCTTCCGCTTGACCAGGTGACGGCTGAATATCTGGCCAGGAATCAGGCGATTGTCGGATCGCCCGATACGGCGTTCGAGAAGATCTGCGATATGATAGATATCTCGGGAGGCTTCGGAAAATTGGTGGCGCTGACGCACGACTATTCGGATGCGCCCGAACAATATCGGCGTTCGATGGATCTGTTGGCAAACGAAGTCATGCCAAGAGTCCGCGAGAAGTACAAAGATACGGAGCTTCCTGAATCTTTTTGACGCTGTCAGGGATCGCCCGATCATCGAAGCCCGCGCGATGGTCAGGTGAGCAGATTCAGCGGGAGCCCAAGTCTTAAAGGAAAAGTCGCGATCGAACGCAAGTATGGCGGCGAAATTTCGATGGGACATGGCAGAGGCACGACGCATAAGGTGTTCAGATGAATTTTGATTGGCCATTGAGGTTTGGAGCGTTCATGTCTCCGGTGCATTCGTCGCACGAGGATCCGACGGTTGCGCTGCATCGGGATGTGGAGTTGATCCAGTGGATGGAGCGGCACGGGTTCGACGAGGCGTGGATGGGCGAACATCATTCGACGGGCTGGGAGGTGGTCGGCTCGCCGGAGGTGTTCCTTGCCTATGCGGCGGCGCGGACCGAGCGCATCCGGCTTGGCACCGGGGTGATTTCGCTGCCCTATCATCATCCCTTCAACGTGGCGGAGCGGCTTGTCCTGCTCGATCATCTGACGCGGGGTCGAGCGATCCTTGGGGTGGGTCCCGGGGCCTTGCCCTATGACGCCTATCTCTACGGACTGGAGACGACGGACCTGCGGCCGATGATGGAGGAGAGCCTGGAGGTGATCCTGCCGCTGCTGCGAGGCGAGGCGGTCACGCGCAAGACGAAATACTGGGAACTGCGCGACGCCAGGCTGCAGCTTTCGCCGCTGACGCGGCCGCGCTTCGAGGTCGCAGTGACATCGATGGTCTCGCCCTCTGGCTCGAAACTGGCGGGCAAACATGGACTGTCGATCCTGTCCCTGAACGCATCAATGTCGGCGTCGATGAACTTCCTGAAGACAAACTGGGGCATTGCCGAGGATGAGGCCGCGCAGCACGGCCAGACGGTCGACCGCCGCAACTGGCGGCTGGTCTGCCCGATGCACATCGCCGAGACGCGTGAACAGGCGCGCCGCGACGTGCGCGACGGTCTGGCGCGCTGGGCTTGGTACAACAGCAAGATCAACGCGCTCGGCATTATCCCTGAAGGGGCGGATACGGTCGACCAGCAGATCGAGGTGCTGATCGAGAACGGGTTTGCGGTCATCGGCACGCCTGATGACGCGGCCGCGCAGATCGCACGATTGTGGGAGCATTCGGGGGGCTTCGGCACCTTCCTGCTATGGTCGCACGACTGGGCCAACCGCGAGGCGACATGGCGCTCCTATGCGCTCTTTGGTACCGAGGTCGCGCCGCGCTTCCGCGGCAGCACCGCTGCGCTCAAGGCCGCCGAGGACTATGCCCTCACCCAATATGCCGCCCTCGGCAACCAAACCGGTGTCGCCATCCAAAAAGCAACCGAAAAATATCACGCACAAAAACAGCACGACGCTGCTCCCGATGCATTAAGGCGTGGCTGATCAGGCGGTATGAGAGAATTGGCTGGCCAAGGAGTGGCCACTAAGCCTCTACGAAATTTTCAGAATTTAAGGCTGCTATCCCAACGGTTCTCTTAATCTACAAATAATTGCATAATGATAGCAATTGGGAAGGGTGACATATGGATGTGAGGCAGTTACGAAGCTTCATTGCCGTCGCGGCTGAAGAGAATATCGGGCGCGCGGCTAAGCGGCTTAATATCTCCCAGCCACCCTTGTCCCGTCAGATACAGGCGCTCGAACGCGAGCTTGGCTCAATCCTCTTCCGCAGGACAGTCAAAGGTGTAGAGTTAACCGATGTCGGCTTAACGATGCTGTCTGACGCACAAAATGTTATCGCCCTGCTGGATCGAATGACAGAACGCGCCAAGCGGGCTCAACGGGGGCAACTTGGGCGGCTGGATATCGGAATCTTCGGCTCGACGATCCTGGGAGTGGTTCCGGCCGTCCTCGAGCGATTTCATGCGGAGGCGCCTGATGTCAAGCTTGTCGTCCATACGATGACTCGGCAGGAGCAGATGGAAGGACTTCGCAATGGGCGCATCGGCGTAGGCTTTAATCGATTTGCAAATAATGAACCTGGAATTGTGGTGGAAACGGTCCGCAGGGAGCCAGTGATGGTGGCCCTGCGCGCTGACCATCGGTTGGCCGAACGCAAAGAAATTTCCTTTCTCGACCTCGCCAACGAACCGTTGATTTTATTTCCCGCCGGCGAACGGATGAATTTCGTAGATCTCGTTCTCGGTCTCTTCCACGCGGCTGGCGTGAAGCCCGTGATTGCCCAGGAGGTCGGCGACGCCATCGCTGCCCTTTCTCTTATTGCCAGCGGGTTTGGCCTGGCTTTGATCGCCGAGTCCGCCACGATGCTCTCCGCCAGCGGCGTGGTTTATCGCAACCTTGATGCGCAGCTCCCGCCGATGGTCGATCTGAGCTGCCTATATCGCGAAGACAACACATCGCCGATCATCCGTCGCTTCCTTGAGGTTGTGCGGGAGGTCGCTCGGGGCGATGGCGACCATGATGCTGCCAGGTGATGGAGATGCCACGGGGGTAACATGCCAGAACTACTCCATACGGTATGATTCTGAGAATCTTTGAAGCTGCCCGCTGCTGGGTGAGAGAAAAGGTTTCGACACATGACTGATGCAGATGTTCCCGGCCGCGATGGAATCACCGCGCTGCCGGCTCGCAATATTCCAGCGCCCGAGGCGTTGAGCGCGGAAGCCCGGCACATATTGGCGATGGCCAGACCGGCGGCGCCTGCGCGGCCGCTTCTTGACGATGCGGATGGTTGGCGCCGCTATATCGCGGCCCGCAATGCCGAACTCGGCTCGTTCCTGGCCCCACTGATCCCGACGCTCGCCGCCGATGTCACGGTGCTTCGCCTGGGTGAGGCGACCGTTTATCAGGCCATTCCCCACGAAATGGCGGGACCGCCAGGACAGACATTGCTTCACATGCGTGGGGGCGGGCTGCTTCTGGGAGGAGGCGAGGAGAATATGCGGTTCGAGGCGGCTGCGATGGCGCACCGCACCGGCCGAACCATCTTCGCGATCGACTATCCGGTTCCACCGGATCATCCCTTTCCGGCTGCGCTCGACCAATGCCTCTCCGCATATCGCGCCCTTCTCGAAGAGCGGGAGCCTGCTTCCCTCGTGATTAGCGGGGCTTCGGCGGGAGGCAATCTTGCATGCGCGTTGCTGTTGCGTGCAAAGATCGCGGATCATCCGCTTCCAAGTGGACTCATCCTCATGTCACCGGAGGTGGATTTAACCGAAAGCGGCGATTCTTTCCACACTTTGATGGGGTTGGACACTCGGCTGACTTTTCGGCTGACGGACTTTAATCGTCTTTATGCAGGCGATGCGGACCTCTTCGATCCGTTTGTTTCTCCGTTGTTCGGCGACGTCTCGGCTTTTCCGACGACCTTTCTCCAATCCGGCACGCGCGATCTCTTCCTGTCCAATACGGTCCGAATGCACCGCAAATTGCGGGCAGCCGGCGTACGCGCGGAACTTCATATCTGGGATGGGATGCCGCATATCGGCTTTGGCGGCATGACAATGGAAGATCAGGAAATTTATGTCGAAATGAAAAAATTCCTGAGCCGCTGCGCCGCTTGAAAATAACCCGATAAACATAAATTGAACCGAGAAACGCAATGACGGATACTGTAATATCGAAGATTGAAGAAATCATTGACGCAGCCAAGAACGGCCGGATGTTTATTCTTGTAGATGACGAGAACAGGGAAAATGAGGGGGACCTCATCATCCCGGCCCAGATGGCGACGCCGGATGCAGTCAACTTCATGGCGCGCTATGGCCGCGGTTTGATCTGCCTCGCGGTCACTTCGGAGCGTGCGTCCGAACTCAAGCTTGATCCGATGAGCCCGAAGAACGAGACCAAGCATGAGACTGCCTTTACGGTTTCGATCGAGGCGAAGCATGGCGTTTCCACGGGGATTTCGGCGGCTGACCGCGCTCGAACGATCGCCGTTGCGATCGACGCGCGTAACGGGCCTGACCAGATCGTTACGCCGGGCCATGTGTTTCCCCTGGTGGCGCGCGACGGCGGTGTCCTCGTGCGCGCAGGCCACACCGAGGCGGCAGTGGACGTGGCACGGCTGGCCGGACTCAACCCCTCGGGTGTCATTTGCGAGATCATGAAGGAAGACGGCAGCATGGCGAGGCTGAGCGACCTTGCCGTCTTCGCCGAGCAGCATCGTCTCAAGATCGGCACGATCCGGGATCTGATCGCCTATCGGCGGCGCTTCGATCACCTAGTCAGCCGCGTGGCCGACATGCCGATGACGTCCGTCTATGGCGGAGAATGGCGCGCTCTGGTCTTTCGTAACAAGATCGATTCGACCGAATCGCTCGCCTTGCTCAAGGGCAGCATATCCGAGGATAGTCCGACGCTGGTACGGATGCACAGCCTTTCGATCTTTTCCGATCTCCTGGGCGAGCCGGGTGATCGCGCACTTTTGCTGCAGCGCTCGATGACAGAAATCGGAATGGCGGGCACCGGCGTGATCGTGCTTCTGTCGGCAGCCGAGAGCGGGCGGTCGCTTTCAGCATATATGTCGTCGAGGACGGAACTGATGGACCAGCGCAGCTACGGCGTGGGCGCACAGATCCTGGCGGATTTGGGCGTGCATGAAATGGTGCTCATGTCCAACACGCCGCACACGCTGGTGGCGCTCGAGGGCTATGGGCTTTCGGTGATCGAGGAACGTCCGATCTCCGGAGAGTGAAGATGTGCGCTTCCCGTAACGCGCTGCGGCTACGTCATGCACGCAAGGTATGATCGCGAACCCAATATAGTGTTAGAAAATCTCGTCCCCATCTCTAGGCTGAAAAGCCGAAGGCCAGCAATTGCGTGCGGCCAATAGGCAAGGGTTCAGCAATGGGTGCATCGGGGAGCGATGGGAAGGCAATTAGTTACAGTTGCGGCATCACCCACGCACCGCTTCGTTACGAGACAATCGGCCGGGCGTTGGAACGCGCAGCCGAGGCATGGCCCGATGGTCCTGCGCTCGTCGTTCCTCACCAGCGCGTTCGCTGGACGTGGAGCGAGCTGGCCGAGAAGGCGGACGCGCTCGCCGCCGGCTTTCTCTCGCTCGATTTTCGAGCCGGCGATCGACTGGCGATCTGGGCACCCAACTGCGCGGAGTGGGTAATCGTCCAGCTGGCGGCTGCAAAGACCGGCATCATTCTCGTCACGATCAATCCGGCCTATCGCGCAGCCGAGTTCGAACATGCGCTGAACCTGTCCGGATGCCGGGGGCTCGTCCTCGCCGAACGATTCAAGGCATCCGACTACGGCGCGATGCTGGCGGAGATCGCGCCCGAGTTTGCCGCAGGGTTTTCCAGGAGCGAGCGCCTGCCCGCGCTGGAAGTGGTGATAAGCCTTGGTCACGCCAAGGGTGCGATATTGTCCTTCGACGCGTTGATCGCGCGTGGCGGAAACGCGGATCGGAATGCGGTCGCCGAACTTGCGCAAACGCTTCAGCCTGACGATGCCATATGCATTCAGTTCACCAGCGGAACGACCGGGCAGCCCAAGGGAGCGACTCTCAGCCATTTCGGGCTGCTCAACAACGGGCATCTGAGCGGCAGCCTCATGGACTTGACGCATGCCGACCGCATCTGCGTTCCGGTGCCGTTGTTCCACTGTTTCGGCATGGTGCTGGGCGTTCTTACGGCCGTCTCGCACGGCGCCGCGATCGTCCTGCCCGGCGAAGGCTTCGATCCCGCCGAAGTTATGCGGGTGGTGGAGCAGGAACGGTGCACGGCTCTGTATGGCGTGCCGACGATGTTCATCGCCCAGCTGTCGCACAGGGATTTCGCGAACTACGACCTCAGTTCGCTCAGGACAGGCGCGATGGGCGGGGCGCCGTGCCCGGAGGATATCATGCGGCGCGTGATGACCGACATGCACATGAAGGATATAACGATTGCGTTCGGGATGACGGAGACAAGTCCTGTCAGCTTCCAGACCCGCGCTGACGCGGACATCGAAACCCGAACCGCGACCGTGGGCACCGTGCATCCATGGGTGGAGGCGAAGGTGGCGGACGCGAAAGGCAGGGCCGTGCCTTTGGGCGATGTGGGCGAACTGCATATTCGCGGTTACAATGTCATGTCGGGCTATTGGAACGACGCTGATAGAACCGCCGAGACGATCGATGCGGCGGGCTGGATGCGCACTGGCGATCTCGCCATCATGGACGAACATGGCCGCTGCCGGATTGTAGGGCGTTCGAAGGACATGATTATCCGCGGTGGAGAAAATATCTATCCAATCGAAGTGGAAAACTTTCTTCGTACTCACCCTTCAATTGTAGACATCGCCATATTCGGTGTTCCCGATTCCTTGATGGGTGAAGAGATTTGCGCCTGGATCAAAGTATCCGAACATCTGGCCGATGATATGATCCGTGAATATTGTTCCGGTAAGATCGCGCACTATAAGGTGCCGCGCTATATTCGGTATGTTGAGGACTTTCCGATGACGGCTTCCGGAAAAATGCACAAGCCGACCATGCGCGAATTCGAAGCCTCGGAACGAGAAAAGGCGAACATCGCACAGGCGCCGAATGAGACTGCGTCAGACGATGGTCAATGTTGCGGACAGACCTTTGTCCGCTCACCTTCAGCCCCCGACTTGCCGCCCCATCGAGCGCAAGCGTCTACGGAGCCTACGGAAATATGAATGGCACTGATATGACCGTAGAGGCGTCTTACCGGCCTGATCATCGCACGGCGGAGCCGAAGCAATTTTTGCATTTCATCGGTGGGCGATTTGTTTCGGGCGGCGATTGCTTTGCGAACATCAATCCCGCGACTGGCGGGATCATCGGCCAGGTTCATGCGGGCGGGCGAACGGAAGTGGATGCGGCGGTCGCGGCGGCGAAAGCGGCTCTCGCCGGTCCATGGGGCAAGATGACGGTCGCGGAACGTTCGATGCTGCTCCATAAAGTCGCGGCAGAGATAACGAGGCGGTTCGAGGATTTCGTCGAGGCCGAGATGGCCGATACCGGCCAGCCCCGATCGGTCATGGAACATGCCTTCATCCCGCGGGGCGCCGAGAATTTCGGCATCTTCGCCGATCTGGTAAAGAATGTTCCGACCGAATCGTTCATGACGCCGACGCCCGATGGCGCAGGCGCGCTCAATTACGCCATACGCGTGCCGAAGGGCGTCATTGGAGTGATCTGCCCGTGGAACGCGCCGCTGCTGCTAATGACCTGGAAAGTGGCGCCGGCGCTGGCCTGCGGCAACACGGTTGTGGTCAAGCCGTCCGAAGAAACACCGGCCACAGCCACGTTGCTTGCCGAGGTCTGCGCCGCTGTGGGCATTCCTGACGGCGTCTATAATGTGGTTCATGGGCGGGGTGCGGGATCGGCCGGCGAATATCTGACCACCCATTCCGACGTCGCTGCGATCACCTTCACCGGCGAGACGACGACCGGGGCGACGATCATGCGAGCGGCCGCGTATCGTATCCGCGACGTGTCGTTCGAACTGGGCGGCAAGAATGCAGGCGTGGTGTTCGCGGATTGCGATTTCGATGCGGCGGTGGACGGCATCGCGCGGGCGACCTTCATTAATTGCGGTCAGGTGTGCCTCGGCACCGAGCGGGTCTATGTCCAACGGCCGATCTTCGAGCGCTTCGTTGCTGCGCTGAAGGCTAGGGCGGAGGCCCTGACGGTGGGGATGCCCGGCGATCGCACGACGACGCTGGGCCCCCTCATCAACCACGAGCATCGTGAGAAGGTACTGCGCTACTACAAGCTGGCGCTCGCCGACGGGGCGACGGTCGTGACCGGCGGCGGCATACCGCAGCTGCCGGAGGAACTCTCCGGCGGTTCCTGGATTCAGCCGACCATCTGGACGGACCTGCCCGGTGATTCCGCGGTCTTGCGCGAGGAGATTTTCGGCCCCTGCTGTCACATCGCGCCTTTTGACAGTGAAGATGAGGCCGTCACGCGCGCGAACGATACTGAATATGGGCTGGGCACGACGATCTGGACCCGCGATCTCGCCCGCGCGCACCGGGTGGCTAGTCGGATCGAGGTCGGTATCGCCTGGGTGAACAGCTGGTTCCTGCGCGACCTGCGGACCGCTTTTGGCGGATCCAAACAGAGCGGGATCGGCCGCGAGGGCGGCGTCCACTCGCTCGAGTTCTATACCGAACTCCGCAACATTTGCGTGAAGCTCTGATGCCGCTCGATGCCGCCACCATCGACCGCCACGGCGACGAGCTGTTTGAGGCGCTGAACAGCCGGGTCGCGATCGCGCCGTTGCGCGACCGGCTGCCTGGCATCACCGTCGCGGACGGGTACCGCATCCAGGAGCGGATGGTTGCGCGCATGGTCGCGACCGGCGACAGCATCGTCGGCAAGAAGATCGGCGTAACGTCGAAAGCCGTGCAGAACATGATGCAGGTGTTCGAACCCGATTTTGGGCAGCTGACCGCCAGCATGGAGCATCGCAGCGGCGCCGGGCTGGCGATGGACAGCATGATCCAGCCGCGGATCGAGGGTGAGATTGCCTTTGTCCTCAAGCGCGATCTTGCAGGGCCGGGCCTGACCGCCGTCGACGTGCTGGCGGCGACGGCACATGTCGTGCCCTGCTTCGAGGTCGTCGACAGCCGGATCACCGATTGGGACATCCGCATCCAGGATACGATTTCGGACAATGCATCCTGCGGCGCTTATATCCTGGGCGACACAACAGTTGATCCGCGTGATATCGACCTGAGCCTGGTCGGCATGCTGATCGAAAAGAATGGCGAACCGGCGGCGACCGGAGTCGGCGCGGCGGTGCAGGGCTCGCCGGTCAATGCCGTCGTCTGGCTGGTCAATCGGCTGGGCGCGCTGGGCGTGACGTTCCGCGCCGGCGAAGTCATTCTCTCCGGATCGCTCGCCGCGCTGGTGCCGGTGGCGGTGGGAGACAGGATCGTCGCCCATTTCGACGGGCTGGGAAGCTGCGAGGTATCCTTTCAATGACCCTCGCCCTGAGCAGGAAGGCGCTAAGCGCGATCGCTGAACGGGTCGACGAAGCCCAGACGAACGGTCGGTCGCTGACGCTGCCGACCGAAGCTCATGAAGGCTTCGACATGGCGTGCGGCTATGCCGTACAGGATCTGCTGCGTGACCGCTGGAAGGTGCGCGGTCGCCGGCTGGTGGGCTATAAGGCGGGGCTCACGTCACGCGCTAAGATGGCGCAGATGAAGGTGGATACACCGACCTTCGGCTTCATCACTGCCGACATGGCAGTGCCCGACGGCGGCATCTGTCCCACCAGGCTGCTCTCTCGTCCGCGGGTCGAGCCGGAGATCGCATTCGTGCTGAAGCCCGATATTGCAGCCGCCTTGCGGACCGAAGCGGACGTACTTGCGGCGACGGACTTCATCGCACCCGCAATCGAAATCATCGACTCGCGCTATGCCGACTACAAGTTTGATCTGCCGAGCGTGGTCGCCGACAACAGCTCTTCGGCCCGCTATGTCATCGGCGGTAGGCCTCGGCGCCCTGCCGAGCTTGACCTTCGCACCATCGGCATCGTGGTCGTGCAGAATGGGGAGGTTGTCGGCGAGGCCGCCTCGGGCGCGGTGCTGGGCAATCCCGCGCGCACGATCATCATGCTCTCGCAATGGCTCGAAGACCGCGGCGAAGCCCTTGAGGGAGGCTCGCTCATCCTGACCGGCGGTGCCTGTGAGGCCCAGCTGGTCTCGGCCGGAGATTCGGTCTGCGCGCGGTTCCAGGACATGGGTGACGTCACCGTGCGCTTCGTAGAGGACGTGTAGGCCATGCCGATTGTGGAGGTCCATATCATGGAGGGGCGCAGCGTGGCGCAGAAGCGCGCGATGGTCGCCGCCGTCACGCAGGCGGTCTCCGAGACGATGGCTGCGCCGTTGAGCGCCGTGCGCGTCATCATCCACGAGCTCGTGCCAGAGCATTACGGCATTGGCGGCACGACCGTCGGCGAGCGCCCGCCGGGACATCTCGGCGATATGATGGGTCAAAGGAGTAAAGACACATGAGCCGCATTCGTTGTGCCATTATCGGATCCGGCAATATCGGCACCGACCTCATCTACAAGCTGCAGCGCAGCGCTGTGCTGGAGCCGGTCTGGATGGTTGGCATCGATCCAGCCTCGGATGGATTGGCGCACGCTAGGAATATGGGTCTCAAGACCACTGCCGAGGGCGTCGACGGACTGCTGCCGCATGTGAAAGCCGACGATGTTCGGATCGCCTTCGATGCCACCTCGGCCTATGTCCATGCCGAAAACTCGGAAAAACTCACCGCATTGGGCGTGCTGATGATTGATCTCACGCCTGCGGCGATCGGGCCTTATTGCTGCCCCCCGGTCAACCTCGCGGACATCGCGGAGAGTGGCGTCACCAATGTGAACATGATCTCCTGCGCCGGCCAGGCGACCATTCCGATGGTGCACGCGGTGTCGCGGGTGCAGCCGGTGGACTACGCGGAGATCGTCGCGACGGCCGCATCGAAATCGATCGGACCAGGTACGCGCGCAAATCTGGACGAGTTTACCTATACGACCTCAGGCGCAGTGGCTGCCGTGGGCGGCGCCACGCGCGGCAAGGCGCTGGTGATCGTCAACCCCGCCGAACCGCCGCTGATGATGCGTGACACGATCTA
Source organism: Tardibacter chloracetimidivorans (assembly GCF_001890385.1). Classification (NCBI taxonomy): domain Bacteria; kingdom Pseudomonadati; phylum Pseudomonadota; class Alphaproteobacteria; order Sphingomonadales; family Sphingomonadaceae; genus Tardibacter; species Tardibacter chloracetimidivorans. The sequence continues at coordinate 1,988,532 of NZ_CP018221.1, read as the reverse complement.
TTGCCTGACGGAGAGCGCCCCCGATGAAGCGGCGATCCGCGATTCCGTTCATGCCATGGTGGACGAGGTGAAACGCTACGTGCCCGGCTACAGGCTCGTGAATGGCCCAGTGTTTGATGGGAAAAAGGTCACGATCTTCGTCGAGATCGAGGGGCTTGGCGACTATCTTCCCAAATACGCCGGCAATCTCGACATCATGACGGCCTCCGCCGTGCGAACGGCGGAGTTGTTCGCGGAACCGATGATCGCCGCCGCCCACCCAGTTCAGGCACAGGAGATGGCCCGATGAAATCGCATCTGGACGGACGCAAGGTTCTCCTCCACGACATGTCGCTGCGCGACGGCATGCACGCCAAGCGTGAGCAGATCTCGGTCGAGCAGATGATATCCGTTGCCCGGGCACTTGATGCCGCGGGCGTTCCGCTGCTTCAGGTGACGCATGGCGCCGGAGTGGGCGGCAATTCGCTTCAGCACGGCTTCTCGCTTCATACCAACGAGGAATATCTCAGCGCCGTGGTGCCTGAACTGAAGCGCGCCAAGGTGTCGGTGCTGCTCATCCCTGGGCTCGGCACCATGCAGGATCTCAAGTCCGCCTATGATTGCGGCGCGCGAAGCGTCCATGTCGCGACTCATTGCACGGAAGCGGACACGACCCCGCAGCACATTGCGTTCGCGCGCAAGCTCGGCATGGATACGACAGGCTTCCTGATGATGGCGCACCTCAATTCGGTGGAAGGCATCGTTAGTCAGGGCAAGCTCATGGAGTCCTACGGCGCGCAGACGATCTACATCACCGATTCCGCGGGCACGATGCTGCCCGAGGATGTGCGTACGCAGGTGGACGCTCTGCGGCAGGCGCTCAAGCCCGAGACTGAGGTCGGCTTCCACGGGCACCACAATCTGGGCATGGGCGTCGCCAACTCGATCATCGCGATCGAGGCCGGCGCCAGCCGGATCGATGCCTCGCTCGCCGGCATGGGCGCCGGAGCGGGCAACACGCCGCTGGAGGTGCTGGCCGCCGTGTGCGAGCGCATGGGCATCGATACCGGATGCGACCTGTTCAAGCTCATGGACGCCGCCGAAGATGTCGTCGTGCCGATGTTGGACCGGCCCATTCGTATCGACCGGGATTCGCTTACGATCGGTTTCGTCGGGGTCTATTCGACGTTCCTGTTGCACGCCAAGCGCGCAGCAAAGCGCTACGGCGTGCCGGCGCGCGACATCTTGGTCGAACTGGGCCGGCTCAAGATGATCGGCGGCCAGGAAGACATGATCGAGGACACCGCGCTCACCATGGCGCGCGAGCGCGAAAGCAGCGTCAAGGCCGCTTGAGCAAGACCGTAGGACAAGGAGAAGATCGATGTCCATGAGGGGCGTTCTGAGAATAGGTGAAGTGAGGATCCGGGTCATGGATATGGCCGCCGCGCGCGAACATTACGGCGCACGGATGGGCCTGCACGAGGTCATGGAAGACGACAAGGGACTTGTCTATTACAAGCCTTGGGACGATCATGAGCACCACAGCTTCATTCTTCGCGAGGCGGATGCGCCCGGCGTCGATTATGTGGCGTTTCGTGTCTATGATGACGCGACACTGTCGCAGCTTGCGCCCAGAATCGAAGCGTTCGGTCTGCCGGTCACGCATATTGAAGCGGGCGTGTACCCTAGAAGTGGCCGCCGCATTCAGTTTGTGGCGCCGAGCGGGCACGTCATGCAACTCTATGCCGAAAAGGAACTGACCGGCAACACGCTGGGATATCGCAACCCCGGCGCCATCCCCTATGAAGGCGTCGTCCGCGGCTATCGTGTCAATCGGCTCGACCATGTCTTGCTTGGCGGGCCCAATATTGACGAATGCGCGCGCCTGTTCTGCGAAGTGTTCGACTTCGATCTCAGCGAAAAGATCGTGGAGGCCGAGAGCGAAATGTCATTGGGAGTGTTCCTCACTTGCTCGACAAAGCCGCACGATATCGCATTTCAGCTTCAGGCCGAACCCAACAGGTTCCATCATGTGTCATTCCTGCTGGAATCGGTCGGCGATCTCTACAAGGCGGCCGATCTGATCGGGAAGTACCGCATTCCGGTCGAAGTGCCGCCCAACCGCCATGGCGTGACGCGCGGGGCCACGATCTACTTCTTTGACCCTTCCGGGAACCGCAACGAAGTGTTCGCCGAAGGCTATGTCCATTACCCCGATACGCCGACCCTCATTTGGGATACCAACGATCTTGGCCATCTCGGCTTCACCCATGACAATCATATGCGGCAGAGCTTCTTCGATGTCCTCACCTGATACGCATGAGCGTGGAGATGTCGAAGATGACCATCGCAAACTACAGCCGGATATCCGGCGCTTCTGAAACGCGGCGGGTTCCGGGTAGTCATGATATAATAGAGAGGAGCTTGGCATAGTGGACGAGACTATACGCACATTGCAGGACCGCCAGGAAATCGCCGATATCCTGCACCAATATTGCCGCGGCATGGATTTGCTGGATTTGGATTTGCTCGCAGGCGCGTTCACGGAAGACGGTTTTCTCGACATCGGCCCGGACCCGCGATTACAGACGCGGGGCGCGGGCAACATTTACGAGGCCATGAAGCGCATGAAGCGGTTCAGCCGGAGCTCGCATCATCTTTCCAACATCCAGATCGCGTTCGAATCCGCCGACCGCGCACGGTGCACCAGCTACATCATGGCCTGGCATGAAACGCCGGACGGCCACACCGGCACGATGATGGGGCAATATCATGACAAGTTGGTCCGCACGCCTGCCGGCTGGCGGATCGCGGAACGCCAGCTCCGAATGAGCGGCAACGATGCCGGTTTTCAGACGAACGTCCACAAAGCCGAGCGCAACCAGTTGTAAATCGCAGGCCTGATATCCTCTTCGACGATGACGTTCAGAGCCTGAGCCATAAAACGAGGATCGGTCGGATGGGCGACAATTTGCGCTTTGGCGGGCGCGTGGCCGTTATCACGGGTGCCGGCAACGGGCTGGGCCGTTGCCATTCGTCATTGCTGGCTTTACGCGGCGCAAAGGTCGTCGTGAACGATTGCGGTTCAAGCCTGGCGGGCGAGGGGCAGTCGTCGCAGCCTGCCGATAATGTCGTTGCCGAGATTGAAAGGGCAGGGGGAACGGCGATCGCTAATTACGATACGGTTCACACCAGGGAGGGCGCGCGGTCCATCGTCCAGACAGCCGTCGAGCATTTCGGGCGAATCGACATACTGGTCTGGAATGCCGGAATATTGATACCGAGCCCGCTGGAGGACATAAGCGATCCAGATTGGCGGTGGATGCTGGGCGTGCATTTGGACGGATCGATGTTCATGGCGCGCGCGGCATGGCCCTATTTCAAGGGGCGGGGCTATGGCCGTCTTATATTCACCTCAAGTTCGGGTGCAATGTACGGGCAAGGCGATTTGGCGGCCTACGGGGCCGCCAAGGGCGGCATATTCGGCTTCATGCGCAGTCTGGCGCGCGAGGTGGGCGAGGACGATCTTCGCGTGAACGCGATACTCCCGGGTGCGGCTACGCGCATGGTTCTGGAGGAGAGCAGCATATTCTGGGACGAAAATCCCGGTCTGGGCAATCCCGCCCATGTCTCCGCGCTGGTAGCCTATCTTGCCCACGAACAATGCCAGGATAACGGCCGTATCTACACTGCGGGAGCGGGCTTCTTCGCGCGCACCGAGATAATGGAAGCGCGGGGGATCCGGTTCGACCATCGTCGGCCGGTCACGCCCGAGCAGGTGGCCGACGCTTGGCCGCAGATCAACGACCTGTCGAACGTTGAGACCTTCAGCGACGCGATTGCTCATGGCACCCGCATATTCAACCCGGCCTAGCGATCTCCTGCGAATCTGAATGGTTTCATGGATCGCGTTCGCTGGCGCGGCGTCGATCGTCTCAAGAACTAGGAGTTGGCCGATGGACACCATTCTCATCATAGGCGGAAGTGGAACCGTCGGCGGTCACTTGCTCACGGAAATCGCTCGGCAAGGTCTGGACAGGCGCTTAAACATCCTGTGCGCAGCCCGGTCCGAGGCAACGGCAAGAAACATTGAGGCACAGGGATTTGCCGCCGTTCATGTGGATCTCGACGAACCGCAAAGCATAACGGCGGCGATGGACGGGGTTACGACACTTTTCCTTCTGAAGCCCTACGGCCTCAAAATGCTCAATTATGCCAAAAGCGTGGTCGACGCAGCCGCAGCCGCGTCGGTTCGCGCCATCGTCAATCTCAGCGCATTCGGGCCGGACGCAAGCGCTATCGATCTGCTGACGTGGCACAGGCTGGTGGATCGCTATATCGAGAGTTCGGACATCGCGTTCACGCATCTGCGGCCAGGCTTCTTCCTGGAGGGCCTCGCTGCGCGGATCAATCTACAGCTGGGAACGGTGGGCGATCTTTCGGGCGCGCGGGACGTGCCCTGGGTTGCCGCGACGGATATCGCCCGTGTCGCGGCCACGGTCCTCGGCGTTCCGGGTCCGCATGCCGGAAAGGCCTATTCGCTGGTCTCGGAAGCCCTCTCCGCTCCCTATATAGCGCGTCTGCTCGGCGAAGTTGCGGGACGGGCATTCACGGAGGTAGCCATCGAAGACGGCACGGCCGTCGAAGCGCTGATTTCGCGCGGCCGGGAACCCGGCTTTGCCCGCGCGATCGTCGAATATGCAAAAGCGGCGCCGGACTTTCCATGCGACGATGCGACAGGCACGATCGAAACGATCACGGGTCATTCCGCAATTTCGGTTCGCGAATTTCTCGAACGCAATCTGGCGGCGAAGGAAAGTTCCGCGCCCACCTGAAGACGAATGCCGGCTTTCGCCAACCAAGCACTTATCGGGGAATTCAGATGAACGCATTGCCGGAGGTCCGGACGGTGTCGCTGGACGAGATCGACCATTTCCAGTTGAACAGTAAGCGGTGTGCTCAGGCCACGGAAGTCCAGGGCATGAGATCCCCGACGCCATTAGCTGGGTGACCTTGGCGAGCTTGGTGAGCGTCTCGGCCAGCCAAGCATGGGGATTGATGCCGCTGAGCTTGCAGTTCTCGATGAGCGTTGCGATCACGGCCCAGTTGTCACCGCCTTCGTCAGACCCTGCGAAGAGAGCGCTCTTCCGATTGAGCGCCAAGGGTCGGATTGATCGTTCGACGGCATTGTTGTCGAGGTCGATACGGCCGTCGTCCAGGACACGAACGAGGCCGTCCCATCGGGTGAGCGTGTAGCGGATCGCCTCGCCGAGTTTACTCTTGGCGCTGGCGTGGCGGTTTCGGGCCTCGAGATACTGGCGAAGGTCGTCGACGATGGTGCGGCTGCGATCGTGACGAACGGTGCGTCGCTCCTCGGCCTGTGATCCTCGAATCTCATCTTCGATAGCGTAGAGCGAGGCAATGCGACGCAGGACCTCGGTCGCGACCGGGGAACTGTCAGCCAGCTCGTAGAACTTACGGCGAGCGTGTGCCCAGCAGAAGACGAGGCTCACTTGGCTCCGACGCCGAGCGAGTGCGGCGTAGCCGCCATAGCCATCGACCTGCAGGATGCCGGCAAAATCGCCCAGATGGGCTTCGGGCCGCTCCGCCTTGCGATCCGCGGCATAGACATAGGCGACCATCGGCGGATCCTCGCCGCCACACGGTCGGTCGTCGCGGGCATAAGCCCATATCTGGCCGGTTTTGGTTCGCCCACGCCCCGGATCGAGGTATCCATCCGCCGAGGGCCGCGGGCAGGTCAGCCTTTGTCGTTCAGCCAGGTGGCGCGATTGGCGATGAGCTCGGCCAGATGGTCGATGCCATCATCGGTGAAGGCTTCTGTCTCGATGCCGCCGGTGTCGTAGATCCAGAGGTGGCCGTGTTCGGGATCCATGTCGGTCATGGCGATGTCGGAGATCTCGTCCTCGCTCAAGCCCAGCCGTTCGGCGACATAGCGGATCGTGTAGACGCAGGTGACAGCCGCCATGGTCAGGCCGCCTCGGCGACGGGCTGACGCTGGGCCTTCCAGTTCCAGGGGAGCAGGTCAGCCAGCTGGTGCTGGGACAGGCCAGCGAGGCGATCGAGCACGTCGGCGAGCCAGGCCTGGGGATCGACATCGTTGAGTTTACAGGTGGCGATCAGCGAGAACAGCACCGCCGCCCGCTCGCCGCCGCGGTCTGAACCGGCAAATAGCCACGCCTTTCTGCCGAGAGCTATCCCTCTCAGCGCGCGCTCCGCGCAATTATTGCTGAGGCAGATCCGGCCGTCGTCGAGGAACGCGGTAAAATCCGGCCAGGCCTTGAGCATATAATCCATCGCCTTGGCGACCGGGTCGTGTCGCGACAGCGAGGCGCGCTGTTCGCGCATCCATGCCCCGAGCTCCTCGACCAGTGGACGGACGAGATCCTGGCGCAGGGCATGGCGCTCGGCCGCGGGCTTGCCCCACAAGGTGCGTTCGGCCTCGAAGATCGCATCGACCCGCTTCACCGCCGCCTGCGCTGTCGGCGAGATGACGATCGCCTGCTTGTTGCGCCGCTTCCTTGCCATGGTCGCGACATCGACCAGCTGGAACAGCGGCCGCCGCGCATGGGCCCAGCATAAGGCACGCCTGACCGGCGCCGGCCTGCGCTCGGCGCGCAGCAACTCATTGTAGCCGGCATAGGCGTCGGCTTGCATGATCCCCGCCCAACCTTCCAGGTGTTGGGCGGGATGCTCGCCGCAGCGGTCGCGCGAATAATGGAAGATCGCCGCCGGCGGCGCCGGCCCGCCGAAAGGCCGGTCGTCGCGAACATAACCCCATAATCGCCCGGTGACGGTCTTCGTCCTGGCCTGCACTGGCACGGTGGTGTCGTCGGCATGAAGCCGATCGGCCGTCAGCACATGCGCCTCGATCAGGCGATAGAGCGGCCTGAGCACCGCGACGCAGGCGCCGACCTGGTCGGCCAGCGTCGACAGGCTCAAGTCGACACCTTCGCGCGCATAGCGGTCGCGCTGGCGGTTCAGGGGCTGGTGCTGACCATACTTCTCGAACAACACCATGGCGAGAAAGCTCGGCCCGAACATGCCGCGCGGGGTGACGTGAAACGGCGCTGGCGGCTGGGCGATCTTCTCGCAGGCCCGGCAGGAGAACTTCTCCCGCACGGTCTGGATCACCTTCCACCGGCGCGGGATCACCTCGAGCGTCTCGGTGACGTCTTCGCCGAGCTTCGACAGCTTGTCCGATCCGCAGCAGGGGCAGCTCTCGGGGGCTGCGATGACGACGCGCTCGCGCGGCAGATGGTCGGGGAAGGATCGCGGTGCCGGTCGCTTGCGCTCGAAGGCCTTGACCGTCGTCTTCGCTGCGGCGATCTCGCCCAGCCGCTCGTCTTCGGCGGCGGAGATCCCGGCTTCCTCGAAGCTGATCTCCAGCTGGTCGACGAGGCGCTGGCCGCGCTCGGAACGCTGCCCGTAAAGCTCGCGGCGCATCTTCTCGTTCTGGAGCTCAAGGAGCGCGTTGCGCGCTTCCAGATCGCTGTTGATCGCCCTGACACGGGCTGCTTCAGCCTCGGCGACCGCCAGGCGCGCAAGGGCTTGGTCCAGCGTCAGGATCTCAGTCATGCAGGCGCCGCCTCATGACTTATGTTAGTAGCACAATTACTTGAAAATACAAAGAAACATGCGTGTTGGCAGCGCGCTTATCCGACCGCTGTTGGGCGCCACCGCGCCTGTGGCTTGCGCCACTCGATCCCGTCCAGCAAGCATGCCAGGGCCGACGCCGAAATGGAGATCACGCCCTCCTTGGCCGACGGCCAAACGAAATGTCCTTCCTCGAGCCGTTTGGCATAAAGGTTTACGCCCAGCGCATCCGTCCACAAAATCTTGCAAAGCGAACCTTGGCGGCCCCTGAAGACGAACATGTCGCCGGCCATCACCTCGTGGCCCAGACCGTGCTGCACGAGACGCATCAATCCCGGCATGCCGAAACGCATGTCGGTGACCCCGAGCGCCAGCCAGATGCGCGCGCCTGAGGGAAAGGAGATCATCGCTTGCAGGCCTTGATCGCGGCCGCCAGCAGCGCGGGAGGCGCATCGGCCGCCACGCGCACGACCGCGCCGTCGAGCTTGATGATGATCGCCGCGCATGAGGGTTCCGTCCCAACCGGCGCAACGGGCGCCGAGGACGATGGCAAGGCAGGCGGCACCTCCTTCTCGACAATCACCGGTGCAAAGCCGGTCGGTGCACTGGGCGTGGGGTCCAGCAGTTCCCGGCGCCAGCGATAGATCTGAGATGGTCTGCAATCCGCGCGCCGGGCGAGATCCGCCACGTTCGCGCCCGGCTCCATCGAGGCCTCGACCAACGCCAGCTTCTCGTCGTCACTCCAGGTGCGCCGCCGTTCAAGGCCTGAAATTATCGTGACCTGGCTCATCCCAACTCCCCGGTACCGGTGCAAACACCGTCGCTTGCACCGTCGCCAAGTCACGACATAACCGCCGCAATCATAAGGCGGCCTTCCTCGGACGGATACCCTTAATCTGTGCTAGGTAACAAGCATGCCAAGACTAACCGACGCCCGCGTTTCCGCCATTTCTCCACCCGCAAGCGGTCAGGAGGAGCACCCTGACGATTTGGTGAAGGGACTACGCCTCAGGGTCGGGGCTGGGGGTCGCAAAGCGTGGATTGTTCGCACCCGCGCCGGTCAGAAGCAGATCAACAAGACGCTTGGTCCCTATCCGCTCATTTCACTCGCAACCGCGCGGGATCAGGCGCGGGAGTTTCTCATCGCACTCGCCAGGGAAGGCGAAGTTCGCGGAAAGCGGACGTTTGGCGAACTGGCGGATCACTGGATTAATAACGTCGCCAAGGCGCGCAACAAAAGCTGGCGCAATCAGGAACGACGGCTTGAAATCTACGTATTGCCGAAGTGGCGTAATACTGACCTTGCCAGCATCCGGCGCGCGGATGTCCGCGATCTGATTGACAGCGTTGATGGTATTGTGGCGCCGGGGCGGGCGCTCGCCATCATCCGCACCCTGTTTCGCTATGCTATGGCGCGCGATTGGGTGGACGCTTCACCCGCCGAAGCCATTTCGAACCCCAGTCAGGACGTTCCGCGCGACCGCTTCCTCAACATGGATGAGGTGGCGAGGGTGTATCGGGCCGCCGATATGATGGGTTATCCCTTCGCGGGCTTCCTCAAGCTGCTCATCCTAACTGGACAACGCCGAACGGAAGTGGCGTCGATGCGCTGGGCGGACATTGATTTGACTGCCGGAACATGGGTGCTGGCAAGCCAAGATACCAAATCAGCCCGCGCCCATCTGGTACCGTTATCACCGCAGGCGGTTGCACTGCTCAAAGCCACGCCTGAGTTCGGGCCATATGTCTGGTCAAGTGACGGCCAAACCCACACCAAATGTTATAGTCAAGGTAAAGCGAAACTCGACAAGCTCCTCACTGCGAGCGGTGGCGAGATGAAGCCGTGGCGACTCCATGACCTGCGCCGGACAGCGGCAACGCACATGGTGCGTCTTAGTGTTTCGGAATTGGTGGTTGGGCGGGTGCTAAATCATGCCCCGCAAGGGGTGACGGCGCGGACCTATGCGCTCCATAGCTACGAGGCGGAGAAGCGCGCCGCCCTTGCTGAATGGGCGGATGAGATTGAACGAAGCGTGGCATTGCCCCCCGCCGGTTGATTGACATTTTGCAGTTTAGGGATATATTGAAGGCAAGTGGACAGGGGGATGTTCCCAGTCGGCGTTGCGGCCTCGGTGTATACTGGGGCCTTTCGCTTTTTAAGGGAAGCACTTGAGTCCAATCCCCTCAATCCGGCCCGCACCGTTACGGTGAAACTTCTCAGCTATGATGTCATATGCCCGGTTCGGCTGGTCGGGACGAAGCTGTCGCAAACCGATAGGGCGGGCCACCAAGTCAGCAAGCTGCAATCCGCCCGAGTTGGCCTTCTTATCGGCAAACACGATTTCCATGGTGGTAAGCTGAACACGACCATAATTGCCACCGTCCTTGATGCGTCGAAATTCCAGTTCTAGAGCATCGAGCGTTTAATCGTGTGCATATCCGGCGGCGATGAAGTAGTTGCGGCATTCGTCGGGCGGATAGAGGTCGCAGATGCTGCCGACGGCTCGCCAGAGGTCATCGATCGTCCTGGCCCCGATGCGCCTGAGGTGCGCTTTCAGTTTTGAGAAGGCCATCTCGATCGGGTTGAGATCAGGGCTGTATGGCGGGAGGAAGAGGAACCAGGCGCCGCGCTGCTTGAGGATCGCCTTGGCCTTTTCGCTCTTGTGGCTCGGCAGGTTGTCGAGGATCACGACGTCGCCCGGATCGAGTGTCGGCGCGAGCTGGGTTTCCACGTAGATTTCGAAGATCTCTTTGGTCATCGGCCGATCGATGATCCAGGGAGCGGTCAGGCCGTCGCACCGTAATCCTGCTATGAAGGTCTGCGTCTTCCAATGGCCAAATGGCGCGCGTCCCTTCAGGCGCTGGCCACGGCGAGCCCGCCCCCGCAGACGCGTCATTTTCGTCGTGGTCGCTGTCTCATCGATGAATACCAAGCGGTGCGCCTGCTCGCGCATGCGCGGCTGGCGATGCAGCCGCCATCGCCGACGAGCCTCGCAAACATCATCGCGTCCGCACTCCGAGGCCAGAAGCTGTTTTTTTATATCTGAAGCCCGCTCCCAGAAGGGCGCGCGACAATGAGGCTGGATGAACACGCATCTTCGTCGTCGCCTCAAGCTTTGCCGCAAGCTCGGGCATGCTGATATCCGACTGCGCCTCCACCCAGCGGATCAGCATTGTCATGTACGGCGCAAGCTTGCCTGCTCCCGGCGGCCGCCCCTGCCGCGCCGGAGCCGCCGACCCCGTCTTCGCCACACGCTGCACAAGCTTGATCGCGCAGCTCACGCTCACTCCAAATCGCCGCGCCGCATCACGTCGCGAATGACCCGCCGCCACATGATCAGATATCCGATTCCGAAGATCGCTCGAAAAGGCTTTCCCCATGATCCACCTCCAGCAACGGTGAATCATATTTTCCGGTCGCTGGGAATCCTTGGCCTGATTCCTATTTCACGCCCGTTGCTCTAGGTCGCGATCTTCCGTTCTTCCCCGGCGCTCGACTACCAAATGGGTGAGGCGTTCGCTTTGCCCGTGGTCACAGAGGAAGCGGTGGGTTCGTTCCATGCAGAATTGGAGCGCCAGCGTGTATGGGTTTATAGGGGTGACGTAGCGCTCTCGATGCCGGGTTTTGTTGATAGCTGCGGCAATCACTGTCATCGGCGCATCTATTACGAGCTGATTGAGGTCAGCCATGAACTGCTCCCGCTTGTCTCGACTCTTGAGGAACACGAACGGTGGCTGTTGCTTGCGAATTTCGTGTTCGTGCAGGACTACAGAATCATGCCCAAAGTGCGCGAACTTGAAATTCTGGATCGAAGGTGAGATGTGATCGGTGTAGTCCGCCTTGCGGAAAATGCAGAACGCCAACACGAACATCGGATAGTTCGGGTCGTCATTGACCAGACTGTGATCGCCGCTCTCATCGACATAGATGATATATTCTGAGTAATCCATCACACCATCATATCCTGATGATGAAAGGTTTCGCTAGTGACATATCCAAAGTGGCGGAGCGGTAGCTGCCGGTAAATAGGCCGCATATATAGCGATCCTGCTTTTCAATCGGAATTTGATGCATATTCAGTCGCGTGGATGATGAGACCCTATCGTGTGTAAGTGTATAGGCATCCTGAGGCGGCTGGTCGTGTGTTGGTCTATTTTTGCCAGTGCGTTCAACGCTGTCGTCCCCGATTCGGCAGTCGTGATGAGGGGTTTAGCGGTTTTGACCCCCTGACGCATCTTTTGGCGCATTGCGCGCTTCATTTTCTTAGCGGCTAAAAGAGGAGCGGCACCGCCTATGCTGCGGGCGCGACTATGCGTTGCTATGGATGCTGCGGCGATGACGGGGTGTCAGGCGCTCGCGTCCTCTTCCTCGGCCTCGCGGTCGAGGATAGCGAACAGCGCGGCGACCTCGGCCCTGGCTTCCGGATCGGCGGGACCGGGCTCGGCGCGGGCGATCGGTCGCGCGGGGTGCGTGGCGGTGTGGATGGCTTTCAAGGCCTTGATGCTGACCTGCGTGTAGATCTCGGTGCTCTTGAGATCGGCATGGCCGAGCATCGCCTGGATGTAGCGGATGTCCGCTTGTCATTAGAGCGGTTTTCGACCGTTCTGAATCAAGGGCGGATTCCAATCCGGGGTGATTTCTGATTCAGGATCTGTGCTGGTGGAGGAGGCCGGCATGGATGGGACAACCTCTATCGATAGATTTGCGCTCGCGGGTTCTGACGGCGGTTAATGATGGTATGAGCTGCCGGGCGGCCGCCGCGCGGTTTGGCGTGGCGGCATCGACGGCGATCCGCTGGCAGGCGCAGCGCCGGGAGACCGGCGACTTTGCCCCCAAGCCTCAAGGTGGTGACATGCGGTCGCGGCGGGTCGAAGAACGAGCGGAGGATATCCTCGCCGTCTGGGAAGCAAGCAAGGACATCTCGCTCGAGGAGCTGCGCGTGGCGCTGATCGAGATGGGGCTGACTGTCTCCGTGGCCGGGCTTCACCGCTTCTTCGTGCGCCGCGGCATGACACGCAAAAAAAGACTGGCCATGCAATCGAGCAGGACCGCCCCGACGTCCTGAGGCAGCGCCGACACTGGTTCGACGGCCAGCTCGACCTTGCCCCCGAGCGCCTGGTGTTCATCGACGAGACCTGGACTGCCACCAACATGACCCGCAGCCATGGCCGGTGCCCCAAGGGCGAGCGCCTGCGGATGGGCGAATGCGCCAAATACTTCAGCTCATGCGGATACGATCCAGACTGATCGAAAAAGGCTCTAATATCAACCCCGACCACTCCGCGCCCGGCCCCGGCAATGCCGTGAGCCTTATGACACCGACTGTCAGATTAAGTCCAAACTTCTACAGCTAGCCGAGCGTCAGCGTCGCTCGATCAACGAGCACTGGGCAGCCTGTAGGGGGCCACCAACTCTTCGGCCGCATCCATCAGTTCATAGAGGTCGGTACCATGGTTCCAGCTCATCCGGGCGGTAGCCGTACCCTCTTTCCGGCCACCGCACGGGCTCAGTCCACCAACGCCTTCATCCTCCGCGCCTTGCACGCTTCATTCCGACAAATCCTGTAGGATACGAAGACGATGATGATTTCATTTTGTTGAGGCCACGGGATGTGTGTTGAAGCCATTGTGATGAGTCCTAGCCGACATACTGTGCCGGATCAGAGCGTCATGGATGTTTGCGACATTGATATGCTCGTGATCAAAGAATCTTTTCGCCACCGACAGTAGATCACCCGATCTTCGGCGCTACAGGTTGCGGTTGCGTCCCGCAGGCAATTGCTTCGCGCGCTGCCAGGGTGTTGTAGAGGGCCCGCACTAGAGCGGTTTCCGATCATGCTGCATCGTATCCGCAGGCGGTGAAATAGTTGGCGCATTCTTGCGGGGTGTAGAGGTCGAGGATGCGGCCGATAGCGGTCCAGAGGCCGTGGATAGTGCGTTCGGCGGCTTTGCGCAGGTGCGCTTTGAGCTTCGAGAATGCTTTTTCGATCGGATTGAAGTCGGGGCTGTAGGGCGGGAGGAACAGGAGCGTTGCGCCCGCCGCCTCGATGGCCTCGCGCACCTCGGCGCCCTTATGGCTCGACAGATTGTCCATGACGACGATGTCGCCGGGGACGATCTCGGGGACGAGCACCTGGGTGATATAAGCGGTGAAGGCGTCGCGGTTAATTGGCCCGTCGAGCACCATCGGCGCGACCATGCCCGTGTTCCTGAGGCCTGCCACGAACGTCGTCGTCTTCCAGTGTCCGTGCGGAACGCCCGCGCGCAGCCGCTCGCCCTTGCGGCAGCGACCGTGGCGGCGCGCCATGTTCGTGCTGGCCCAGGTCTCGTCGATGAAGATCAGTCGGTCGGGGTCGAGATCGACCTGGCTCTCGAACCAGTCCCAGCGGCGGGCGAGGATGTCGGGCCGGTCCTGTTCGGTGGCGTGCGCGGTCTTTTTTTACGCGTGATCCCGTGCCGGTCGAAGAACCGCCACAAGGTACCGATCCCCACCGACACACCGTGCCCGCGCAGCATCGCCATCAACTCTTCGAGCGTCATGTCGGGCGTCTCGGCAATGGCGGCCCGGATGAGATCGCCGTGCGCCTCGATCCGCGCCGAACGGCGGTCGCCGCCCTGCGGGCGCGGTGCTACCGAGCCCTTGGCAAGCAGCCTTTGCCGCCACCGGATTGCGCTCGACACGCTGATCCCGAACCGCGCCGCCGCAGCACGGCACGACAAGCCGTCTTCGACCGCCGCCAAAACACGCTCGCGCAAATCCACAGACAAGGCTCGACCCATCCCATGCCGACCTCCTCACCGGCAAATCGGATGAATCAGAAAATATGCCGCTTGGGAATCCCTCGCGATTCAATCAGCTCGGAAACCGCTCTAGCGGTATGGAAACGCCATATTCCCATCCGAGGCGATAGATCACTCCCAGTTGCGCATCCAGTTCGGAAGGGCGGCCTTCCATCAGATCACGCTGCATCGATGTCGTTGCTTCGGGCGGGAATGTCCGGGCGAAATCGAACATGCGCGTACTGGCCGCCTGATCGAGCGCAATGCCCGCCGCCTGCGCCACGGAAGTAATTTCATCCATCATCTGCACCACTTGCCCGCGCAAGTCAGGCTCACCGAGAATGGCCCCCATGGGCTTGCCCGTACAGGCGCCAACCGCACCGACCGAACTGGCCAGCAGCAGTTTTTCCCATAGGCGGGCTTCGATATCGGCGACATTTTCATAAAGGATCGCCGCATCGCCCAATAGAGCCGCCAGCCATACCGCATGCGCCTTGCCATCAGGAGCCAATGCGCCGAAAATGATTTTCGGTGGCACTCCGGCGTGACGTACGCGGCAATCCTGCTCTATTTCAAAAAAACCCTGGGCGATTCCGGACAAGATCCGCCCGGCAGGAAATATTGTGGCCATCTGGAGATGCGCTTCCACGCCGTTTTGCAGTGTAAGCAAGCGTTGCGGACTGATGCTGCCAGCCTGCATCTGCGCGATCACGCCCGGAACATGCCAAGTCTTGACGCAAAGCAGCGCGAGGTCGACGCTCGCCATCGCCTCGAAGCTGTCAGTCAACTGCAAGCGAAAATGTTCGGTGCCGTGTTCTGTCGCGATTGTCAGCCCGCTATCCGACAGCACTTGTAACCGGTGCCCTCTCGCGACGAAAACAACGTCATGGCCCGCCTGCATCAGCCGAGCCCCGAAATAGCCGCCCAATGCTCCTGCACCGATCACCGCGATGCGGACCGCCATCGCCGGTCAGCTTTCCCGTCGGGCCATATCGAGCGCGACATCGACGATCATGTCCTCCTGTCCGCCAACCATCTTGCGCTTGCCGAGTTCGACCAGGATTGCGCGGGTATCGACGCCATATTCCGCGCTGGCTTTCTCGGCATGGCGCAGAAAGCTGGAATAGACGCCGGCATAGCCCAGCGTCAGCGTCTCGCGGTCCACCCGCACCGGGCGGTCCTGCAACGGACGCACCAGCTCTTCGGCCGCATCCATCAGCGCATAGAGATCGGTGCCGTGATTCCAGCCCATCCGGTCCGCCGCCGCGATGAACACCTCCAGCGGCGCATTGCCCGCGCCCGCGCCCATGCCTGCCAGCGACGCATCGACGCGCACCGCGCCGCCCTGCACCGCGACGATGGAATTGGCGACGCCCAGCGACAGGTTGTGGTGCGCGTGCACGCCGCGCTGCGTTTCGGGCTTCAGCACCCGGTCATAGGCCGCAAGCCGGGCGGCGCAATCGTCCATCGACATGGCGCCGCCGCTGTCGGTGACATAAACGCAATGCGCGCCGTAGCTTTCCATCAGCCTGGCCTGCTGCGCCAGCGCATCGGGCGCGGACATGTGGCTCATCATCAGGAAGCCTGACACGTCCATGCCAAGCCCGCGCGCGTATTCGATATGTTGCCTGGCGACATCGGCCTCGGTGCAGTGGGTCGCGACCCGGACAGAGCGCACACCCAGCTCATAGGCGTGCTTGAGATCGTGGATCGTGCCGATGCCGGGCAGCAGCAGTGTGGTGAGGACAGAATGTTCGAGTACTTCGGCCACCGCGCCGATCCAGTCCCAGTCGGTATGGGCACCGAAGCCGTAATTGAACGAAGATCCTGATAGCCCGTCTCCATGCGCGACTTCGATTGCATCGACTTTCGCGCGGTCTAGTGCCTTGGCGATCGCCTGCACATGATCCAGACCATATTGGTGGCGGATGGCGTGCATCCCGTCGCGTAAGGTGACATCCTGGATATAGAGCTTGGTGGTGGTCGGATCGAAGCTCATGCTGCGGCTCCTTCATGCATTCGCGTCGCCATGCGTTCGGCAGTCCTGAGTGCCGCCGAGGTCATGATGTCGAGATTGCCGGCATAGGCCGGGAGATAGTGGGCTGCGCCCTCCACTTCGAGGAAGACGGAAACTTTAAGGCCGGTGAACTCGTCATCCATCTCGGGAATGCGCAAGGGGCGGTTGGATCCGATGTGCTCGAATTGCACCTCCTGTTTCAGCCGATAGCCGGGCACATAGGTCTGCACTTCGGCGACCATGTCTTTGACCGATTGCGCGATTGCCGCCTGATCGCCGTCCTTGCACAGGCAATAGACGGTATCGCGCATAATCAGTGGCGGTTCGGCCGGGTTGAGCACGATGATCGCCTTGCCCCGCGTTGCACCGCCAACAGCCATAATTGCCTGACTGGTGGTTTCGGTAAATTCGTCGATATTTGCGCGGGTACCAGGTCCGGCGCTCTTCGAAGCAATAGACGCGACGATTTCTCCGTAGTGCACTTTGGCGACGCGGTTGATCGCATGGACGATGGGAATGGTTGCCTGACCGCCGCAGGTGACCATGTTGACATTGGGCGCATCGAGATTCGTCCCGCCGTTGACCGGCGGAATCGTATAGGGACCGATAGCCGCCGGGGTCAGGTCGATGATCCGTTTGCCCGCCGCGCGCAGCAGCGAATCGTGATGTTTGTGCGCGCCGGCCGAGGTGGCATCGAACACGATCTCGATCTCGGCAAATTCCGGCATGCCGACCAGGCCTTCCACGCCTTCGGCAGTGATCGGCACGCCCATGCGGTGAGCCCGCTTGAGCCCGTCGGATTCCGGGTCGATGCCGACGAACGCGCCCATTTCCAGCGTGTCGGACAGTCTCATGATCTTGATCATCAGGTCGGTGCCGATGTTTCCCGAACCGATAATGGCGACTTTCGTTTTCCCGCTCATACTTTATCCTTCACACGTAAAACCGACTGAACCCAGCCCGCCGATGGTAGCCTTGACACTGTCACCCGGCCGCAACGCCACCATGGGGCCGAGTGCGCCGGTCAGCACGACGTCGCCCTTGCGCAGCGGCTCTCCGCGTTCGGCCAGTGTGTTGGCAAGCCAGGTCGCCGCATTCATCGGGTGGCCCAGGCAAGCAACGCCGGCACCGAGCGAGACGACGGCACCGTTGACTTCCAGCGCCATGCCGCAGGTCCACAGGTCCAGCCCGGCCAGCGGCTTGCGGTCCTTGCCGAGCACAAACATCGCGGAGGATCCATTATCGGCGACCGTGTCGGCAAAAGTGATTTTCCAGTCGGCGATGCGGCTATCGACGATCTCGATGGCTGCAACCACGCTTTCGACCGCCGCCGCAAGCTCCTCGCGGCTCACAGCTCGGTCCGGCAGATTGGCCCCGATGATGAGCGCGATTTCGGCCTCCGCCTTTGGCTGGAGAAGCTTGCCGGCGGGTAGCGCACCGCCATCCGGCAATTCCATATCGTCAAAAAGAACGCCAAAGTCGGGTTGGTCGACGCCAAGTTGCTCCTGCACCGCTTTTGCTGTCAGCCCGACCTTGCGCCCGACGATTCTGCGCCCGGACGTTTCCCAGAAGCGTGTGTTAACTTCCTGTATGGCATAAGCCGCTTCGACATCATGCGGCTCCAGTCCATCGCGCAACGGTGGAACCGGCGTGCCATCATAGGCATCGCGGAGCCGCGCCGCCAGGTCTTTCCATGTGGACATGTCAGCCATCCTTTACTCCTGCCATTGCGACTGGGCTTGTTTGTTGTTGCGCCTCTATCGGTACCGCAGAGTGAGTGCTGGCTCAATTGATCCTCGTTCTATATAACTCATTATATGAGACAAGGCACCCCAACCCTCGGTTCACTCGTACGCGCTCTAGACCTGTACGACTGCATCCTTCGCGACCAGGGCCGCACACCGGCCCATCGACTCGGACGGGAACTCGGCCTCAAGCGGGCAACCGTGTACCGTATGGTCAGAACTCTGGAGGACCAGGGTCATTTACGTACCTGCAAGAGAGGTCACTATGTTGCCGGGTGCCGGGCGATGGAGATGCTAACCTCGATCAAGCCCAACCGCGTTCACGCCGAACTTGCGCGCCCGCTAATTCGCCGGTTGGCAAGTGCCATCGGTCATGTCGTGCACATGGGCGTGCTGGAGGGCGATATGACGACCTACCTGGTCAAGGAAGGGCATGTCGAAGACGCCCCACTCACGCACGAAGACATGCAACTCGAATCTTATTGTTCCGGCATAGGCAAGGTGCTGCTTGCCTATCTGTCGGACGCGGACCGGGAACGCTATTTGTCCGGAGGGCCGTTCGTGCGCTTGACGCAAAATACGATCGTTGATCCAGGCGAGCTTCGCGAACATCTGCAAACCGTCAGAGCCGTCGGCTATGCAATCGACGATCGTGAAATCGCTCCCGATCTTTGCTGCCTGGCTGTCCCCATTCTGCAACCTGATCGATCTGCCACGCTGGCTCTATCCGTATCAAGTATCGATCAGGGGAAGCTTGAGAAATCCCGCGAGGGTCTGCTTCGCAAACTCACGCATACCTCAAAGCAAATTGCGCACCGTCTTTCGGATTAAGGCTTCCCCGATCCGGCAACCGCGATGGCGAAATGCCGAAGCACTATGCTGGGTTATCATGGACGCGAAGTTGCCTCGCGACCCGCAGGGCCATCCGGCTGCGCCGGACGCCGCGCACGAGTATTGACAGTTTATCGATTAGAGACGATATTATCGATAACTTGTTATGGCAGCGTTGGATTAATGAGATCGCGACGTAAGTGTGGAGGGCGGTGACAAACCAGGCCAGTGGAGCGTCGGCGATTTGCTGAGCGCGGCGGTGTAAAAACCAGCCATTGGTAGGGTTGCTCTTTTTGGGAGCGGCCGGGGATGTTTGCCGTGGAGAGTTACGCAGCAGTTCGGCGCTTTGTGTTTGTGGAAGGGAACAGTCAGCGCGAGGCGGCGAAGGTGTTCGGCCTGAGCCGCGAGACGATATCGAAGATGTGCCGGTTCTCGCTGCCGCCGGGGTACACGCGCACGAAGCCTGTGGCGAAGCCAAAGCTTGGTCCATTACTTCCGGTGATTGACGCGATACTGGGAGAAGACCGAGTTGCTCCGCTGAAGCAGCGGCACACAGCCAAGCGGATCTTCGAGCGGCTGCGCGATGAGCATGGCTATGGCGGCGGCTACACGGTGGTGAAGGATTATGTCCGGCAATGCCGGGCGCGGGGCCGCGAGACGTTCGTGCCGCTGGCGCACCCACCGGGACACGCGCAGGTGGATTTTGGCGAAGCGGTGGGGGTGATCGACGGCGTTCGTCAGAAGGTTCACTTTTTCTGTATGGACCTGCCGCAATCGGATGCCTGCTTCGTAAAGGCCTATCCTGCGGAGACGACCGAGGCCTTCCTCGATGGGCACGTGTCAGCGTTCGCCTTCTTTGGCGGGGTGCCGTGCTCGATCCTGTACGATAACACGAAGATCGCGGTTGCGAAGATCTGCGGCGACGGCAAGCGCGAGCGCACGCAGGCCTTTACCGGGCTGGTCAGCCACTATCTGTTCACGGATCGGTTCGGGCGTCCCGGCAAAGGCAACGACAAGGGGAAGGTCGAAGGCCTGGTGAAGCATGCCCGGTCACACTTCATGGTGCCTATCCCGCACGCGGCGAGCTACGATGCCTTCAACGCCGAACTGGAGCGTCGCTGCCGTGCCCGGCAGGAAGAGCGGGCGGGCCGCCACAGCGAGACGATCGGCGCACGGCTGCTGGCCGATCTGGCGGCGATGCGCCCCTTGCCGGCGGGGGCGTTCGAGCCTTGCGAGACGCGCAGTGCGCGCGTGTCCTCGACCGCGCTGGTGCGCTACCGGACCAACGACTACTCGGTGCCCACCCGTTACGGCTTCCAGGACGTCGTAGTGAAGGGCTTCGTCGACGCGGTCGTAATCCTGTGCGGCGGCGAGGAGATCGCCCGGCATCCCCGCTGTTATGGCGAGGCCATGTTCGTGGCGAACCCGCTCCATTATCTGGCGCTGATCGAGACCAAGCCCAATGCGCTCGATCAGGCCGCCGCGCTACAGGACTGGGCCTTGCCCGAGGTGTTCCAGCATCTGCGTCACCTTCTTGAGGGGCGGATGGGCAACAAGGGCAAACGCGAGTTCATCCAGGTTCTGCGCCTGCTCGAGGCGATTCCGATGGAAGTGGTCACCTTTGCGGTGAACGAGGCGATCCATATCGGCGCCATCGGCTTCGACGCGGTCAAGCAGATCGCGCTGGCGCGCATTGAGCGCCGACCCGCCCGGCTCGATCTGGCGGCCTATCCCCACCTCCCCAGGATGGAGGTGAAGACGACGTGCGCCGCCGACTATACCGCGCTCGTGCCGGGGCTGGCGGCATGAGCCGGGCGAACGAGGACAAGATGCCCGCCGGCACTACGGCGGGCACGCCGCAGGTTCTGCTCGCGCATCATCTCAAGCAGCTCAAGCTGCCCACGGTGCTGCGCGAATATGAGAAGCTGGCCCGGGAATGTGCGCGCGACGGCGTCGACCATAGCCGCTACCTGCTGCGCCTCATCGAGCTGGAACTGATCGACCGGGAACGCCGCACAGTCGAGCGCCGAATCCGGGCCGCCCGGTTCCCGGCGGTGAAAAGCCTCGACAGCTTCGACTTCACCGCCATCCCCAGCCTCAACAAGATGCTCGTGCTGGAACTGGCGCGGGGTGAATATATCCTGCGGCGGGAGAACATCATCGCGCTGGGCAACAGCGGGACGGGCAAGACCCACGTGGCGCTCGCCCTGGGGCTGGCGGCCTGCCAGAAAGGCTTCACGGTCGCGTTCACGACCGCTGCGGCGCTGGTGAACCAGTTGATGGAGGCCAGGGACGAAAAGCGGCTGCTAAGGATGCAGCGCGAGCTGGCGGCGGTGAAGCTGCTCATCGTCGATGAGCTGGGCTACGTCCCCCTCTCGCCAACCGGCGCAGAACTGTTGTTCGAGACCTTCTCGCAGCGCTACGAGCGGGGATCGACGATCGTCACGTCCAACCTCCCGTTCGAGGACTGGACACAGGTTCTGGGCTCGGAGCGCCTCACCGGCGCGCTGCTCGATCGGCTCACCCATCACGTCAGCATCCTCACCATGAACGGTGACAGCTATCGCCTCCAGCAGTCTGCGCGCCGCCGCCGCGCTGCCGGGGCGGAGTAAAACCAGGCCGCCCACGCCGCCTCCAGCCCCCCGCCGAAAACGCCAAATATGCAAAGGGCCCCGATCGGGGCCCTTTGCATATCATCCGCGCCACAATCAGTGGCCTACTTTTACTCCGCCACGCTGGCCTAAAATCCGACCGCCGTTGACACTTGCCTGTGGCCGACCCCTCGACAGACGGGGCCGAACCACGTGCGAATGCCTGTGATGTTGCCCCGATATCTAGATGTCGACATGCATCGCGCTGGGCTTCGCGCCGCTGCCATGCGGCTATTTACGCCCTCGCTGAATGCGGACGAGTGCACTGCGCACCAGACCTCGAATGCTGCCCCGATCTTCCGGCCTGGCGCTGCCGCGTCAGGCCATGATCCCCCGGTTGAAAAGGAGAAGCCGACATGATGAGCGTCCTGGATGGTTGCCCAATTACGAGGGCAAGATAGAGAAGCTACAGCACTGCCCGCATCCGCGAGCAGGCTTTAAGCTATTGTCTGCACATCGTTTTTCAGGAAGGCAGAACAGTGCCGCTCCGCGCCGGACAGTGCCGTCACGCGCAAAAGTGGCGGATTTCCGGGCGTTTCACCGGCACCGATTTTCATGTTTTCGATGCTCGCGCATGGTCGGGCCTTTGGCTCGCTGGATGGCGCTCGATCATGGCTTCAGACGACGATTTCGAACCGCGGCTCGGCCGCATGCGCGCCGGTGGCAAGGGTGGGAAGGCGCGCAAGTTTTTGTCGCGCGTGATTGCCGCTGCGAACCTGGCACGCGGCGGCGCCGTGGGGCGGTCGCGCAAGTCCGGCTATACCGGCAGCCGGATCGGCCGCGGCGCCGGCGTCGGCCGGGTGCTGTCGGCACGCGATCGCTATGCCGCGTTTCGTCAGCGTCGCGTCATCGTGAAGATACGGCCGGTCACATTGGGCGGCAAAGGCTTCAATGGCGCAAAAGCGCATCTGCGTTACGTCGAGCGCGACGGCACGACCCGCGACGGCGGACGCGGCCAACTCTACGGCGCCGATACCGACAAGGTGGATCGTGACGCCTGGCTGGAGCAGGCGAAGGACGATCGTCACCAGTTCCGCATCATCGTCAGCCCCGAGGACGGTATGGAATATGACGACCTAAAGCCGCTCACCCGGCGGCTCATGGCCCGGGCCGAAGAAGATCTCGGAACGAAGCTCGATTGGGTGGCGGTCGACCACCACAATACCGGCCATCCGCACACCCACGTCATCGTGCGCGGCAAGGACGATCTCGGCAAGGACTTGCTGATCGCCAAGGACTACATCAGCCACGGTATGCGCGAGCGCGCCTGCGAACTAGTTGATCTCGACCTTGGCCCGCGCACCGACGACGCCATCGAGCAGCGGCTTCGCGCCGAGGTCGGACAGGACCGGCTGACCAGCATCGACCGGGCGCTCCTGCGCGAGGTCGAAAGGAACATCCTCGTCAGCTCGGAATCGCGTGGCGCGTTCGACCAGGCGATCCGCATGGGCCGGCTCAAGAAGCTGGAGCGGCTTGGCCTGGCGACGCAGCACGGCGCGGCGCACTGGCATCTTGCGCCCAACCTTGGCGACACGCTCCGGCGCATGGGCGAGCGCGGCGACATCATCCGCACGATGCAGTGTGCCTATTCCTCGCGCGGCAACGCGCCGGCGATGGCGGACCAGGCCATATACGACCCCGCCGCGCATGGCGTGAGACCGCTGGTCGGCCGCGTTGTCGAGCGGGGCATCTCCGACGAGTATAACGACGGTCATTACATGATCGTCGAGGCGACCGATGGCCGGTCGCATTATGTCGAGATCGGCCAAGGCGAAAACATCGAGCCGCAGGCGACCGGCTCTATCGTCAGGATCGGGCCGCGCGAGGGCGTCGTGCGGCCGGTCGATCGAACGATCGTGGAGGTCGCGGCCGCCAATAACGGACGATACTCGGTCGACGCCCATCTTCGTCACGACCCGAGCGCCAGCGAGCGGTTCGCACAAACCCATGACCGGCGGCTCGAAGCGATGCGCAAGCGCATGAACAGCGTCGAGCGCGAACCGGACGGCACCTGGATCATCACGCCGGACCATCTCGACAAGGTGGAGAAGTTCGAGGCGCGGCAGCTTCGCGACCGGCCCGTGTCGGTCGAGACCCTGTCGGTCCAGCCGCTCGACAAGCTGGTCGACGCGGACGCGGCCACTTGGCTGGACAAGGAACTGGTCGCGTCCGCGCCCGAGCCGCTGCGCGATGCCGGGTTTGGCCGCGATGCACAGGATGCGCAGGCGCGGCGGCGGCAATGGCTGATCGCGCAGCAGCTTGCGGAAGAGCAGGACGGCCGGACCGTTTATCGTCGGGGCATGCTCGCCGCGCTCCAGCGGCGCGAGGTGCTGCGCGTCGCGGGCCAGCTATCCGACGATCTTGGCAAACCGTTCGCCGAAGCCAAGGTCGGCGAGCGGATCGAAGGCCGGCTTGCCCGCTCGGTCGAGATGGCGAGCGGCCGGCATGCGCTGATCGAACGGTCGCGGGATTTTACGCTGGTGCCGTGGCGGCCGGTGCTGGAGCGGCATGTCGGCAAGGACGTGTCCGGCATCATGCGAGACAGCGGCATCAACTGGACGTTCGGGCGGCAGCGCAGCGGGCCGACAATTTCCTGACAAGATCGGACCGTCCGGCTACGCTCCCATGCAGAAGCGAGATCCATGACCGACAACCTGCCCACGAACACAGAGAATTACGACACGCTGCTCACCACCTTGAAGCAGCGTATCCGCGACGCACGGCTCCGCACCGCGATCGGCGTCAACCGCGAACTGCTCCTGCTTTACTGGCGAATCGGAAGCGATATCCTCCGCCAGCAGCAGGCCGAAGGCTGGGGCACGAAGGTCATCGACCGGCTGGCGGCCGACCTTCGACGGTCCTTCCCCGAAATGACCGGCATGTCGCCGCGCAACCTCAAATATATGCGTGCCTTCGCCCAGGCATGGCCCGACGAGCAATTTGTGCAGCAGGTTGCTGCACAATTGCCCTGGGGTCATACGATGGTCCTGCTCGACCAGCTCAAGACCGCCGACGATCGGGAATGGTACGTCCGGCAAGCGGTCGAACATGGCTGGAGTCGCGCCGTCCTCAGCAACCAGATCGCGGGCAATCTGCGGGGCCGGACCGGCGCCGCGCTGACCAACTTCGACCGCACGCTCCCGGCGCCGCAATCCGAGCTGGCGCAGCAGCTCATCAAAGATCCCTATGCGTTCGATTTCCTTGGGCTGGGGCCGGAGGTCAGCGAACGCGAACTGGAACGCGCGCTACTCGAACAACTTCGCGCTTTCATTCTTGAGCTGGGCAAGGGCTTCGCCTTCGTCGGCAGCCAATATCCGCTGGAGGTCGGCGGACAGGATTATTTCCTCGACCTGCTGTTCTTCCACTATCGGCTTAACTGCTTCGTCGTGATCGAACTGAAGGTCGAACCCTTCCGTCCGGAATTTGCGGGCAAGATGAACTTCTACCTCTCGGCGGTCGACGATCAGATTCGTCAGCCGCATCATCAACCGTCGATCGGGATTATCCTGTGTCAGGACCGCAATGAGGTGATCGTGGAATATGCGCTGCGCGACAGTGCGAAGCCGATGGGTGTTGCCAAATATCAGCTCCTGACCGCGCCGCCCGAAGCATTGCAGGCCGCCTTGCCCACACCCGACGAGTTGGCCCGCGAGTTTCCGCACATGACACTGGTCGGCCTGCGCATCGAGATCGAGCGCGCTTTGCTTTCGGCGCTGGAAGCCCACGGCATTTCCGCGCCGACGCAGGCCGGCATCGCCAATCTCGTTCGGGCGCTTGGACAGGAAGGCATCTCACCGCCCGCTGCCGAGCCTTTCATGACCGCGCTGCGCACCCTCAATGCCGCCGCGCACGGGCGCGAGATCGACACCGAGGCGGCGGATGAAGCGGAGGCGGCGGCACGGCGCTTCCTGGCGGAGCTCCACGACCTTGGCGGGGATGGCGGCTGAGCTGACGCGGTTCATGGGCTGCATCGAGGATGCCGAGCCTCCATAATGATATGCTGGTGTTCGGGAACGTCACTTGGGGCCGGAAGGGGGCATAAGTTGTGCTCGAAGCCCTTATTGGGCGATTTCCACACCACATCTTGTTGAAATCTGCTATACGCGTCTGAAATGGCCGCGCATGACAAGATCAACTGGCTCAATGAGCCAATCGAACCAGCCCTTGGCTGCGGCCTAGGCTCGATTTTCGGCCTTGCTCCCACGGCGCCGACCTCCGCATTGGCGGGCCTGTTTGGTGGAACTCCGGCCCCCGCGCCAGCAACGCCGAACATCCTTGCGCTGCTCCTCAATGCCGGCTCGGGAGCCGCGGAGGGGCCATGCCGCAGTCGGTCGAGTTGGAATGACCGCTTCACGCATTGGGAACGCCCGGAAAGCGTGAGCGAGGGCGGCACCATCGAGCGCGCCAAGACCAATGTTTCGGCGGCGATCGCGGACAATAGCTGGCTGAACGGCCAGCGCGTGCGGGTTGAGGGACAGGGCTCCTACTTCAACCGCACCAACGTCCGGCGCGAGGCGGACATTGATCTGCGCGTCGTCCATCCTCTCTTGAAGGTGGACTACGCTGACAATGTCTATCTTCCGGCAGCTCAAGGCATGCTCGGCTACAGCGATGCCGGCCCGACCTTTCAGCAGATATTCAATGGTCTGAGGGTTAATCTGGCCAAGGACCTGTCGACCCGTTTCGGCCGATCGAATGTGGAGGTTGGCAAGAAAGCGATCCGCATCAAGGGTATCACCGGGAGCCGGGCCGAAGTCGATGTCGTGCCCGCGATCCGCTATCATCATGTTACCTGGCTGACGGATGCCCAGCGTTATCTGACGCTGGAAGGCGTTGCGATCCTGTCGACCGACGGTCGCTGGACAGTCAATTTTCCCGATCAGCACGCTGCCAATGGTCGCGCGAAACGCGGTCGAACGGGACACCAGTTCAAGCGGACAGTTCGCATCTTCAAGCGGATGCAGGCGGACATGCTGAGGACCGGTGCAATGAAGGCGAGAGTGCCGTCATTCCTTGTCGAATGTCTCGTATACGCAGTGGAAGACCCGTATTTTACCGTTCCCACCGATGATCGATATGGCCGAGTGCGGCGCGTTGCATGGCGCATCAAGCAATTGCTTTCGGCCGCGCAGGCTGGCCTGACGGAAATCAACGATATCAAATGGCTCTTCCATGCAGACCAAGCTTGGAACCATGCCGACGCTTTGGCATTCGCGGACGCTGCCATCGCTTACCTCGGCGACGCCTGATGTGGTCACTGCTGGGCAAGAAGGCCCAGGTTTCCATTATCCTTGTCGCTGGACTGCTCAGCGCCTGGTCGATCGATGCCGTCTATGCGCTGGCGCTTCACAAAGAAGCAGGTCTCCTGAAGACGCTTTCGCTGGCGGTGACGATCGTCGGGACGATTCTCGTTGCGGTCGCAGAGGCCGGTTGGCGATGGCTGTGGCGGCAAGTTCCTCTTCTTGGCCGGAAGGCATTCCCAGACCTTAACGGCAAGTGGGATGGCACGCTTCGATCAACGTGGATCAATCCCGAGACAGGCCAACCCATCGATCCAATTCCAACGCGGATCACGGTCCGCCAACGCCTGTTTTCTACGAGCGTGACGTTAAAGACGGGCGAGTCCGAATCCCACTCGACCCGGTGCATTCTTGAGCGCCTTCCCGAGATTGGCCGCTTTCGCATCTGGTATAGTTACAACAACGACCCGATAGCGCAGGTTCGTCATCGCAGTTCTCCGCATGAAGGCGTGGCCTATCTTGAATTTGACCCCGACGCATCTCCAGATGCTTTGGTCGGCCGCTACTATACGGCGCGAAAGACGACGGGCGACATAGAAGTTACGCGCGGAACGCGTGATTAGCGTTGCGCCATGCCGATTGGACCCATGTCATCCGGGAACAGGGTTTGCTGCGGACTGCGGGTGAACATCGTGTCCTCGCTTTGAATATCGAAGCTGCGCAGCCTTTTGACCATTTGCCGGGCGATTTCACCGACCGCTGCATGACGCCGACGTTGATCCGGATCGCTCAAGCCGTCGAGCAGGATGGGGCTGTGCCAGCCAGTGCCACTTCGAGATGTAGCGCGAGAACGTCGTCATCGACTCGGGTCATGGTCATAGTCTGACGATGAGAACAAAAATAGAACGATGAGTCAATGGGC
Source organism: Tardibacter chloracetimidivorans (assembly GCF_001890385.1). Classification (NCBI taxonomy): domain Bacteria; kingdom Pseudomonadati; phylum Pseudomonadota; class Alphaproteobacteria; order Sphingomonadales; family Sphingomonadaceae; genus Tardibacter; species Tardibacter chloracetimidivorans. The sequence goes on along the minus strand of NZ_CP018221.1, from coordinate 1,960,753 downwards.
GCCCACGATGGGCCGCGATGTCGGTAGAAAGGTGGTCGCTGTCGGCAGAGAGGCACTAACGCTCCCGCCGCGGCCGATGCGATTCTTTCCGGGCCAGGACGAACCGTCCTTCCCGGAGCCAGAATGTGACCCCCACCAAACTGCTTGTCGGCCAGATCTTCGTTGTTTTCGCGATCGTCATCGCGGGCGTTTGGGCCGCAACCCAATGGACGGCGGCGCAGCTCGGCTATCAGCCGCAGCTTGGCGAAGCCTGGTTCACTTTCGCCGGCACGCCCGTCTACCGCCCGTGGGAAATCTTCTGGTGGTGGTATGCGTTCGAAGCCTACGCGCCGAAGGTTTTCGACAAGGCTGGGATGCTGGCGGGCGCCAGCGGCTTCCTCGGATGCGGGGCGGCGATCGCGGGATCGCTCTGGCGGGCACGGCAACAGCGTCATGTCACTACTTACGGCTCCGCCCGTTGGGCAACGGCACGCGAGATCGAGCGCGCCGGTCTTCACCGTGACGCCGGCATATTCCTTGGCCGCCTGCGTGGCCGGTATCTCCGTCATGAAGGCCCGGAGCATGTCATGGCCTTCGCCCCGACCCGTTCGGGCAAGGGCGTCGGCCTAGTCGTTCCGACTCTGCTGAGCTGGACCGGCTCGGCGGTCATCCACGACATCAAGGGCGAGAACTGGCAGCTTACCGCGGGCTGGCGCGGCCTGTTCAGCCATGCCCTGCTGTTCAACCCGACCGATCCGCTCTCCGCTAAATACAATCCTCTGCTGGAGGTCCGGCGCGGCGAGCATGAAGTCCGCGACGTACAGAACATTGCCGACATATTGGTCGACCCAGAAGGGGCGCTGGAGCGTCGATCGCACTGGGAAAAGACCAGCCACAGCCTGCTCGTCGGCGCGATCCTCCACATCCTCTATGCCGAGGAAGAGAAGACCCTGGCGCGGGTCGCCACCTTCCTCTCCGATCCGCAGCGGCCGTTCACCGCCACGCTACGGCGGATGATGACCAACAACCATCTCGGCACCAAGGAGGCGCCGAAGGTCCATCCGGTCGTCGCATCGGCGGCGCGCGAGGTGCTCAACAAGAGCGAGAACGAACGCTCGGGCGTGCTGTCCACCGCGATGTCGTTCCTCGGGCTCTACCGCGATCCGACCGTCGCGGAGGTGACTTCGGCCTGCGACTGGCGGATCGCCGATCTCGTCGAAGCGCCGCAGCCGGTGTCGCTCTACCTCGTCATTCCGCCGTCGGACATCAGCCGCACCAAGCCGCTGGTGCGCCTGGTCCTCAACCAGATCGGCCGCCGCCTGACCGAGAAGCTGGATGCCGAGCGGACCAAAGGCCGCAAGCACGAACTGCTGATGATGCTGGACGAGTTCCCGGCGCTGGGGCGGCTCGACTTCTTCGAGACGAGCCTTGCATTCATGGCCGGCTACGGCGTGCGCGCCTTCCTGATCGCTCAGAGCCTCAACCAGATCGAGAAGGCTTATGGCGAGCATAACTCCATCCTCGACAACTGCCATGTCCGCGTTGCCTTCGCGACCAATGACGAGCGGACCGCGCGCAGGATTTCGGATGCGCTGGGCGTCGCGACCGAACAGCGCGCCATGCGCAACTATGCCGGACATCGGCTCGCGCCGTGGCTCGCGCATGTCATGGTCAGCCGGCAGGAGACCGCGCGGCCGCTTCTGACCCAGGGCGAGGTGATGCAGCTCCCGCCGGCCGACGAGCTGGTGCTGGTCTCGGGCATGGCGCCGATCCGGGCGAAGAAGCTGCGCTATTACGACGATCGCAACTTCCAGAGCCGCCTGGCGCCACCGCCGGCTCTTGCGCAGGGCGCCTATGCCGACCGGCCGCAGCCGCGCGCCGACGATTGGGGTGGTCTCGTCCGCAATCCCGATACCCGCCTCGGCAAGACCGAGGATGAGGCGAGCGCGGCCGATGAGGCAGGCGGTCTCCAGCAGCAGCGCCATCCCGGTCTCGAGGAAAAGATCGCCAAAGCGGAGCCGGCCAAGCAGCTCGAGCTGCCCGACATCGATCGCGACGACAGCGACGCCGCCGCCGACAAGCGGGCGATGGACCGCGTGCGCGGCGCGCTGGTCCGCGGTCACGCCATGAATCAGGGTCGCGACCGCGACCTCCTGCCGGGGCTCTGAGCCATGAAGGTCCGGCAAAATCTCTATATCGACCGCGAGCTGAGCGAGGCGCTTGAAGGGCTCGCCATCCTTCGGCGTGGCGGCAACAAGTCGCGCGTCGTCAATGAAGCACTTCGCGACTGGCTCGCGCGTCGCGCGACCAAGGAGGTGGACGACCTCCTCAAGGTTCGGCTCGACCGTATCTCGCGCGAGATCGGCGCATGCCGTCGCGACATCGAGGTGGTGCTCGAAGCCCTGTCGCTGTTCGTCCGCTACCAGCTCACTGTCACCGCGCCGCTCCCCGAGGCGGATGCTGCGGCGGTCGCGGCTGGCAACGAGCGGTTCGACCGCTTTATCGCCCAGCTCGGCCGGCAGATCGCCGCAGGCAAGCGAACGCTCGACACCGCCGAGGCGGGGTCATGAGCGAGGCGCTTTCATCCGACCGCCGGCGGGCGATGCTGCGGACTGCGATGGGGCCGTCCATCGTCGCCGCGCTCGCCGATCCCGCGACGCAGGAGATCATGGTCAACCCGGACGGCGTGCTGCGCATCGACCGGCTCGGCGAAGGTCGGATCGACACCGGCACCCGCTACGATCCGGCGCAGGTCGAACGGATCATCCGTCTCGTTGCCAGCCATGCGCGGACCGAGGTTCATGCCGCCGCGCCGATCGTGTCGGCCGAGCTTCCGTCGCATGGCGAAGGCGCCGGCGAGCGGTTCGAAGGCATATTGCCGCCGGTCAGCCTCGCGCCGTGCTTCTCGATCCGCAAGCCCGCCGCGAAGATCTACACGCTGCTCGACTATGTGAAGGACGGCATCATGCCGGCCGATACGGCGCGGCTGCTGAGCCTGGCGGTAGTCGACCGCAAGAACATCCTGGTCGCGGGCGGCACGTCATCGGGCAAGACGACGCTCGCCAACGCGCTGCTCGCCGAAATGGCGCACCTCGACGAACGCGTCCTCATCATCGAGGACACCCGCGAGCTGCAATGCGCGGCGAGCGACGTGGTGGCGCTGCGGACGCGGCCCGGAACGGCGGCGATGGTGGCCAGCGTCAGCATGGCCGATCTTGTCCGCTCGACGCTGCGCCTGCGCCCCGACCGCATAATCGTCGGCGAGGTTCGCGGACGCGAAGCCCTCGACATGCTCAAAGCCTGGAACACCGGGCATCCGGGCGGCATCGCCACCGTTCACGCGAACAGCGCGACGTCCGCGCTCTACCGGCTCGAACAGCTCGTGCAGGAAAGCGTCGTCACCGTCCCGCGCCGGCTGATCGCCGAGGCCATCGACATGATCGTGTTCATCTCCGGGCGCGGCCTCGCGCGCCGTGTCGAGACGATCGCGCGCGTCGCCGGCCTCGACCCTGACGGAAATTACGCCGTCCTCGACCTCACCCCCGATCCCGCAACCCTGTCCGAAGGAGACTGATCCATGTCCGTGCCCACGCAACCCGCGGCAGCCAAACCCGACAATCGCAAGTCCCGGTTACTGGCTTCGACCGCGCTGTCGTCCACCTTGAAGGTTGCCGCGACCGGGCTGGTCCTGGCCCCGGCGCTCGCCCTGGCCGCCGGCTCGGGCATGCCGTGGGAGGAACCGCTTCAGCAGGTGCTGGAGTCGGTCCAGGGGCCGGTCGCCAAGATCGTCGCGGTGATCATCATCATCGTCACCGGCTTGACGCTCGCGTTCGGCGAGACCGCGGGCGGCTTCCGCCGCTTGATCCAGATCGTGTTCGGCCTGTCGATCGCCTTCGCGGCGTCGAGCTTCTTCCTCAGCTTCTTCAGCTTCGGCGGCGGGGCGTTGATCGCATGATCGCCCCAAATACGTACGGCGCCCAGCATATCGAAGGCTTCGAGGCGCCGATGCACCGCGCGCTGGCGGAACCGATCCTGCTCGGCGGCGCGCCCCGCGCGATCGCGATCGTCAACGGCACGCTGGCGGCGGCGATCGGCCTCGGCCTCCAGCAATGGATCGCGGGCCTGCTGCTCTGGGCCTTCGGTCACACGCTGGCGATGTTTGCCGCGAAGCGCGACCCCGATTTCGCGCCGGTCCTTGCCCGCCATCTCCGCCAGAAGGGGCACCTCGCATGCTGAGCCTGCGTGAATATCGCCGACAAGCTGATCGGCTCGCCGACCATCTGCCGTGGGCGGCGTTGATCGCGCCCGGCGTGATCCTCAACAAGGATGGCAGCTTCCAGCGCACCGCGCGCTTCCGCGGGCCGGACATGGAATCCGCCACCGAAGCGGAGTTGGTCGCGACCTGCGCGCGGGCGAACAATGTCCTCAAGCGCTTCGGTTCCGGCTGGGCGCTCCACTTCGAGGCCGAGCGGCGCGAGGCGCTGGGCTACCCGGCGAGCGATTTCCCTGACGCCGCGTCCTGGCTGGTCGACGAGGAGCGCCGCGCGGGCTTCGAGAATGCCGGCCAGCATTTCGAGAGCCGCTACTATCTGACGCTCACCTTCCTGCCGCCGCCCGACCAGACCGACACGGCCGGACGGGCGCTGGTCGAGCGCGGTGACGAGGTGAAGGGCCGCGACTGGCGCCAGGCATTGGCGGCTTTCGTCGCCGAGACCGACCGGGCACTGGACCTGTTCGCCGGATTCATGCCGGAGGTGCGCGCGCTCGACGATGCCGAGACGCTGACGTTTCTGCACGGCACCATCTCGACGCGCCGCCATGTCGTCGCCGTTCCAGCGACACCGATGTATCTCGACGGGCTGCTTGCCGACACGCCGTTGTCCGGCGGGCTGGAGCCGATGCTGGGTGATCATCATGTCCGAACGCTCACCATTCTTGGTTTCCCGAATGCGAGCCGGCCCGGCATCCTCGACGCGCTCAACCACGAGGATTTCGGCTACCGCTGGGTGACGCGCTTCATCGCGCTCGACAAGACCGACGCGACCAAGGCGCTGACGAAGCTCCGCCGCCAGTGGTTCAACAAGAGGAAGTCGATCACCGCGCTCTTGCGCGAGGTCATCTACAATCAGCCGGTCCAGCTTCTCGATTCCGATGCCGACAATAAGGTGATCGATGCCGATCTCGCCTTGCAGGCGCTTGGCGGCGATCATGTCGCCTTCGGCTATCTCACGACGACCATCACCGTCACCGATGCCGATCGCGCGCGGGTCGAGGAGAAGGTCCGCAGCGTCGAGCGGATCGTCAACGGGCTCGGCTTCACCTGCATCCGTGAGGGAATCAATGCGGTCGAGGCGTGGCTGTCGAGCCTGCCGGGCCATGTCTATGCCAACGTCCGCCAGCCCATCGTCCACACGCTGAACCTCGCGCATCTGATGCCGCTGTCCTCGGTATGGGCGGGGCCGGCAGGCAATACTCATCTGGACGGCCCGCCGCTGCTCTACGCGGAGACCAGCGGATCGACGCCGTTCCGGCTCTCTACCCATGTCGGCGACGTCGGCCATATGCTGATCGTCGGGCCAACTGGGGCCGGCAAGTCGGTCATGCTCGCGCTGCTGGCGCTCCAGTTCCGGCGCTACCCTGACTCCCAGGTCTATGTCTTCGACAAGGGCTTTTCGGCGCGCGCCGCCGTGCTGGCGATGGGCGGCGCGCATCATGCGCTCGGCCTTGGCGGCGACGGTGACGAGGGCGGCCGCGCCATCGCCTTCCAGCCATTGCGGCACATCGACCGCGCCGACGAACGCGCATGGGCCGCCGAATGGATCGGCGCCTTGCTCGCTCACGAAAAGGTGCTGGTAACGCCCGAGATCAAGGAAGCGGTCTGGTCGGCGCTGACCAATCTTGCGACCGCGCCGGTCGAGGAACGGACGCTGACCGGTCTGTCGCTGCTGCTGCAATCGACACCGCTCCGTTCCGCGCTCGCGCCCTATACGCTGGAAGGGCCGTTCGGCCGGCTGCTCGACGCCGCCGAAGACGACTTGGCCATCGCCGACGTCCAGTGCTTCGAGACCGAAGCCCTGATGGGGCAGGCCGGCGTCGTCGCACCGGTGCTCACCTATCTGTTCCACCGCCTCGAGGAGCGGTTCACCGGGCGGCCGACGCTGCTGATCCTCGACGAAGCCTGGGTGTTCCTCGATCACCCGCTCTTCGCCGCGCGAATCCGCGAATGGCTGAAGGTGCTGAGGAAGCGCAACGTCGCGGTGGTGTTCGCGACCCAGTCGCTCGCGGACATCGCCGACAGCACGATCGCGCCGGCGATCATCGAGAGCTGCCCCCAGCGCATCCTGCTGCCTAACGACCGCGCGATCGAGCCGCAGAGCCAGGCCGCCTATGTCCGGTTCGGCCTGAACGGGCGGCAGATCGAGCTGGTCAGCCGCGCGACCCCCAAGCGGCAATATTACCTCCAGTCCGCGCGCGGCAACCGCCTGTTCGAGCTGGGACTAGGCCCGATCGCGCTGGCGCTGTGCGGCGCCTCCGATCCCGAGACGCAGAAGCGCATCGACGCCATCCTGTCGGAAATCGATCCGCTCGACTTCGGGTGGCGCGAGCCGACCGAGTTCGCCCGCCGCTTCCTTGCCGGCGCCGGCCTCGAATGGGCGGCCGACCTGCTCGCCGATTTTCCCCCGCCACCAACCCCAGAAGGAGATGACCAATGACGAAGAAATACATGATCGCCGCCATCCTCGGCACCGCCGCGATCGGCTCGCTCGGCACCGGCGTGCTGACCAGCGCCCCAGCGTCGGCGCAGCTCAGTGTGTTCGACACGACCAACTATTCGCAGAACATGCTCACTGCCGCGCGGACGCTCCAGCAGATCAACAACCAGATCCGGAGCCTCCAGAACGAAGCGCAGATGCTCATCAATCAGGGCAAGAACCTGAGCCGCATCGACTTCCCGCAGCTTCAGGAACTGCGCCAGCGGCTCCAGCAGATCGACCAGCTCATGGGCCAAGCGCAAGGCATCGACTTCCGCATCGACCAGCTCGACGACCGGTTTCGCCAGCTTTACCCTGAAAGCTTCGACCAGATCTTTCGCCGCGACCAGCGGGTCGGCCGCGCCCGCACCCAGCTCGACACGGCGATGACCGCGTTCCGGCAGACAATGGGGGTCCAGAATCGCATCGTCGACAATGTGCGTAGCGACACCCAGGTGCTCGCCGAGATCGTCGCGCGCAGCCAGGGCGCGGAAGGATCGTTGCAGGCGCAGCAGGCAACCAATCAGCTTCTCGCGCTCACAGCCAAGCAGCAGCTCCAGATTCAGAACATGATGGCGGCGCAGTTCCGCGCGGAGTCCATCGAGCAGGCGCGGCGCGGGCAGATCGAGCGCGAGGCGCGGGAATCGACGCGCCGCTTCCTCGGTGATGGCAAGGCTTACACGCCGCGCTGACGAGCTGGGGCGGCACTGATCCTCAGCTCCCCATCAGCGTCGCTCCGTCGCGGAGGCCGAAGGGCTTTCCCCCTCATGGCCGCCGGCTTCCGCGACACCCTCCCTGACTGACAAGGATTTTCGTTTTGGACGACCTCTCCGTCATCGATCACTTCATGGAAGCGTTCATCGCTTACATCGACAGCGGGTTCGGTCTGCTGGGCGGTGACGTCGCGTTCCTGACCACCATATTGATCGGCATCGACATCACGCTCGCCGGCCTGTTCTGGGCGCTCGGCGGCGAAGATGACGTTATCGGCAAGTTCCTCAAGAAAATTCTCTACGTCGGCGTCTTCGCGCTGATCCTCAACAGCTTCTCGACCCTCTCCGAGATCATCTTCCGCAGCTTCGCCGGCCTTGGGTTGACCGCGGGCGGCAGCGCGATCACCGCCGACGACCTGCTTCGGCCCGGCCGCCTCGCCGGAACCGGCTTCGAGGCGGCCTGGCCGCTGCTCGAACAGGCCAAGGAGCTGGTCGGCCCGATCGCCTTCTTCGACAATTTCATCGAGATCGCGGTGCTGGTGATCGCCTGGATCATCGTCATCCTCGCCTTCTTCATCCTGGCCATCCAGCTCTTCATCACGATCCTCGAGTTCAAGCTGACAAGCCTGGCCGGATTCGTGCTGGTGCCGTTCGCGCTGTGGAATCGCACGTCGTTCGTCGCCGAACGCGTGCTCGGCAGCGTGGTCAGCTCGGGCATCAAGGTGATGGTGCTCGCCGTAATCGTCGGCATCGGCTCCAACTATTTCGCCGACTTCACCAGCGCGATGACTGTCGGCGAGGTGTCGATCGAGCAGGCCGTGTCGCTGATGCTGGCCAGTCTTGCGATTTTCGGACTCGCGATCTTCGGTCCCGCCATTGCGTCCGGTCTGGTCGCTGGCGCACCTCAGCTTGGCGCCGGGTCGGTCATCGCCACCACAGCGCTCGCCGGCGGCGGCCTCGCAATGGCGGGGGCTGGCGCGGTCGGCGCGGCGCGTGCCGTCGGCGGCGCCGGTCTCGGCGCGATCCGCGCCGGCACGTCGATGGGCTCGGCGGCCTCCACAGCCTACAAGCTGGGCCAGGAGACGTCGGGCTCCAACACTGTCCGCGCCGGCATTGGCGGCATGGCGAGCGCCGCGAAGGGCGCCGCCGGCGACAAGATGCGAAACGCGTTCGGTATTCGCGCTGCTGCCGAACGCGGACAGCAAGCCGCCTGGAACGCTGGCAGCGGTGGCAGCGCCGCCGCTGCAACAAGTGGCAGCGAAGGCACGCCGGCATGGGCGCAGAAACTCCATGCCAGCCAGAACGCCCGCCATCGCAGGCAGATGGCGCTTCACACCATTCAGGGTGGCGATCGCGGCGGTGCCTCGGCGGCCCCGGACATCAAGGAAAAGGAGTAGGTCATGCGATTCAGACGCGCGTTGCAGCGCTATGGGCAAACGCCCGAACCGGAGACGCCATACCAGCGCGCCGGCCAGCTATGGGACGAGCGGATCGGTTCGGCCCGCGTCCAGGCCCGCAACTGGCGGCTGATGGCTTTTGGCGGGCTATTCCTCACCACCAGCCTCTCCGGCGCCTTGGTGTGGCAGTCGATGCAGAGCCGCGTCGTCCCTTATGTCGTTGAGGTCGATCAGCTCGGGCAGGCGCAGGCGGTCACACCGGCCAGCGCGGAGTATCGGCCGACCGACCCGCAGATCGCATGGCACTTGGGCCGCTTCATCACCAATATCCGCGCGCGCTCGCTCGACGCCGTGCTGATGCGCGAGAACTGGCTGTCGGCCTACGACTTCGCGACCGAGCGGGGCTCGCTGTTCCTCGGCGAATATGCCCGCGCCGCCAATCCGTTCGCGGAGGTGGGACGGCGCACGGTGTCGGTGCAGGTCACGAGCGTGGTCCGCGCATCGGACAACAGCTTTCAGGTGAAGTGGACCGAGAGCGCCTATGAGCGTGGCAGCCTCGCCAGCACGTCGCGCTGGACGGCGATGGTGACGGTCAAGATCCAGCCGCCCCGGTCCGCCGACATTCTGCGCAAGAATCCGCTCGGCCTCTATGTCGACGCGATCGACTGGAGCCGCGAGCTGGAAACGCCCGCCCTCGCGCCGCCAACACCGACCGCAACCGACGACGCGCCAGCATTCGCGCCGCCCGTGGCTCAGCCGCCCGTGACGGTGCCGCAGGGCTCGCCGCTCGATCCGAATCTTGCGCTGCCCGATGCCGCGCCGACCCCCGAAAGGAACGCCCAATGATCCGTGCCACGATCCTGTCGGCGAGCGTGCTGGCGCTTGCCATTCCCGCTGCCGCGCAGACCCGCGAAGCGGTATCGCCGACCGCTCGCGTTGCCGCCGCCAATCGGGCAGCTCTCCGCGAGCCGTCGAGCGCCGGATACGTGAACGCTGTTCAGGTCTATCCCTATAGCGAGGGTGTCCTGTATCGGCTCTTTACGGCGCCAGAGCGCGTCACTGACATCGCCTTGCAGCCGGGCGAAACGGTCACATCGGTCGCCGCCGGCGACACGGTGCGCTGGACCGTCGGCGACACGACCAGCGGCAGCGGCACCAGCCGGCGCACGCATATCTTGGTGAAGCCGTTCTCGGCCGGGCTGCGCACCAACCTTTTCATCACCACCGACCGGCGCGCCTATCACATCCAGCTCGAAAGCACGCCGACGACGGCGATGGCGGCGATCTCCTGGACTTATCCGCAGGACGAGTTGATCGCGCTTCGGCGCAGCCAGGAGGGGGCGATCGCCGCGCAGCCCGTCGCCAGCGGCCTTGCGGTCGAAAGCCTCAACTTCAACTATGCCATTTCCGGCGACCGGCCGTCTTGGCGGCCGGTCCGCGCATTCGACGACGGGCGGCAGACCTATATCGAGTTCGCCCCATCCATCGCGGTCGGCGAGGCGCCTCCGCTGTTCGTCATCGGCGAAGACCGCGAAGTGAGCCTCGTCAACTACCGCGTCGCCGGCCGCTACTATGTGGTGGACCGCCTGTTCGCTTCTGCCGAGCTGCGTCTTGGCGGCAAGCGTCAGCAGATAGTTCGCATCGAGCGCGCGTCCGACCAGCGGTCGCGCCGCAGGGCCGGGAGGGCGTCGTGACCGATACGAGTGTCCCGCCCGCCGCCCCATCGCCCACGAAGTCGGACCCGGAAACGCTCGTCCTTCGAGCGACGCCGGGCCGCGTGACCCGATTCCGGCGCGGCGGGATCGTTGCGCTTGCGGCCGCCGGCTCAACCGCGATCGCCGGCGTCGCATGGCTCGCCTTGAAACCCACCACCCTCAGCGTGGGCGCCTCCGGCGATGACCGGCAGGTCGCGGCGAAGGCACCGCCCGATGCCTTGGCGGGCGCTCCGGCGAGCTATGGCGACGTGCCGCGCTTAGGGGCGCCGTTACCCGGCGATCTCGGGCGACCGATCCTCAATCATCAGCGCGAGACCGGAGCAGCCATGCCGCCGGTCGATCCCGCGGCCGACGCCGCCCAGCGCGCCGCACAGGAAGCGGAGGCCGAGCGCCAGCGCATCGTGGCCGAGCAGCGCGCCGCGCGGGAGTCGGGCGTGATGTTGCAGATCGCCGGTGCGACAGCGCGCGCGGCCTCTGCCGCGCGGGGTGCCGATGCCGCCAGCGCCGGAGTGCCCGAGGCGACTCCAGCGCGTGCCGCGCCTGATCCCGATCCCAATGGGCAGCAACGCAAGAACGAGCTGGTCGGCCGCGCCAAACGCGACGACGACGTCAATCCGCACGCGCTCGCGCAGCCGGTTTCGCCGTGGACGCTCCATGCCGGCAGCGTCATCGCGGCCAGCCTGATAACCGGGCTCAACTCCGATCTCCCCGGCCTTGTAACGGCGCAAGTCACGGAGAACGTCTATGACAGCGTGGCCGGACGGACCTTGCTCATTCCGCAAGGATCGCGGCTGATCGGCAGCTATGACAGCGTGGTGGCGTTCGGGCAGAGCAGGGCGCTGGTCGTGTGGCAGCGGATTATTTTGCCCGACGGATCTTCTATCCGCATAGACAACGTGCCGGCCACCGATACGCAGGGCTATGCCGGCCTGTCGGACCGGATCGATCGCCATACCTGGCAGCTCTTGAAGGGCGTTGCGCTATCGACGCTGCTCGGCGTTGGCACCGAACTCAGGTTCGGCAGGACCGAAAGCGACCTCGTCCGCGCGATACGCGAGTCCGCCCAGCAGAGCGGCGCGCGCGCCGGCGATCAGCTCGTCACGCGCAACCTCAATATTCAGCCGACCTTGCGGGTGCGTCCCGGCTGGCCGCTCAGAATTGTCGTTCACAAGGACATCATAGTTGGGCGGCCCTGGGAGACGGCCGGGCGGTAGCGATGGCGGACATAAAACTTCCGCGGCTGCCGGATCGAACGCCGGTGAAGCTCACCATCCTCCTGAGCCCCCAACTCCACGCCGATCTTGGGCGCTACAGCGAAGCTTACGAGGCCGCCTACGGCAAGCAGGAAGGCATCGCGGAACTGATCCCGTTCATGCTCGCCAGCTTCCTCGAAAGCGATCCGGCCTTCCGGCGCGCGCGCAAGGGCAGAGGCGGCGACTAGGCACCCGAAATCCAAGACCGCCGATGGAATAGGAGACTGACCTATGGTCGCCACCGACCGAATTATCCGACTTAAGGCGGTGCTCGACCGCACCGGCCTGACCCGTTCGACACTCTACCGAAAGATCGAGGAAGGGACCTTCCCGCGTCAGGTGCCGATCAGCACCCGCGGAACGGGCTGGTTCGAATCGGCGGTCAACCGATGGATCGCCGATCCCAAAGCCTATCGCTCAGACGATGACTGACCCCCGGCCGGATTACTTTCCGGCCTTCCTCTTGCGGAACTCCCCTTTGATCACCTTAGCGCCGTCGCGCAGGAAATCGAGGTGGTCGGACCAGTGCTGCATCATGCGCACGCGCTCCTCCCAATATTCCCCGCGGGTATAGGCACGGCGAACGGAGTTGTTGTCGCAGTGCGCAAGCTGCCGCTCGATCGCATCGGGATGCCAAATGCCCATCTCGTTCAGGAGCGTGGCAGCCATCGCACGGAAGCCGTGGCCCGTCATTTCATCCTGCGCGAACCCCATGCGCCGAAGCGCGGCATTGATCGTATTCTCCGACATCGGCCGATCGACGGAACGCAGGGAAGGGAACAAGTAACGGCTGTAGTTCGCGTCGTGCTCGATCGTTTCGAGAATGGCGATCGCTTGCCGGGACAATGGAATGGTGTGATCTCGCCGCATCTTGGTCTTGTGCTTCGGGATCGTCCAAAGCGCCTTGTCGAAGTCGAAGTCCGCCCATTCGGCATGGCGCAGCTCGCCCGGTCGGACGAACACATGCGGCAAAAGGCGAAGCGCCGCCTTGGTATTAACATGCCCCTCGAACGTTTCGATGGCGCGCAGTAAGCCGCCCGCCCCCTCGGCACCGGTGATCGCTGCCCGGTGGACAGGCTGGGGAGCGATGAGTGCCCCGCGCAGGTCGGCGGCCACGTCGCGCTCGGCGCGCGCCGTGGCGATGGCGTAGCGAAATATCTGGCTGCATGTGCTGCGCAGCCGCTTTGCCGTCTCGTAGCGTCCCTTGCCTTCCATTTTTCGGAGCATCACCAGCAGCTCCTGTGCGGAGATCGAGGCGATAGGGCGCTTGCCGATCGAGGTGTTGATGAAGTCGAGCAGCCAGCGCAGCTTCTTCATGGTGACCGCCGAGCGGCCCTCGCGCTCAACCTTCTCCAGCCATTCGTCTGCGACGGCCTTGAAGCTGTTGGAGGCCGCGACGGTTGCGGCGATGCGGTCCAGCTTGATCCGCTCGCCGGGATCTTCCCCGCGCGCCAGAACTTTGCGGGCTGCGTCACGCTGTTCGCGGGCCTCGGCGAGGCCGGTGTCCGGATAGACGCCGAACGACAGCGTCTTTTGCTTGCCGAAGCGGCGATAGTTCATCCGCCAGTAGCGCGCCCCGTTCGGCGAAACGAGAAGATACAGGCCGTCGCTATCGCTCAGCTTGTAAGGTTTGGCACGCCCTTTGGCGTTCCTGATGGCTACGGCGGTCAAAGCCATGATGGTATCTCCCACATGGGGAGCGGCGACCTACCATCAGATATACCATCGATACGCTGGTATGTAGTGGTAGCCAGCCGCCCTGAATGGGATCACTATACCACATAAAACCCGCAGAAAACAGCCATTTATGGCATCTTCTGGCGCCTCTTGGGAAGCGCCGATGGTGACCCCTACGGGACTCGAACCCGTTTCGAGGGGTAGTAGGGGGAAACGAGGGGCGTGAAAAGCGCGGAAATGCGCGCTTCTATAACCCTGCGTTCCCCTTCATTCCCCTAATTTGTCCACGACTTTTCCCACGGCCTGTTGCTTGCGCACCCATTTCTGGAGCGCGTCGAGCTGGATCGCCTGTTCGGTGGCGGTCAGCGCGTCGGCGGGAGAAAGTCCAGCCTGACAGGCGGCACCATCAGGTCCGCCGGTGGCGTCGGGAACGCCGGGCAGATGGGCTGCTCCGGCGCTACGGGTATCGGCTGCGGCTTTGGCCCGCAGGCGCACAGCAGCAAGGCGCTGCTGATAATCAGTGCTCGCATCGGTGCTTATCCTTTGCTGTTCCTGCTCGGTTTGGCGCGCGGCTTCTTGATGGCGCAGCGTGACGCGCACAGCGGCCTCGCGATATGCCGCAATTTGAAGCTTCTTCGCGGCGACAGCGGCGTCGCGCTTGGCGGTCATGTCGTGCAGTCGATATGTCTGCACGCCGAGGGCGGCGACGAGCAGCCCGACGCCAATGAGTTTGGGGCTGATGGGTAGCGCGATCACGCGACCCTCGCGTCGATCCAGCCGTAGAAGAATGCGCGCTGACTTGGGTTCTTCTCGACGATCTCGGCGTACCGTTCGACCTGAAAGCCGTTCAGCACCTTGACCAGATTAAGGTGCCCCCGGTTGCCGCGCTTGAGCAGGAAGGCAGAGAGCGCATCAAGGGTCTTCTGCCCGATCTGCCCGTCGACCACCAGACCGCCGGAGAAGGTGTTGAGCGCCCGCTGGAGGAACCGCGCCGCGACGCCGGTGCCCATGTTCACCCCGGTGTCGAACAGCTCGGCCGCGACGGCGGGAGCCAGGCGGTCGATCCGGTCGAAGCCCGGTGCGGTCCAATACTGCTTGCGGTATATCGCCTTAGCGGTTTCGCGCGGCAGGTTTCGCATATCGCCCGCATAGCCAGTGGCGCGAGCTACGGCCTGCGTTATGCCGAAGTTGGTAGGTCCGCCACGATCCGCCGGGTGGTTGACGTAACCGCCCTCCCGCTTGAGCAGCTCTTCGAGCTCGGCCTCAATGTTCATGGGTGTCGGCCTTAAGCTTGTCGACCAGTGAGCGCACATGCGCCAACACCGCGCTCATCGGCGCGATGCGCTGGAGCTCGTCCAGCATCAGATCAATGGCCGTGGCCTGCACCGCCCGGCGTTCTGCGTTCGCCTTGTCCCGCTGCTCGCAGGCATCGAGCTTTGCTTCGATGGCTTCGAAGCGCGACGACACCTTGTTCCATACAAAGGCTATGCCGCCGCCGATGGGAAGAAGGGTGCCGCAAAGAGCAGTGATTATCGCAGCAACGTCCATCGAAGCGCCCTCATATGAAATAGAAACCCGAGAAAAGGATGTTGCCGCTCTGCGCCGCGAAACCGACGGGGTAGTAGCGGCCGTTCACGTGCACCAAGCCAGCACCGAAACCGGTGTTGCCCACCTCATCGACGCCCGGAGCGGCGGTCTGCGCGCGCGGCGTGAGCCCCGGCGGGAGGTTGAAATATGCTGTCCCCGCAGCGCCGTTCGCTATCGTGCCCCCACCGCTCGGCGTCGCTTTTATGGCGAAGAACACCGTGTTGCCGATCAGCGAAAACTCACCGGAGAGCGTGACGGTGCCTGTGATTGTGAAGCCGCTCTGCGTCGGGGTCCACGTGCGCGAGACGCCTTCCCGCACGTCGTCCAGATTGGCGACAAGCGGGTCTGACGGGTTGCCCTGATACCGGCAGTTCTTGGCCGTCGCGCGCCGCCCGTCGAGGCTGTGGCTCCCTGTCCCCGAGTTGGTCAGGACGAAGGCGGTCGCCGATAGTACAATGTCGACTGTATCGAGGAGCACCGACGCATCGTTGGTGTACCTCACAAACGCACCGGTGTGCCCGCCGTTGGTATGGCTCCCCCCTCGGATTTCAGCGCGGGTGCGGTTCGTGACCAGCTCGAACAGCGAGACCGAATGTGCGCACTGCTCGGAATAGCAGTTCTCTACGATCAGCCCCGAGACGTTCGTCGCCAGCAGGATGCGCCCGCAAAGCGTCCAATCACACTCTTCGAAGCGCCACATCGTTCCGGCATTGATCTCGATAGAGGCGACGGTGGCCGCGCCGTTGAAGAATTTGCAGTTCACCATCTTGTTGAGGTTGGTGAACAGTCCTCCGTTGAATATCGATTTTACGTGCCGGTGTGTCGCGTGCGCGGTCGTGCCGAAGTAACCGAACGTGCAGTTGTGCGCCTGGAGATAAATGAAGTTCGCGTCGAGGCAGACGGCCAAATCCTTAGTGAAATGGCAGTTCCGCAGCGTCAGCGTAGAGATATATTCGACGTAGCCGTTGTTGCCGACGATACCGGTTGCTCCGGTGCCGTCGAACGTCAGGTTCTCGATTGTGCTGTATTCGTTGGTCGCTGCGTGCTTGAGCACCGGGAGCCCGGCGGTGTTGTACAGCTTCGTGCGGGCCGCGCCGACTTCGCCCTCAAGGTGGCAATGGTAACCGCCGTTGAGCGTCTTGTTCATCCGGTAGTCGCCATGCGGCCACCAGACACGCCGGTTGGTGTTGAGCGCGGCCTGACCGGCCGCCCAATCGATGCTATCGGTGAGCGCGGTGGCGTGCGGATAGACCGCCTGCGCCGCTGCAAGGGAACCGAACCGCTCGGAAAGGGGATGCAGCGCGCCGTCGCCAATGGCACCGAACGACTTCACGCTGACGCGATCAGCCAGAACCGAGTTGAGCGTGCGCGTGACCGATCCGGTATCGTCACCGAGGAACTGGAGCTTATTGAGGATGTCTTGCAATACGCTGACATCGCTGCTGATCTGCGCTGCATCATCCACGGTGAACGGCGGTGTGGCCGACGTGTCGATTGCGAGCAACTCGCCGTTTGTGCCGAACCCTAGGTACTTACCGGCGCGCTTCGTAATGGTTGGAAGAACGAGATTGTTTTCACCAATCGGCAGCAATAGCGCGCGCGAAACGCCACCTTTGAGCTGCTGGATCAGAATGGTGAGACGATCGAATGCGTTCTCGACGACCTTGGGATAAAAGGCCGACTGGCTTGTGATGCTCGTACCCTGCGTGGCGGCGACGGTGGAAGTAATATAGACATCCGCACCGACTGGATAAGCCGAGGCAACTATGTTGACGATGCCACCGGGGGTCGCATCTTGGTCGGCGTTCAGGGTGACCGTATAGTCGACCCCTTGAACGAGTTCGACTTCTACACCGTCGATAGTCCTCCGCGCATCGATGTCGCTCGCCGCGAAGACCTTGAACGCGAACGGCAGAGCCGCAGCATTTCCAGTGCCCGCAAACGGGCCAGCCTGCCGGGATGTCGTGGTGATCGTCATGGCAAAAGACCATGACCGAATAGGAAAGAGGTAAGCGGGCGGCCTGTGCCGTTATTTCTTCGGCGGTGGGCCGAGCAAAAGCGCCAGCGGGTTGTGCGTCTTGCCTTCCGACAGGGCCTTGAACCCGAGGGTGGTGCGCTGGATTTGCGCCGCCGGATAGTGGAACAGGATGCCACCGAGACGGTTGGTTGCTTTCCAGAACGCCTCGTCGAGTTCGCCCTGCGATGCCTGCTTATAGAAGGCGGCGGCCTGCTGCATGATGATGCCCGCCGGAGCCGACGCCCTGCCGTCCGATTGGATAATCGAGCCGATCTCGCGCAGCCCCACCATCATTCCGAACATGTAGGAGAGGTTCGACTTGATAATCTCTTCGGCCAGTTCCTCGGGGTCATCGCCGTCGCCGCGCAGCGCGGACAGGATCAGCGTGGAGAGTGTCGCGGGCAGGATCGAAAGCAACAGCATATCAGCGGCGAGCAGAGGCAGGCGGCTCGGCCCGACGAGGCGGGTCTCGCCGATGCTTTCGGCAGCGAGGTTATAGGTGACGGAGAAGTAGCTGTAGAAGTTCGTCCACAATTTCTGGAGCGGCCCGCCGCGCTGGATACCGGCAAGGTCTTTGATCTGTCCGCCACCCTGGCTGTCGAGCACCGCTTGATCGGCGAGCGCAACCGCGCGCTCGTGATCTTCACCGGCTGCGATAGATTTCTCGTACTGGCCGACCCATGTGGGCACGTCAGCGATGAGCTGGAGTTTGGCGATGAAGATGAAGAAGCTCTCCTGCACCATCCGCCGATAGGGGTTGGCGTCGCTCACCGTGTTGCGGATTTCGCTGATCTCCCGCTGCTGCGTGGCCGCGCGCTGCGTCATGAACGGGCTCTGCTCGCGTATCCACGTGAGGGTGCTCTCCATGCGGGCTGCGTCGCCGAGCCAGCGGGAGAGCCCACGGCCGACCCATTTGGGGCCGATGCGCTTTATAGACTGCGACAGCCCAAGCGGCTGCATCAGCGCCGTGGTTACGCTCCAGCCCATGCCCGCTACCGTCACACCGGTGCGGAGGTAGTTCAAGCCGCGCTCAAAGCTGTTAGCGGCGGGCACATCACCGGCGGCCATGTCTTCGAGCACCTTACGGAACGCACGCAAAGTTTCCGGGCCGTAGTGATCGCGGATCGCGCCGTCGATGGGCTTGGCGCGCAGCAGCCGGTTGGCATCGATCAGATATTCATGCCACGCTAGATCGTGCACGACCTCGGTGACATGCTGCGTCAACACGCCAAGGTCTTTCCGCACGGGACGTTTGACAGTGTTTACACGCTCTTTGGTATGCCCGCGCCGGGTGGTAGCGCGCGTGTACGCGCCGCGAAGCCCGTTGGCGACGAACTCCGCAATGCCATGGGCTTCGGCCTGCGTCGACCGCTCGGCGTCGTACTTGATCGGGTAATAGCCGCCGCGCAGGTCAAGCGTCTGGCCGTCGGACGTGGTGACGCGCAGCGGCTCCGCGTCGACCTTCTCCGGGGCGACGCCCGTGACGCGGCGCTCCTTGGTTTCGACATCCGGCCAATAGGAGTTGACGAAATCCCATAGCTGCTGGACGACGCCCCACTGCTCCGCCGTCAGCGTCGAGGCGATGGCGTCAAGCTGGTCGGCGCTCCATTTGTCGCCCATGAGCACGCGCTCGCGGTTGATGCTGTTGCCCATGTTCAGAGCAATCGCCATGCGCCCTTCGAGTGAGAGCGATGCGCCGATGGCGGGAACGAACTCTTTCTGCGTCCAGCCGGAGAGCGGCTTGAGGATTTCGGCAATGCGGCGGGTGGCATCGGCGCGCATCGCCGCCTCGCGGTCCCCCGCCTCATTCATCGGGCGGATGAACAGCTCCCACAGCGGCCCGCCGTCCTTGAAACCGTCCATCTGTCGGATGACGCTCGCGAACTTGCGGTGCATGGCGAGGAAGTCGAGCGCACCGCGCTTCAATGATTTGATCCACCCGCCGTGTTCGAGCTCCTGCTCGCGCGTGGTGACAGCGTTTCCTCGGATCGCATTGACGGCGCGGTCAACCGCCTGGCCGAAATCGCGATCCTTCTTCGCGGTGAGCAGCCGGGTCTTGAGGCGGCCGAGGTGCTCAATGTTCTGGATTGCGTCGCGCAGGCCGCGAAGCTCCTCGACCGTCATCTCCTTATAGCTGCGCTTCTGGAGCTGGCCGACAAGCTCGTCGGGAATGATCGGTTCGAAGCCAAGTTCGCGCTGCTTTTCGATCCACTCGGCGAGGCTCGCCTTGCGGTCGATTGCGCGGAGGGTCGTCGACCGTTTGAGGTCCACGGCTTCGAGCAGTCCGTGGATTTGTTCAAGATATGACGGATCGATCGACTTTGCCGCGCCGGGGCGGTCGAACCTGCGGAAATAGTCGACCATCTTCTCGACATCTTCGCGGGCGCGGATCGCTTCGCGCGCCGCGTAGGTGTTGATGAGCTGGTTGCGCTTCTCCGATGCTGCGGCGGTGAGATTGCCGTCAGCCATAGCTTTCTGCGCGGCGCGTGCTGCTCGGGCAGCAGCGGCCTCGTACATAGCAGGCCGGATATCGCGGTAACGCAGCCGGTCGATTGTGGCGCGCGCAAACTGCCGCGCCGCTGTGGCGAGCGTCTTCGGCTTTCCAGAGGCGCGCGACAACGCGGAGAGCTCGGCGGCGACGAACCGCGCGCGGGCCTCGTTGTGGATCGCGCGGTCGGCGGCTTCGTCAATGCTCTGCGGGTCGGTCAAATCGCCGTGCTCTTCGAGCAGGCGCTTCTCGACCAGACCCTCAATTTTTTCGTTCATCGGCTCGGCCGCCATCAGCTCGCGGATCATGTGATCCGCAGAGGAGAAGCCGAAGAGCTCGGCGACCTGCTCCGGGTGGACGCCGTTTTCGCGCGACACCATGCCGTAGCCGCCGGAGCCGAGCGCGTCGCGGATCGAGCGGAAAGCGGGTGTATCGCCGTACATGGCCTCCAGCTCGGGCAGCTCGGGCAGCGCGAGACGGTGCGGCCCCTCGGCTTTATCACCGTTGATGAGGCCGCGCGTCAGGTAGAGCCGCGCCGCATAGACGGGTTCCGCCGCAACTTCGGCAGCGACCTGCTGGCGCACCGCTTTGCGCACTGCGTCGGCCTCGCGCTTCAACCGGTTGACCTCGCGGCCCCGCGCATTGTTGAGCCAGCGCATATCGCGCAACGAGCGGGCTTCGAGCTCTTCGGTCGCCTCGGCGGTCGCCTGCTCACCGGTGCGCTGATAGTCGCGCCACTGGTCCTCGGTCATGCCGGACTGTTCGCGGTTCTCGAACAACGGCATCATTGACCGGGCGTTCTCCGCCTCCGCGATCTCGTCAGCAGATGCGAGCATCCGGTCCATGACACCGCGCACCGATGGCGAGACTGTGACGTTGAGGTTTGCCGCCCGGCGATAGACCGCAACGAGCCACGCGCGGAAGGCGCGGAAGATGTTCTGCAAGCGGACGGCAGGGGCTTTGCCGGTATAGAGATACGCCTCGAAGCCGCGCGCGAACTTCTCATGATGCTCGCGCTTCTCCTCCAGCGACATGCCGTTCCATGTCTCGGCGTCAACGCCGAACCAGTCGAGCAGCCCGCCGAAATCGTCCTTCACACCCTGCGGCGCATCAGGGCTGGACGCCAGGCGGTGCATAACTTCGAGGAAGAAATGTCCGCTCTCGTGGAGGAAAGTGGACAGATCGGCGCTGGCGAGTAGCGTTATAGTGTCGGTGCTTGGGCTGTATGCGCCGCGCGCTTCCTGATCCAGCTTGTCTTTCGACCGCAACGAGAGTATAGGCTTTTTCTGCCTCGCCGGGCTAATGTCTGGAATTGGACCAGAATAACGTCCCGGTGAGGCTTCCCGCTTATAAACCTTGTTCCCCTTGCGCTCCTCGGCCGCGATCATACGCGCAACGATATCGTCGCCGGTCTTGCTGCCGTGTCGTTCCTTGCCATAGGCGCTCAGAACAACATTGTTGCCTTTGCCAGTGTCCGGCATGATCGCCGCGATTATCGGGTTGCCCTCGATGTCGCGCGCGTCGAGTTGCGCAATGAGCGTGCTCGCGTGGTTTGGATCAGCCGATGGGAACACGGCAAGCGGATCAGCAAGCAGCTCGGGAAGGTTGTGGAACACCTCGGCCGGAACGCGGTGCTTGTCCCTGATAGTGGCGATCTTCGCGCGTCCGATCACGAGAGGCGCGGCGGGCAGGCCCATATCGACGAGCACAGACGGCGTGCCGCCCATATCGAGGAAGCCGATAGTGCGCTTGCCCGAGAGGGCGGCGTCAATACCAGACACCCAGGCGGGAGACTGCGCGAACGATTGCGACCCGACGGCTGCTTGCCCGCTGTAAAGCTCATCGGTTACGAAAATGTCTGCCTTGTGCTGCCGCCCATTAACGAGCACCGTATCTGTATCTTTGAAGTGTTCCGCGAGCGCATCCCACCCCTTGAGCACCGCAGGGTTGTTGATATCTCCGGTGAAACGCACAACGAAATCATAGTCGCTGTTATCATGCGATTTGCCAGATGCTCGGCTTCCCACGACATACACGTCATCTATAAAATCCAAGGGGAGCCCGGCGGCAGACGCAACCCGGCGCGCATCCTCCAACATTCGTTGCTGTTGAACGCGTACCTCCACCGGGAGCGAAGCCGCCTGCTCCAACGCATCACCCGTCGGTGCTGTCGCCTGCACGCGCACCGGGAAACGCTCGTAGAGTTCCTCGGCGGTGGTGCCGAGGCGGGCGGCCATCGCCGAGTAGAACGCGCCGTGGAGTTCCGCGTACCGCTCATTGACCGCCGGGGTGAAGCGGTTCGCCTGGCCGAGCTGTTCGAGCACGCGGTCGCGCACGACATTCGCGGAGGCTTCGCGCTCGGTCTCCTGCGACTGCGCGGTGAGCGCGTCGTCGATTTCCTTCTGGAGTTGTTCGCCCTTGGACGACATGAACTCGTCGGCCTCGGCCTTGGTCATGCCGTTCGGGTCGGTCTTGATGTGGTCGAGCAGCGCCTCGCCTGCGGGGGTGCCCGCCAGCAGCGTTGTGAAATCCGCCACCGGAATGCGGACATCGGTTCCGGCCTGCATCGCTTCGGTTACACGCGGGCCGAGCATCTCAAGGGCTGCGGCCTGCTGCGTCTCATCGAGACCGGACTGGTTGAGCACCTCGCCCAAAGTCTGCGGATTGACATAGATGTCTTCGACCGGCGAGCCCTCGGCGGCCTGTTCGATGAAATCGCGAAAGGTGGCAGCATCGCGCTGGCGGACCTTGGATGCAGCAGCGAGCTGCCCGAGATCGGCAATCGTCTGCCTGTCAGCTTCGGCTTGCGCTGCGCGCGCTTCATTCTTGCGCAACCGCGTCCCGACGGTGTGTAGCCCGCCCATAACGCCTGACTGAACAAGCGTCGCAACAGCGGTGTTGTACGCGGCATCCGGTCGTTCGCGCCAGAAATCTGCCCACGTCTTATCGGGATTGGCAACTGCCGTGTCGATGGCATCCTGAACAAAAGTGGCGACCTGTTCGGAGGGGAGCTCGCGTCCAACAAGGCCGGTCAGGAACTCACCGGCTCCGGCTTTGCCGAAACGTGAAACCAGAAAGCTCATGGGGAGCATTTCGGTCGCAACCTCAACGCCGCCTTCGCCAACTGAACCCAACGTAGCCTCGCCAGGCGTTGCCCCGCGCGAACGGTATTTTGCATAGGCGGGAGCCTGCGTCTGCGCCCCCATAGCAGTGAGGCCAAGGACGGGGTTGGCGAACGTCAATGCAACGGACGGCGCTGTTTGAAGAAGGCTCTGCAACCCCCCGTAAACAGCCGAAGCCGTGCCACTCTCGAATGCGGGAGTAGAGGCTTCGGTGCGCCCGGCCGAGCGCAAATAGTCTAGCTCAGACCTCGTGCGCATACCCGCCGCTCGCTGCTGGCGTGGCGTAAATCCGGGAAGCATATCGCCAATCAAGTCATCAGCCATCATGCCGATGCCCGCGCGTATCTGCCGGAAACTCTCTACCGTGGATGTTGCCAGCCCACGGATATAGCTCCCGATGCCGGGCTCGGGCTGGCGCTGCGCGCGTATCGAGCCGAACTTACGTTCGAGCTCTGCCATATTGGCAACGTCGTCCTGCGCTATTGCTGCCTTACTGGCGCTGCCCATCAACCGGGTAGTTATGGGGCGCGTCCGCGCCATCTCATCCCAATCGGTGTTCGTCTCGCGCACCCGTTGCTCGAAGCCTTGCGGGTCGCGACGCGCGCTTTCGATGGGGATACCGAGAGATTGCGCCTTGCGCTGGAGGTCGGCGTCAGAGTCGGGGTTGATGCCGACAACTGCCATCGAGGCCGCCCGCGCATCCTGCGCCGGAGAACCGAACAGGAGATCGGCGGCTTGGTCAGCGGAACGGGCCAATTATTCCCCCATCGCGTAATACATGGAAAGGATGCTGTCGTCGGTGATCGGCACGCCGCGCGATTTGAGGGTGCCCTCGATCTGCGCGCGGGTGTCGTCGCTGATCTCGTCGACGCCGAGGCTCAACCGTGGGCGGGCCGGTTGGGCCGTGCCCCACAGCGAATTGCGCATCGGCACCGCACGGGTGAACTGCCGGTCGATGAATTGCTCGACTTCAACATCGTTCATCTGTTTGCCGGTGCGCTGCTGTTCCTCGGCAATTGCGTTGTTCACAAAGCGGCGAACCGCGCCCACGCGGGCCATCGCGGCTGTGTCATCGGTCTTCGGTAAAGGATCGATGCCAAGCGACGACAGCCGGGTGTCGACGGTGCGCTTGATCGCCGCGTTGTTGAGCGAGCCGGGTGCGTTTTTCGTGCCACCGCCGCGCAATTCGGCGCGCTGGTTGGCGAAATGCTTGAAGTCGCTCTGCGACAGCTTCGGGCGCAGCGAGAGGAACTGGCTATCGGAAAGCGAAGAAAGCAGCTCCGGTGACGAGGCAAGCGTTGCGTATGCCACTTCGTCAGTCTGGTCCCCGCTGGTTCGGATCGTGTTTGCGAAGCTGATCGCGCTATCGTATTTGTCGGCTGGGATAGCGGCGCGGACGCGCGCGGGCAGGGCCGCGATGTCGCCGCCGTTCTGGATAAGTGCCGTGTAAACACCTGTCATCGCCTTATCTTCGCGGTCGCGGTCGGAGGCTTCCTTCATCTGCCACCGCGCGGCGAGCTCCGAGCGGGCTGCTTTGATGAGATCGGTCGACGCATCTGCGGGAAGGCGGGCACGGGTTTGCGCCCAAGCGTCCTCCAGCGTCGCGGGCTTCGTTGTGGCGCTGCCAGGCGCGAGCGGATCGACCGCGCGGCCGTCCTTTTCCAGCTTGTAATGGAGGTGCGGCCCGGTCGAGCGGCCCGTATTGCCGGAGAGGGCGAAGACCTGCCCGGCCGCCACCTTGTCGCCGACCTTCACTTTCTGGTCGGACAGGTGTGCGAACCCGCCGACGGAGCCATCGGGGAAGCGGATGCGCACAGCTTTGCCGTTGCTGGCGTCCTCCCAAACCTTCACGACTTCGCCGCCCGCCGGTGCGCGCACCGGCGTGCCGACCGGCACCGCTATGTCGACGCCGTTGTGCACTTCGTTACCGCGCTTCTCACCGAAGCGCGAAGTCACGCGCCCACCGATAACCGGCATACCGTGGCCTTCCACGGCCTGCGCATCGCCCATCGCCGCGTCGACCGCGCCCATGACGACGCGGCCCTGCGTCTCCCGGCGGATGACCCCTTCGACCTTCACCCGGTCAGCTTCTTGCAAGTCGCTGCCATAGCGGTCGAACAGTGCCGACGCGGTGGTGATGTCCTCGCTATCGATGGCCGACGAAATCGCGCCGACAAGCGCGCGGGACTTGGCGACATTGGAGAGTGCGGTGATCTCGTTGCCCGAGAGCCCTTGCATCCGCCCGAGCTGATGGATGCTCGGTGCGAGCCGGTTGTTCAGCTCATCGTCGATCACATCGAAGTTGCGAGCATTACGCGCTATGGTCTCAACTGAGAGATCGGCGGTGCCCTTGACGACTGACTGCTGATAGCCCCGATATTCTGCCGCCTCATATTGCGTGGTCTGCGCAGCAAAGCTGGACCGCAGCCGCATCGCCTGCTGTTCGAACATCTGGCGCTGAGCGTCGTTTGAAAGGCCGCTGCCTATCTGATCGAAGCGTTCGCGCAGCTTGCCGTCGTATTCGTCGGCGAGCGGCTTTCCGCTGTCCCGGAACATGACATCGCGGCCCTTGGCCTGCGTATAGCCCTGCTGCGGATCGTAAGTCAGATCTAGAATTGCCTGGCGCGCTTCGTTTTCCGCTTCGAGCACACGGAGCTGGTTGGCCTCCCGCGCGGCGTCGATGGCGATATCGGCCATTGCACCACCGAGCTGTTCAGTTGCCTGTCCGAACTGCTGGAGCTGGCGCGCTGGCGCGTCCATTCCTGCGGTCGAGGGAGGATCGAACCGCGCGCCCGTAGGGCCGGACGGCGCGACCTGAAAATTATCTTGGGTGGGAACGCGCGCCATCAGCCGAATACCCGGTCGTCAGCGCCCGAGAAATTGTATCCGAGACGCTTGCTGCCGGGCTTTCGGTCGAATGCGCCTTCCTTATCGAGCGCGTACCACTCTTTTCCGATCTTGCCCGCCGAGCCAAGCAGTGAAGTTGCGCCGGAGAGAAAGGGGCTGATGCCGGAGCGCGCGCCGCGCGCCATGATGGCATCGCTGCGGTAGCCGCTAGCCCGGCTCCGGTAGCCAGCCGCCTCGCGCGCGGCGTTCTGGCGGATGGTGTTGGCGTCGACTTCGCCGAGATAATCGGTTGAGACCAGCCGGTCGAGCGGTGAGCCTTCGCTCATGTCGACACCGTTTGCGCCCATTGTGGCGCGCTGGCTTGATTTGAGCTGTGCGGTCTGGAGGCGCGAACGCTGTTCCTCGAACTCGCCGCGCTGGAGAACGGCGCGTGCGTCGTCCATCGCCATGCCAGCGTTGATATCAGCAAAGCGGGCTTGGAGGCCAAGTGCTGTGCGCTGGCTCGATGCACCGAAGATCGCGCCTGCTGCCGAGCTTACCGCACCCGCACCCTGCGTAACCAGCGATGCGGCACCGGCGTTGCACATGGCGTTTACACTCTCCGCATTTCAAATTTCCTGAACGGGAGACCTGCTGCGCCGTAGGGTTCGGGGTCGAAGAGGGTGAACCCGAGCCGCGACAGAAAGCGGATACTCGCCGTGTTCCGCACATCCACGTAGTTCTGGAGAACAGGATAGAAGCGCAGAGCATCCACAACATACTGACGGGCTGTGCGGGTAAGCGGGCGCGCATGGCGCGCGAGCTGCGGCGTGGCGAGAAGCCAGGGTGTGCCGACATCGCCAAGCAATGAGAGGGGGGCGACACCGTACAAGGCCATCAATTCGCCATCGCGGTCAACCGCCGTGGCGTAAGTCGAAAGTGCGAGCGAGCGCGCAATCGTGATGACGGGTGCTGCGCCCGCCGCCGCCACAATTTCGGCCTCATCGCTCGGCCGAAGATTCGCGGCAAGCGCGGCGGCGTCCTCCTTGCGCACCGGGCGAAAGACGAGATCAGCCACCGGCGGAGAGCCCCAAGGTCATCGATACCAGCGTGAAAGGCAGAGGATCGCTATGGCGCAGGCACACCTTGCCGTCGTTGCTCCACGTTGGTGTTATCGCGAGCCGGATTTCATCGGTGATAAAGTTCGGCGGGGCACCGTAAACCTCGGTGGTGCGTGGCTTGTGCTCGGTGAGCTTATCGAAGCTCGGTCCCGCGAATATGCCGCGCGACGCGAAGACGCGGAGCCAGACCTCGCTCACGTTCTTCGGGCGGCCCTGACCATATCCTTGCGCTTCGAAGGCGAGTGGCAGGGT
This sequence comes from Tardibacter chloracetimidivorans, assembly GCF_001890385.1. Classification (NCBI taxonomy): domain Bacteria; kingdom Pseudomonadati; phylum Pseudomonadota; class Alphaproteobacteria; order Sphingomonadales; family Sphingomonadaceae; genus Tardibacter; species Tardibacter chloracetimidivorans. Next base: position 1,933,854 of record NZ_CP018221.1, on the reverse strand, counting down.
CTCTATGTCGGCTTCGATCTCAAGCCCTACGTGGACAAGGCTCGCCGGAATATCCAGTGAGATCGCGCCCCCGACGACAGTGCGTTTCGGATGCACGGCCCCGTCCGTCAGGATGGCGACCGTCTTGCCCTCAAGCCAATCAAGGCCGCTGATCTCATCAACCGGCGCGCCCGAATAGGTCGCACCGAAATCGACGAAGAACCCAGTGGCGTCGTCCGTCGACTGGCGCGGAGCCATCCGCTCCACGAACCTTTCTGTCCCGAGCGAAGTCGTGCGGGCAACAACAGCATAGAGAACGTCGGCATCCCCTTCGGGCACAGCACATATACTCTCGAAAGCGCCGTCCGTGGTGTCATGCCGGTGCCAGGCCCCCACTTCCTGTTCGGGCACATAGGTGAGGCCGAGCAGCTTGCCGGTAGTAGAGACCGCCCACACCGTCGGGACGGGTGCCTTTGCATAAGCGAGTTCGAGGACTGCCGCGCCGTCGAACAGGTGGGGAGCGCGCAAACTTGTGTCGCCGGTGATATAGCCGCCCGCTTGCCAGTTGAACGCCAGTTCCCTGATGTGTCCACCGCGCGCGGCAGAGAACAAGAGGTTGTTGTTCACGATGACGGGCTGCGCCGCACCCGCCCCGATAAAGCTCTGCGCGCGCACCGACACGTCAGGGGTAAGCACCTCGCCGCTTGCCGGGGTCACCCGCCACTCCGCGCTTTCAGACAACAGGATGAGGTCGGCCATAGGAACTATGTGCCGGATCGCGCTGCGTTCACGCGCAGCGATGCGGAACCTTATGCTGTCGTCGTCGCGGGTCGGGATCGAATACGAGAGATTGCTCTCCGTGCCCGAACGTGTCGCCCAAAAATTGGCAGGTTGCATGTCGGAGTTTGCAAAACAGCGACGCTGCTCAAAATATCCCACAGTCGAAGGGTAGTTGTTGGCCGAGCCAAAGAACGTCTCTGAGATAGGCGGAGTACGTGACAGATCGGCCGCTATATTGTCGTCCGTGAACGAAAGGTTCTCAGTCTGGCCGATGAACCCATAGAGGCCATTCGAAAGCTTATAGACATTGTACCGCTTTGCGCCCGTAACGGCCGCCCATGAAATCGTATTATAGGCACCGGTATCGAACAGATTGTTAGAACACCGGGCCGCGCCCACCAGCGCCACGGTGCCGCCGCCAGAATACGTGCTGAAACTGGAGGTATTCAAAGGCGTCCCCGTGCTCACATCTTTGAGCGTCATCGACACAATGCCGGGCGTGGGGAACTCTCCACCACCGGGGGGCGTGAAACTGTAAGAGTTTATCAGGTAGTAATTGCCGTTGACCTCGCTCATCCCCCCGACGCCGGACACATAAACCTTGTCACCCACGGTAAAGCCGGGATCGGTAAAGGACGTGGCGCTGAACACGCCGGGGTTCGCCTTCGTGATGCCGGTCAACGTCACCGAGCCGGAGAGGCTGTTGGCCGCTGGCGCGCTCTCATCCTGCCCGGAAACTGCGGTGACCGTGTAAGATTGCAGGGTCGGCGTGCCGGGGGTTGTGGTGGCCGGGGTCGCGGTCGCCGCTACGCCGGTCGGAGGAGCAAGCGGAGAGGCAAAGGAGATCGTCGAATACGTCCAGTTCGTTGTGCCGAGGCGCTTCAATTCGGCCGGTGGGTGGTTCGGATGCACCAGCGTGACGACATCGTTCGACTGGACAAACTTAACGCCAGCGAGGTCACTCTCTGCATATGGGTTGGCGACCTCATAGGGAACACCGCCGGAGAGGATGGTGCCGCCCTGCGTATGGAACCGGAAGTAGCCCGCGCCGAGCTCGATCACGAGGCTTTGGTCCGTGGCGAAAACGAACGGGATGACCCGTGTCTTGACGGCCGGGTTCTTCACCTTGCGCACCATCATGAGCCCGCCCCGGTTGGTAGCTGGCCCGTGTGGCTTCACGATGAAGTTGCGGCAGGTTCGGAGCCCCGTCTGGTTCTTCACGTCGTCTATGCGGCCGAAGAACTCAGGCGTGACCTCTCCACCGGCGAAGGAGCGTGCATAGGTGCGCAGGTCCGTCATCAGCGCCCCACTACCCAAGGAGCTTTGGGGTCGAGCCGCGCGACGGCCTTGTTCGCATCGCTTTCAGTCGCGTCGGCCAGCCGTGCGAGGAAGGTCTGCCAGCAGGTCTTCGCGGCGTTGACACCGCTCTCTCCCTTCACCAGCGGGCCAGCGACCATTGATGCGAGCAGCCACGAAAGCGTCTCGACGAACAGCGGCGAGAACCGGCCGGGGTCGGAGATGCGCAGCACATGACGTAGGATTGCATCGGGTACATCGGTCAGCAGGATCGACGCCCCGTTGGTGTCTATCTCGATTTCGAACTCGGCCGACGGTTCGGTGAACCGGCCGCCAGGCTCGTAAACCTTGAGGGGGCGCAGGCACTTGTTGGGAAGCGCGTAAGCAAAGCCGTAGCCGTCGACGGTTACCGACAACGGTGCCAGCGGCGCGGTAGTGGTCGCGAAAGACCACGTGTGCAATTCAAGGAGACTGTCGCGGGCGATAGGATAGAAACGGGCGCAATGCCCGGCCTGCGGCGACCCTTCGGGCGGATCGATGCTCGCCACCGAGGCATCATCGCCGAGGTGCGCGAGCGCGAGGTTGGCAATATCAATCTCGGATGCCACGAGGCCGCTCCCTAAAAGGAAGGGGGCACGCGGCCCCCTTACCAATCATCTCCGAAGTCCGCCGGGGGTCAGGCCAGCGGTTCGGTCTTCGCTTTCGGTTCGGGCTTGGCCTTGGTCTCCTCGATGGCTTCGAGGTTCGAACCGGGCTGGCCGTTGAAGTCGACGATTGCGCCTTCCTCGACAATCGTGTTGCCGATGAAGGATTTCTTGAGAACGCGGTATTTCGCCACAGTTCAGGCTCCTTAGCTGCCGACGGTGTAGCCCGACGGGTAGAATTTCTTGCCGTCCTGCACGCCGTGGACGACGCCAGCGGAGAACTTGCCTGCGGTGAGCGGGCCGGTCGCGACGACGTAGTTGACGCCGAGATACCGCTCGCCCTTCGAGGCGAGCTGCGGGTTGATCCGCACGGCGATCTGCTTGCCGATGACCAGATCGGCTTTGCCGATAGGTCCGCTGGTGCCGACCACGATGGGCGAACCGAGCGCGCTGTCGTCGTCCACGACGACTTGGAAGTCGACCGTGGCGGCACCGGCGGCGGTGGCCGCCTCGGTGACCGTGAACAGCACGTAGAGGTTTTCACCTTCGCCAATGTCGCGCTTCTGCGACAGGTCGACCTTATCGGTGCCGACGGCCGTGGCGGTCACGGCCTGCGCAGTCGAGAAGGTCAGGAGTGCGTCAAAGATAGCCATTTGGGTTTCCTTTCCCTCCCGCGCCTTAGGAGACGAGGGCTTCGGTGTTGAGGATGCCGTCGGTCTTGCGGAGCGGCACGCCGTCGAACTCGGTCCACGTGGTCGAGTTGCCGAACTGGTTCAGACCCTTGACCGGGGCGAGGACGCTCGACGCCTTGGTCATCGCCTGGATGCGCAGCATCGAATGCACGGTGCGGTTCATGTAGAACGCAGCGCGGCCCATGTTCAGGTTCGGGATGCGGTCCAGCGCCTTCGCCATCAGCTTGATGACATCGGCCGCAGAGCTTTCGCCGACGAGGTTGGACACGTCGATGTTCGCGATGCGGACGACGTAGCGCCAGTCCTTCACGACCAGCCCGTTATCCCACTGGTAGAGGGTGCGGAGGGCCTGATAGAAGCCGCCGTTGCCGTCAGACACGCTCTCTTCGCCGAGGTCGCGATGCGAAAGACCGGCCTGCGACCCCTTCGGGAAGGGGCAGAAGACGGTGTTTTCGCCCCACACCACGAGATAGATCGAGGTGTTGTCCGAACCCGCGCCCTGTCCGTTGATGATGTTGTCGGCATTGCCAGCGGACAGCGAGCTGTAACGCGGCGCAAGGCCGAGGTACTGCTTCGGATCGGTGCCGGGGTTGCCGTAAAACAGCGTCGACGCCTGCGTCTGGTTCATCGCTTCGATGAACGCGACATCTTCCGACAGCCGGAAGGCGGCGGTGTTGCCGTTGAGCTGCGCCAACTTGCTGTCGATGTGCGAGCGGGCTTCAAGCATACCGCAGGCTTCATCGACCTGTGCCGTGGTCGACTTGCTCGGGGGCACGCCTTGGTTCAGTGCGCGCCAATAGACCGTCGGCAAGCCGGTGCGGATCGTGGTGCGGTGTCCCGTGGGCAGGTTGCCCTCGATGAACACGGCATCTTCAAGGATTTCGTTGGTCTGCGAGAGCAGCTCGCCGACCGCCGCAATGCTGCCATTCGGATCGAACCGCTTGGCGTGATCGGCGAGGGTGAGCTGTCCGGCGGAAAGAACGGCCATTGTCGTTACTCCTTAGCTGGCTGTTGCCGGGTAGAGGCGGGACGCAAGATCACGCGCCCCATGGGCCGCTCCGCCACCGGCGACGAAGCGATCTTCGGAAACTGTTGCGCCCGCTTTCACGAGCAAGCGGATGATCTCGGGGTGGTTGCCGAGGCCGGTCTCGTCGAGGAAGCTCGCGAGCTCCTTCGAGCCATAGGCTTCAAGTCCGCGTTTCGCGGTTGCCAGGCTGGTTTCGAGTTTGTCGCCGCCGAACTCCTTGTCGGTCTGGCTGGACTTGAGCCAGTCACCACGGATTTCGACGATGGCATCAGCCTGCGCTTGCGACCATTTTTCCTGTAGCTTGATGGCCGTATCGACGTACTTCTGCGCCTCGGCCTGCGGGAGATTGTGCTCCTTGGCGAAGGCTTTGAACTCGTCGAGCACTTCGGCGTCGAGCGTCACACCATCGGGCGCGGTAAAATCCTCATAGGCTTCGGGGGCACCAGCAGGTGCCTTTTCACCTTCACCCTCGCCGGGGGCTTTCTCGCCCTCACCGGCACCGGGTTCTTTTTCACCTTCGCCCGAGCCGGGCGCGCTTTCACCTTCGCCCGAGCCGGGGGCTTTCGGTTCGCCTGCGGTCTCAGCGCCCGTCAGGAGCGTGCTGTCCTCACCGGGCGCGGGAGCGCCTTCGGCCACGGTGTCAGCGGAGTTCACGGCGTCAGCCATTTTGATCCTTGCCAGTCAGCACATCGACCAGCCTTTCGGGCGCGTGCTCGGTGACGAGAGCCAGAAGCCTCAAACCGATGTTGCGCTCGCCTTCGCGGAAGGCGGTGCCGAGCGCCTCGCCATTGAACGAGGACCGGAACACGCCTGCCTGCTCAAGCAGCCGTCGCACCATGCGGCGGCCCCGAAGGTCGGCCATGAGCCATTTGACATCTCCGGCTTCGGTGGAGGCGAGGAGCTCGGCTCGGGCGGCGCGGGCCGCATCGTCCTGTTCCTGCCCCTGAATGTCGAAGGGGTCGAAATCACTCATTGCCGGGGACGATAAGCCACGACCGACAGGGGTATGCGGGCGGGGTCAGGCCGCGAGCATTTCCGGGGTGACAATGTTGGTCGCCACCTTGCCGAACAGCGTGTGGTAGGTGATCGACTGCGCCTGCCGTTCGCTTATCCAGCCACCGCGCGCCGCGTAGGCGTCGCGTGCCGCTAGCGTAGCGTGCTGCACCACGGTCATGCCCGCGTGCTCCTTCTCCTCAACATGGTGGCGGTGCCCGCAATGCGCGTATCGCTTGGTGGTCGTGCCCCACATTCTCGGAAACTGCGCAGCGAATAGCCCCGGAAGCGCAGCGTTTTTGCTGAGATGCCCGTGGTGGAACGCGAGCATCGTCTCGCCGTGCTGGTAGGCGTAGTAGGGCAGCTCGCTATCGTCGACAGTCAGACGCGGTTCATTCTCGTAGAGGGCCGCGAACATCTTTCGTAGCCACACCGAAGAGGCGAGATCGTGGTTGCCCTCGGCCATGATGAGATGGACGCGTTCATGTTGTGCAAGGGCCGCATCGACGACCCGGCGGAGCACGCGGATAGCTGTTTCGACCATCTTGCCGAAGCGGCCGTCAGCATCGAGCAGATGGCCGCTCGTCGGCGTGACCGCCGACAGTCCATCGAAATGCAGGAAATCACCGAGCTGGTTGACGATGGCCGTTTGCGCGCGCGGCGCACCGGCCATCATGGCTGTGAAACTATCCGCCAACAGCCGTTCAGCTATCCGCAAATCCCAATCAGCGCCGCCCTCGCGGTGCCAGGCCAACATGCCGACGTGGCAGTCTGTTAGCGTGTAAACGTTCAGCAAATCGGCATTGCCGGAGGCCGGTGCGGAGACAGGGGCAAGGCGCGGCAGCTCCTCGACAAGCGCGCCGAAGGCCGCGTCGAAGGCATCGTTATCCGGGTGCTGACGTTCCCACACGCGTTCAACGTCACCATGGGCATTGCGCTGGATAGTAACCTTGCCCATCCGGTAGCCAGGGGCGACGCCACTGTCGAAGTGGCCGGGGGCGTGACCGCGTGCTGCTGCAACCCTGAGTCGGTTTTGCAGCGCGCTTCGTGAAATGCCCAAGGCTGTAGCCGCCGCGCTGACAGTGCCGTGTTCCGCAACAGCGGCCAGCGCCTCCGCGCATTGCGCGTCGCTCAGAGCTTTTTGCGCCATGTTATTCGCCGTAAAGGGCCGTGGCTGCGTCGCTGCTTTTGGGCGGGGCAACCAGTTCCATGTGCGTGATCTGGAGCTGGAGGTAGATTTCCTTCCGCTCGGCCCCGGCGTGGTCGATTTCGGTCGAGACGCGGCGCACGACAGCGGCGGCGTTGATGCCGACCGGCGTGCCCACCTCAGGGGCGGACGTGATGCCAAGAGCCTTGGCCTGTTCGTCGTTGAGACTGATGCAGAGACCGTAGATGTCGGGCTCGCAGCAGGGACGGTTGTGGTCCGGCTGGACTTTGGTGAGATCGACGAGGGCCATTAGTAGGACTCCGCTGAGGGCGAGTTATAGCCCGAGAACATGTTCATGATGTCGGTGAGCGCGTTCGAGCCCCCGGCTTGGGTGGGGGCGTTGCCGAGTTTGTTCGCGGCTCCGGCCATCTGCTCCATCTGCGCCGCCTGTTCGGCACGCTGCTGCGCCTCGGCGCGTTGCTGGCGGATGAGTGCGACCTCCTTGTCAGCGACGATCAGATCGGGGTCGACCCCGAGGCTATCGCTATAGGCATCGACCCACTTGTCGCCGTTGAACTTGTCGAGCACGTCGGGCTTGAACTGCGCGACCACGCCGAGGTTCGAGACGAACCTGTCGACCGCTGCGGTGCCCACGGCACGCTGCGCCTGTGCCAGCATCGAGACGAACTCGACGCGGATCGGCTGCTTGTCCATCTCGGGCGGCGGCGGCGGCAAAGCTCCCGCTTCGAGCAGATCGGAGAAGGTAAGCGCGATCTGTGGTTCGAGCATCTCGTTGTGAAGCCGCTCCAGCACCGGGCCGAGCATGAGGAGCTTTTCCTCGTGGCGTTCGGCGATTTCGGTAGCAGTGCGGCCCGTCGTGTCGAGCTGCGAAATCATCATGAAGAGGTCGGCGAAGAAGGCCGAGTTAATGCGCCCACGCACGTCCTGAATATCTTGCAGCAGATAGTTCAGGTCGAGCCGGGCATCGAACAGCGAGCGAGCACCGCCAGGCACGCCGCCCGTGGTGTCGTAATAGCTGACGCCGCCCGGCATCATATTGACCTCTTGGCCCTTCGCCGAGGTCGGCAGGGCAATGGGCGGTTTGGTCTGGTAGTCGATGGCCTGCGCCTTGCGGAGCTGCTCGTGCTGGAGCTGCTTCACGTCGCCAAGGGCTTCCATCGCCGGTGATGCGCCATAGGTGTCGTTGGCGGTGACGTGCCAGCGCGGAGCTAGCACGCGGAACTCGCGCATTCCGCTTTCGCGCAAATACTTGTTCGGCGTGGAGCCCGCCTCGAAATAGCAGGAGCGGTACGCCATATTGAGCGCATCGCGGCGCGATGGATCGCGGTCTGATCGCGGCTCGATGGCGTGGTAGATCGTAATCCACTGGTCGAGCGACCCGCGCTGATAGAGGCCCTGCGTGCCGAGCGTGCAGTTCTCCAGTCCGAACTCTGCAACGAGCGGGGCGACCTGCATCTGAAACTCTCGGTAGAAGGTGTTTACACGGCCATCCCAATCGGTCGCGAGCGCGTATTGCCCGGCCGTCATCGGGTGGTGGTGCTGCACCGTCGCAAAGCTCGGCATGACGAGCGACGCGCCCGTGCCGAACAGGCCGAGCTCCTCGTACATCATCTGAAAAGCGCGGTAGGTGTTCGAGCGAGAGAACACTTCAAGGATCAGCTTGCCGACATCATCGAGCCAGGCACGCGCGGAGTGGTGCTTGGCCAGGTCGGGGTCAGCCGTCGTCATGCGCAGCCAAGGCCGCGCGGGACTGGTCGCGCCCGACAACATGCCCGCGCCGAGGATGCGATGCGCGCGGGTCGCGGTGCTGTCGTAGATATTGTTGTGGCGACGCTCGCCACGGTTGCGGTCAGTGACGAGAAAGCGCCCCATGCGCGGCTGGATATAGGTGGAAAGCTCCTGCCAATGCGAAAGCCATGAGGAACGCTCGGTCTTGAGCTGCTCCCATCGCGATAGCTGGAGATGCCGGGGGGTGGCGGCCATGGATTACTGGCCCAACAGCGTTGAGCGGCCGAGGAGCGAACTGTCCACGCTGGCACCCTGCGCACCGGTGAGCATGGTGGAGCCAATGCCGCTTGAGGCAGCACCGGAGCTGGACGCGAAAAGAGAACCGATATTCGGGCTTTTCTGGTTTGCGGCGTTTACTGCCCGGTCGTTCGCTGCCTTCGTTGCAGCGGCCTCGGCCTCGGCCCGCCGTGCGGCCTTCTTCTGCGCCTTCTGTGCCTGTGCTCCCTGATAGATCGCAGCACCAGTGCCGACGGTGGCGGCAGCGGCACCTACGACAAGGGCGGTAACGGGGTCACACAAGGCATGGTCTCCTAGCTCTAGGCGTAGGGATCGTAGTCTTTCGGTTTCGAGCTATGCGGGCGGAGCTCCTTGGGCAGCTTCGGCGTGCGGACAAGAGCAAGGATGTACGCCGATGCGCGATCCGGAGATCGGCCAATGCGTGCAATGATCTGCTCGCGGCTCTCCACCACAATCTTCGGCCCTTGCAGCGACCATTTTGGCGCGGTCAGCTCCGCCAGCAGTTCGGGTTCGTTGGGCAGCGCCGCGCCGGTGTTGTTGGCCGGGTCCAGCCACTCGCGGAACTTCCACCACAACTCGGATCGCATGTTGGGGAAAGAGAGGCGGCCGGACTTGTCGGTGCCGCGCGCGGTCTCGCTGACGTTCACGCCGATGACCTGCTGGTGCGCGCTGATGAGAAAGTCATATGGAGAGGCCCCGACGCCGATCACGTCGATGTGGATGGGTGCCTGATCGCGCATGGAAGCAATGACGAGCCCCGCCACCGCCGGGCCGTCGGGAGTCTGCGTGCCGGGATGGAGCAGCGTCTTGTCGAACCAGTTGCCGTGCAGCCGGGCGATGGTCGTGTTGTCCTTGCCGCCCCGCGCCACGTCAACGCCAAGGCTGTCCATCGGCGGCTTGACGGCGTGCTCTTTCCAGCGCGCCATCGCGGCCTCCACCCATGCGGTCGGGATGACCTGCCACGGGTCGTCTTCCATGCCAGCGGCGAAATCACCGTTGAGCATCTGGCTGCGCAACGGTTCGGGGAGTGCTTGGAGCGTCGACATATAGCCAGTCCCGAATAGGTGTGGGTTGTCGGTGATCCGCGACGGGATGAAGGTTCGCGATTTGGGTGTGATGATCTCGGTCGGCGCATAGTCGGCCGGGTCGAAATCGTAGCAGGGCTCGCCATCAACGAGCACGAACGGCTCGGGGCCGTCGACCCAAACGTCTTTCGACCCGCCCTGCGCGTCGGGCACCATCGCCGCGTAGCGCAGCTCGCCCGGCAGGGCCGGGTTCGGGAACTTCTTGTCGAGCCAAGGAGCAAAGAAACTGATGATCCAACGCCCCTCGGCCGAGGTCGGCGGGTTGAACGTGAGGAGAGCCTGGCACTTCTGCGTCGGGTCGACCGAGCGCAGCCAGCCGAGCAGGAAGCGGACCTGTATCTCAAGGAAATTGGCCGCTTCGTCGAAGATGAGCAGATCGTGCGGGCGGCCCTGAAACTTCTTCTCGTCGCCGAGGATCGGGACCGCGCCGAACTCGATCTGGAGCGGCTTGCCGTCGAAGCGGCGCGTGCGCCAGATATTGTCCTTGCCGTTGTAGCCGTCGCGGTTTCCGAACAGCTCGGTGAAGCGGTCGAGGATACCGGTCAGCTCGGTGCCGACGCGGCGCAGCGCCATGATCTTCTGGTGGTGCGTTATCGACTTGCCGCAGGCGAGATCGGTCTTGCCGCCGCCGGCCGCGCCCCCAAAGCCGATGATGTCGGCCTTGCTCTCATAGGCCATCGTCTGCGGCCCCTTGAGCGGATACCACGGACGTTCGAAGCGTGAGACGAGAGCGACGAGCTCGCGCCGCTGCGCTGGTGTCATCGCAGCCCACTGCTCGGGCGTGACCTGACGCATCACACGAACCGCGCGATAATTCGGGCCGAGAGTATCTGGAGCGCGCCAAGGATCGCGGGAGCCGAAGGGAGCGCAGACCATGTGGTCGTGGCGGCCCCGTCGCGCGTCACTGCGGCGATGGCGACGCTGGATAGTTCGCCTTTACGGGCGCGCTCCAACATCGTTTCAAGAACGACAACCGTATCGGCTGTGACCGGCTCGGCTGTGATGACGCGGAGCTCGGCCATCAGCAGAGGTCCGAGATATCGTCCTTGGGCGGCGCGATGTTGGAGAGGATCGCGTTTACACGATCAAGCGCCGCAGCGTCGTCAACCTCTATCGGCCCACCGTTGGGGCCGCTGTGCTCGGCCGCGACGCGATCCTTGTAAACATCGGGCTTTGCGCCTTTCAGCAGGAAGATGAGCAGCGTGTCGCTGTAACGCTGGATCGTGCCTGTCGCTTCACCCTGATAGAAGACCGGCTCTTCGGTGCCGTCATGCGCCCGGCGCACGGCTTCGTCTTCGAGAACATCCGCGCCGAGCTTTTTGGCTTCTTCCCACCGGCGGGCAAAGTCGGGGTCTTCGGCACGCCACGTGTAAACAGTGTTGCGGCTCTCGATGCCCGCAGCCTTGCACGCCTTGGCGACGCTGCACGTCGACGCGAGCGCGGCCAAAAAGGCGATCTCTTTTTCAGGTGTCCTTTTGACGGTCATGCACGCAAATTACTGCGTGCAGAGGGGGCCTATGCGGGCGGGCGAGCTATTTCGTCAGCGGCATCGCGCGGATCGCTGCCGCTATCCAACGAGCGGCCTCCTGATGACCTAGTAGGCGTGCTTCTGTCCCCGGCCGTAAAGATGACTTCCACTGCGCTGCGATATTAGCCGCGACTTCTCGAACCTCCTCCGCGCTCATCGCGCCCGGCTCCGCAGCGGCTTCGAGCACCACGTCAACCACATCGAGATAGCTCTCCCACATCGGCCTGCCCTCGAACATGATATTCTCGGGGTGCCCATCCTTGCGGCACAGCGCACGCGCGGCGCGTTCACGCGGAGACTTCGGGGTCGCCATTGTCGTTATCCTCCTCGGTGCTCACACATACCGGACCTATGAGCGCCCGGCCGTTCATCTTGATGCGGACGCGCCGCCAGCCCACCGGGTAGGCGGCGCGCCTGCGGAACGAGACTATATCCGACACCGCGCCCTTGCTGATACCGAACATTCGGGCGACCGCCCGCTGCGGAGTTCCCTGCTCGCATAGCTGCCTGATCTGCTCGACCGCATCGTCGGTGAGCTTGGCGCGGGGGTGCTCCTCGCCGACCGGGATACCGTGCTCGCTGACACCTATGAGCCGGGTGCCTTTGAGGTCGATGATATCATCGCTCATCGCGCTGCCTCCAACTGTGTCATGCGCGGATGTTCAGGTCGGCCTCACCGACCGCCTGCGCTTCCGCTATCCAACGACTTTCCGCGATGCGCATCGCCCCCGGATCGTCGATGCGCTCCAGCAGCCAAAGGCGGGGTTGATGCCCCGCGCCAAGCAGCGCGAACATCCAACGCTTGCGGGCCTGCGTGCCGCTGCCGACCTTGGCATTATCGCGGCATTTCAGGTGCGTTACGAAACGACGGCCGATGTCCGTTGCGCTGCCGATGTACCGCACTCTGCCGTCAGGGTCGGAGAGAGCGTAAACGCCACCAAAGACGTGCGCCTCGCGCCAACCGGCAGCAGGGCGGGTGCCCGTTGCGCCGTCGGAGAAACGCCGGAGGGTGCAGGGCAGCTCGCGCTCCGCCCTCAGTGCCGTGATTACAGATAGGACAGATATGACGGGTTTATCTCCCACTGCCTTATATGTGCGTGTATCTGTGTGCTCCTCCTTATGTGTAATTTTTTGCATGTTCATTTTCCTTATCTATATGCGCGGAATATGGCCTGTCCTATCTGTCCTATCTGTAGTCAAAGCATGAGCATTTGCTCGCGAACACGCTTTTTTATGCGTATTCCGCCCATGCCGCGTGCTTGGGCACCGTGTCCTGCCGCTGGTTTTACCCGTTTCAATTTCGGGAACGCCACGCCAAGCGCGCGGCTGAAACTGTTCGACGCGCCGGGATGGTGGCCGTTCGATGCGCACCATCCCCGCCACACCTCGTAGAGGTCCGCGACCAGTTCGACCGCTTCCGGGTCGATTTCGCAGCACTCTTTCACGAACACTGCCATTGGATTGCCGAGTTCATACATTTCCTCGGCGTCGTCGAGACCGCTGGCGGGCTGGACGAAATAACCGCGCGCCTTGAGCCTGTCCCGCCCATCGAGCGCCCATCTGAATATCGCTGGCAGCTCGGCGAGGAGGCGGGAGGTCAGGCCGAGGTCTTCTCGCCCGAAGAACGAATTGAACATGGACAGGGTTATGAAGCGCCCCGGAAGCGCCCCCGATGCGTCGCCTAGGCGGGGCACCTCGTTGGTCAGCATGACCACGCGGGCCGCGAGCTGCCCTGTCCACGCCGTCTGGTTCTTGCGGTCGACCGTGATGCTGTCCTCGCCCGAAAGCATCAGCAGCTTCTCGACGATGGCCTGTGTGTTCACGCCTCCGCCGACGCGCGCATCGGGTATCAGGGCGACGAGCTTGCCTATAAGCGGCTGGAACCCGAAGTTGGATGTCATCGACGCCAGCGTCGGCGAAGCGACGTTTTCGCGCCCTATAAGCGCATTTATGACCCGGCCTATGGTGCCCTTGCCCGACCGCTTGGGGCCGACGATGAGGAACATCTTCTGCTGGCTGGTGTCAGGGGTGAGCAGGTATCCGAACATCTCCTGCAACACGCCGATGGCCTCGGCATCGTCGGGCCAGAGGGCGTGCAGGAATTTCAGCCACTCAACCGGCTCGCGGTCGCCGTCCCCCCATGCGAAGGGTAGCGTGTTGACACAGAAATAGCCCGGCGTGTGCGGCGTTAGTTTGCGTGTCGGGATGTGCAGCAGCCCGTCGGCAAGGGATACGATTTCCTTTGGGTCTGGCCCGTTCGCACCGGGGAGCCACGACGGCGCTTCTACGCCGCGCGCTTCGGCAACAGCGCGCAGCGCGTCCATTGTGCCGCTGATCTGCGCCTGCGTTGGCATGAACGGTTCTATGGAGGTGCGCCGCTTCTTCCGTTTCTTGCCGCCTTCGTCCTCGTCCTCCGAAACGTGCGTGACCTCTTTCTTGGCAGCGTCGAGGAAGCGCCAGATATCGGCCCTTATCTCTTCTTCCCCACGCTCCACATAGCAGGGGCCGTTGTGTTCGTACCAAAGCCCCCCGCTGCGCGCGAGCGTGTGACGGTCATCCTTGCGGAACATTCCGCGCATGGCGGCGCGCCCGAGGCCCATAAGGTCTTTGGGGTCCAGCACGCGCACCCCGGTCGACTCCTTGCCGTCTTCGCCCACCGGCGGCCCGAGCACCTCGATCTCGCTCTGCCAATAGCCGAGCGCATTGTCGAAGTCGGCATCGGTGCGGCCGTGGCAGGAAGCGTGCAGGCACTTGTAATGGCCCTGCTGATAGCCTTTGCCGCCAGCAGGGAAATAGGCCGTCTCAGTCTCGCCGCTGTCCATGCTGTGCCCGTCCTTCCACGGGCATTGGATAAAGAGCTGGCCGTCGCGCCCTTGGTCGAGCACGAGGCTCTTTTCCGCGAGCCATTTGGCGCGTTCATCTGGCAGGTCGAGGTCTTCGCCGCGCCGCCGGAGCGCGCCGCCCTGAACCTCGCCCGTGCCGAACTGTTCCGCGATCCGCGCCTTGAGGGCCGTGTAAACGTCTTCGCCTATGGTCGGGTAGAGCGCGGGCACGCTGCCCGCACTGCTCCATTCATAAGGCACGCCGCTGCTGTGCGTGCCGACTGCGATGAACTGCTGACCGTTGCCGAGGAACTCGACCATGCCGCCGTCGATGTGGACGACCGACTTGGCGATTTCGCCATCGACGAACACGGCCAGCAGCCGCTTGCCGCTGTTCGCGCGGGACCGGCAGGGCAGAGCCATGCCGAGCTCGGCTGTGATGAAATCTTCGATCTCCTGCGCCCGCTCCGGGTCCGGCACATCGATATCGATGCCGCGCAGGCGGCGGGTCTGGATGCAGATGCCGAGGCGGGCGTCTTTCGACCAGCGCGCGACCTGTGCCGCTGTCGTCCTGACCTCGGTCCATTTAGGGAGGCCCGCGATCTTGCCCGAGCCATTGACGATGCTCGGGGTCTTGCCCGCATCCTTCATCTTCGAATGTTCGGAGATCGGCACCGTCGGGTCGGACACCACGGGCAGCAGGTCTTCGAGCAGACCGGGGCCGCACAGATCGTCAGCGAGAATGGCCCAATCGGCGGGCGATGCGCCGTAACTCATGCGGCCAACCTCTCCGTGTTTATGATGTGGTGGCCCCACTGGTCGGCCATTGCCGCAGCGATACCGGGGAAGAACCGCGAGCGTTCGCGCCAGCGGGTGACAGCGGCCTTTCCCCAACCCGTCGCGCGATGGACGCGGGCTGTGCGTCCCTCAACGATATTGGTGGGGCTGAGCACCGGCAGGTTCCGCAACCAGAGGCAGGTGCGTTTCGTCTCGCCATGCCCGAACTGCCAAGGCTGCACGCTTTGCGAGGGCTCGCGATAGTCCACGATCCGGGCCTTGGCGTGCTTGTGCATGACCGGGTTTTCGACAGCGACGTGCGGAACGGGCGCGTTCCATAGCGCAGAGAAGAGCGCAGCGCCTTCATCCAGCTCGGCCCACATCTCCTCTACCGTGCGGCCGGGCGGTGGAACCGATAGCCAGCGAACGCCGCTGTTGCAGAGTCGGGTGCAGGGCGGATGCGCCACGATAAGCAGATGCCAGCCATGACCGAGCATGTTGCGGACATCACCGCGCATGTGGCGGTTGCTGCCCTTATCGTCGGGCAGCAGATCGCACGACCAGGCATCGAAACCACGCTCCAGAAAGGCATCGCGAACCGTACCGCTGAACTCGCACGCAACGAGGACGCGCGTGTTCTCGGCCCCTTCGATGAGCATTATGCGGCCTCCAGTACGCGCCGTATGTCGCGCGAGAGCATTTTGATGGTTTGGTCGGCATCCTTCGGACTACCGGCGAAGGGCACCTTGGCGACGAGCGCCCCGGCCCTAGTGATGACGACCTTCGGGTGCTTGCCGACGAGCTCCAGCTCCGCCGCGCAACCCCGCGTCGAGGCGATGCCGCGAGCGCGGGCAAGCACATCGCGGTGGAGCTTGCCGCTACTGGTCGCCACCGACCGACACCTCTTCGAAGCCTTCGAGCTGTTCCGCCGCGAGGATCGCGGCGTCGATCTGCGGCCAGCGCCAAGAGGGGATGCCATTCTTTTGCCAGCCCGCAACGGTCGACACGGGCACGCGCAGTGCCCGCGCGGCTGGCCGAATGCCACCGAAGTAGATAACAGGGTCGCGCATAGCGCCTCTCCGAATGAATGAAGTTCGATTATCGAACTGTTATCATTCGAATTAGGAACTTGTCAATTAATGTTCGATTATCGAACATGCCCATATGGAACCGACAGAAATTATCGCGCGCTTAAAGGCGCTTGGCGTACCCGCTAAACGTGTTGCCGAAGCTATCGGACGCTCTCCTCCGGTAGCGTCTAAATTGCTCGGGGCGACCGGTGAAGGGCGAGCCTTGAAGGCGCATGAGATTGCGCCACTCATCAAGCTTATTCGGGAATACGAGGCGGATACCGCCGCGCCAGCAGCACTGAGCGAATATGTGATGGTCGATGTATTGCCGACTTACGCGGGCATGGGCGGCGGAGGTAGTGCCGACGAAGAACACGAGCAGGCGCTCGTGCCGAGGCGCTTGGTCGAGGAACAACTGCGCGGCCGGGCGCAGGATTTCGTTCTGGTGAATGCCCGAGGCGATAGCATGGCTCCCGATTTCGAACACGAGGATCAAGTTCTGGTGGATAAGAGGGACCGCCTCCCGACGCAGCCAGGCCCTTTCGTTCTGTGGGATGGCGACGGTTATGTTATAAAGAACTTGAGCCGCTCGGTCGGTCGGATGGATGTTATTAGAGTGGCGTCGTCGAACTCCAAATACCCGGCCGATGAATTGCCTGCTGATAGCGTTCATATTCTCGGTAGGCCGGTCTGGTATGGGAGGCGTCTTTGAATCTGCGGAGCCGCAGAGGGTGGGGTCGCCTTTGGCTTGTCGCCTCTGTGGTGTGGGTGACCGGAGCCGTAATCGTGCTCGCACCCGGTTTATGGGACAACATTGTCCATTACCGGTGGGAGGCGACTAGTGAACCATGCACGTCGAGTGAACGAGAGCTAGAAAATGCGTTTAAACGATTATGGCCGGATCACGCGCCTTGCGTGCACAAGGAATGGCGCGCCGCGACGCCAGGCGAAGCCCTGCGGCTGGTGGCCGAGCCAGTTGCCATAGTCGCAGCCTTGCCGTTTGCGGTCGCCGCATCCATTGCCGCCGCGCTGGCTGTTCTGCTGCGGGGCGTTCTACCCGTGGCGAAGTGGGTTTACAGAGGCTTTTTGGAGTAGGACGATGATTCCTAAGATGTATCTAATGCTGGTTTTGGCGGCGCAACCCTTCGCTTGGGGCGCTGCTACACCGGCGGCAACAGCGCAGACTACGACACGCTGCTCTTCGATAGGGGCGACGCTGGATTGCACGACCACCCCGCCACCCATCGATTACGATGGCATGACAGATTCTATAATCGCGGGTGCCCGCGCAGAGCGCGCTAACCGTGAACGCGCAGCAGCGGCAGACAAGAGCCAGGCTCAGACCTACGCGGAGGTGTCCACTTTGGTTCGCTATGGCGAATGCAAGGACGCGGAGTTGGCCGCCATACGAGGCGGCGATTTGAGTTTGGCGGACGCGGTTAGAGTGAGTTGCAAGCCTGCGGAACAAGGTGCATCGCAACCCGCAAAATAGCTCTCGAAACAATAGTGTTCGATTTTCGATTGACATACGTTCGATAATCGAATTAAAGGTGTCCCCACAAGGAGGCACCTATGGCAACCCGCAAACCCAAGTCACCTGACAATCAAGTCACCGAAGCCGTAAAAGGTTTCGACAAGAACCTTGCTTGTCGCGGCTATCAATATGAAATTGGCAAGACCTTCGAGCACAAGGGCTCTGTTGTCCGTTGTGCAGAAGG